>CASGHD010000019.1 GCA_949319575.1 uncultured Anaerolineales bacterium | reverse complement strand
TTTCGCCAGCGCGACCTCATCGCGTCCCTCGCGCAGTTCGGGCGGGACCCATTGCAAGCCGAGGGTTTTATATACTTCCTCTTCTGTTGAACAGAAAATTTCTTTGCCGCCTTTTACTTTTTTAAATGAATGATCCGAAAGCGATAGACCATTATCGAGCGCGAGTTGACGTAACAACACGTTATGATCTTTCGAGCCTGTCGCGTATTGCAGCGCGGTTCCAAACTCGTTCGGCGGATGCACCCACACCTGCGCGCGGACTCCATCGGTAAACTCGATACTGGATTTGAATTCGCCTTTGCCCAACACACGCGTCACGCGCGGCAATTTGACAAACGCCTCCATCACCGCCGCTGAATCTTTTGCCGCCACCAAAATATCCAGATCGCCCACCGTCGAACGCATCCTTCGCAGACTTCCAGCGGGTTCGGCGGCGACGACTCCCTTCACCTTTTTGAGCGCGGCGATGATCTCGTTCGCCAGCGGAAGCGCGCGCCCGATGGAGATTCGTCCCGTGCGCCGCGCCAGCGATGCCAGCCCTTCGAGAATCGCGGTCTCTGATTTTGCGCCCATGCCGGGGAGGTCGCGCAGTTTCCCGTCTTTCGCGGCAGACTCAAGTTGTGCAAGACTCGTGATCCCCAGCGTCTTCCAGATCATCGCAATCTTTTTCGGTCCAAGCGACGGCACAGCCAGCCATGTGGCGAGTTCTTCTGGAACTTCCTTTTTTATTTTTTCAAGAAACTCAAGTTTGCCAGTGGATAACAACTCGTCAATTTTTTCGGCGATGGCTTTGCCCACGCCAGGGATTTCAAGCAACTTCCCTTCCTTCCAAAATTCACTGGCTTCGCGCGGCAGGCTGATCAAACTTTCAGACGCTTTGCGATAGGCGAGCGTTTTGTAAATGATCTCGCCTTTGATCTCCAAGAGATTGGCGATGAGCGTGAACGTGTCGGCAAGTTGTTTGTTGTTCATGGCGGCTCTCCAATGCGATTATACTCTCGGCATGAATCATAATGACCATGTCAATTTACTGCAACCTGCGAATTTGACTCAAGGCGGAGTCTATGCAGATTTTGGCGCAGGGAGCGGCGCGTTTACGTTGGCATTAAGAGAACTGGTTGGATTGGATGCAACAATTTACGCGGTGGATAAAGATCGAGGAGCATTGGGAGAATTGGAGAATTCTCACCGCGCCCGCTTCGACTCAACTTTGAATTTGATTCTGCTTCCGAACGACTTTTCTCGCCCTTTGGATGCGTCGACAGGCTCAGCACAGCGCATTCCCCCGCTTGACGGAATTGTGATGGCGAACTCGCTGCACTTCTTCAAAGATAAAGAAAAAATCCTGAAACATGTCTGTTCATATCTCAAGCGAAACGGTTTACTTCTGCTCGTCGAATACAACGTGGATAGAGGCAATCTCTGGGTTCCACATCCGCTGACGTTTGAAACATTTTCAACACTTGCGCCCAAAACAGGATTCACAGATCCGCGTTTGCTGGCAAAAGTTCCCTCAGGATTCTTGAAAGAATTCTATTCGGCGGTAACATATAGGATGCGCTATGGCGAAAACTTTATTTGATAAACATGTTGATTTTGGAGTACGGCAGGCGAATCCCTTCAATGGAGGACCGCCGCCTCGATTATTGGGTCAATCCCATATCACGCCAACGGATTTGTTCTTTGTCCGCAGTCACGGGGATGTGCCAGAGGTGGACGCGGACTCGTATCGTTTGGAAGTGAATGGCAGAGTCTCGCGGCATTTGTCGCTGTCGTTAGATGAGATCAAAAATAATTTTGAGCGCGTCGCTGTCAATGCCACGTTGCAGTGCGCGGGAAATCGTCGCGAAGAGTTGATGGCTGTGCAACCGATTCCCCACGAGCTACCCTGGGGCGTGGACGCGATCAGTCACGCGGCGTGGGCTGGAGTCAGGCTGAGGGATGTGCTGGCAGTTGCAGGCGTGGAGAGCGAAGCGGCTCTTAATCTGCACGTTGAATTTGGCGGGCTGGACGAGGTCGAACGTCTGAATAATCGTTTTCGATATGGCGGCTCGATTCCGCTGGCAAAGGGATTGAGTCCCGAAGTGATTTTGGCGTATGAGATGAATGGCGAGCCGCTCGCGCCTGCGCATGGATTTCCGTTGCGGACGATCGTGCCAGGTTTTATTGGCGCGCGCAGTGTCAAGTGGCTGGAGCGCATCACTGTGCAGGATGAACCGTCGCATAATTATTTTCAGCGCAAGGCGTATCGTTTGTTTGCGTCGAACGCGCGCGCGGACACTGTGAATTGGGACAACGGCATGATGCTCGGTGAAATGAATGTGACTTCGGTGATCTGTTCGCACACGGAGGATGAACGGGTTGGCGCGGGCATGATCGCAGTGCAAGGGTATGCGCTGGCGGGCGGCGGGAGGGAAATCGCGCGCGTGGATGTATCCTCGGATGGCGGGCAAACCTGGATGCACGCGGAATTGTTTAATGATACAAACCCTTGGGCGTGGACGTTATGGAAGGCAAACTTTGAGTTGGAACCAGGACGATATCAACTCGTCGTCCGCGCCATGGATACGTCTGCGAACACACAACCACAGGATATTTCGCAAGTCTGGAATTTCAAAGGGTATATGAACAATGCCTGGCATCGGGTGAATGTGGAGGCGAGGTAGCGATATTAGTTACCCACCTTGTGCAATTTTGCCACAGAGCCGCAGAGAGCACGGAGAAAAACCTTCATTTTTCTCTGCGACTCTGTGTCTCAGCGGCTGGACTGCGTAACATCCGTTATTTAGATTCGGAATTAAATCAGGACGTTGATTCACGCTAACAAACGCAGATTTAATTTCTTTGAATCAGTGAAATCAGCGCGCTTCGCGGTCTGCATCCAAAAACGATGTTCTTATCCTTATTACCGATAAAGTCTTCGCTGAAAATTATTTCACCGTCAACCAGACCCCCGCCAACACAACCGCCAACCCAAATATCCGCGCCGCGTCGAGCGGGCGTTGCGCCAAGCCGAACCAACCGAAGTGATCGAGGACCGCGCCCATCACCATTTGACCCGCCAGCAAAATAATGAGGGCAGGCGCGACACCGATACGCGGAATCATAAAACTGATCGCGGCGATCACTCCCAGCCCGAAGAATCCCGCGCCCAGCGCGTACCACGGCAAACTTTTCCATTGACCCAATTTGTTCCCATAGATCAACATGGGAATCAACGCAATGACCGCGCCGCCGAGGTGTACGATGAACACGCTTTCAAACACGCCGAGTCGCTGCGTGATCATGCTTGCCATGGGGCTTTGCACGCCGATGGCGATTCCGCCCGCCAGACCGATGAGGATGATAAAGAGGATGGAGTCCATGAGTTTTCCTTTGAGAAGAGTTTCATCGATGATACTTGATTTCAAGCCGCAGGAACAAAAACCTCTTTTGGTACACGGAATAACACGGACGACACGGATCGCGGTCTAAAAAGCGAAGTATTCCGTGTTTTCCGTGAAATCCGTGTACGAAAATTATTCTCCCGACTTTGGAAAAGCCATGGCAGGCATAAGCGCGCCTCTTGCATAACCCCATCAACGCAGTTACCATTATCCCAACATGTCATCCAACCCGCGCCCGGTGCGCGCCATCACCACCACGCTGGGAGTCGCATTGTTGTTGGCAACCCTGTTCACCGCCCTCCCCTCAGAAGGGCTCGCCAACGGAAACTTCTACGAACGCTTGAGCCTGCTCCTCACCCCGCGCGCGCCGGATGAGGTCTCGACAGCACAGCCACAATTGAGGATCGGAATCGTCGCCGGTCACCTGGGCAACGACTCCGGCGCCGTGTGCGTGGACGGCAACGGCAGTGTCACCCTCACCGAAGCGGAAGTCAACCTAGATATTGCCGCCATCGTCCAACAGCAATTGCAAGGGGCGGGCTACGTGGTCGATCTTCTCAACGAATATGACACGCGCCTAAACGGCTACCGCGCCCTTGCCATCGTCTCCATCCACAACGATTCGTGCGAATACGTCAACGACCAGGCGAGCGGTTTCAAGGTTGCCGCCGCGCTCAACACCAACGATATCAACCGCGCCAACCGCCTTACTGCCTGCCTGGTGGATCGCTACCAAAAAATCACCGGGCTCGATTTTCACGCCGGGAGCATCACCGCCGACATGCGCGAATACCACTCCTTCCGCGAGATCGACCCCAGCACGGTGGCGGCGATCATCGAGACCGGCTTCCTCAACCTCGACCGCGAGATCCTCACCAAAGAAACCAACCGCGTCGCCACCGGCGTGGTGGATGGGATTCTGTGCTTCACCAACAACGAGAATATCGAGCCGACTCCGATCCCCAACCTGAATCCATGACAAAGAACAGACGCCTCCTCCTCCCATTGCTACTGCTTCTGCCCCTCGGCGGCATTTCTCTCGCCTATTTCTTTTTCACCCCATCGCCAGCAGACGCGTTCCTCAACGCCCCCACGCCCGCCGCCGCTACACAGGAAAATTTGTGGGCGCGCGTGGAGATCGCCAAACCGACGCACACGCCGGTCAGCCTCCCCACCGAAACGCCGACTCAAATTCCCATCGCCACTGAAACTCCCGCCGTGCTCGCCATCGAGATCGTCAACGAAATCTCTGTCGCGCTTGAGCAGGCGAAACAGATCGAAGCCGATCCGCCGCCCGCGCCGGTCATATCCGGGGGATCGAAATACATCCTCGTAGATATTTCAGACCAGCACATGTACGTCTACGAAAACGACGCGCTGATCTACAGTTTTGTCGCATCGACCGGTATCAACAACGCGACGCGCGTCGGCGTCTTTGCCGTGCAAAGCAAATTCGACAATGCCTACGGCGCCACGTGGGATATCTGGATGCCCAACTGGCTCGGCATTTACTGGGCGGGCGGGCTTGAAAATGGAATCCATGCCTTGCCGATCCTGCCGAGCGGCGCGACGTTATGGGAAGGTTTTCTCGGCAGACCGGTTTCCTATGGCTGTGTGGTGCTGGGCACATACGAATCGAAATTGCTCTACGACTGGGCAGAGATGGGCTCCACTGTCGAAATCCAGTGGTAATCAGGCAAACCGTATGGTTCCATGTGTATTTGGTTTTTTTCGCTACTCCACGCCAATCGGCGCGAATTGTTCCAGAAAGATTAGCGTCAATTCGTGGAGGTTGGCGGATTCTCAAAAAAAAGGCGAGGTTGCGCATCAACAAGTTCTATTACGATTACCTTGAACAAACCGCAAATCAGATGGTTTTTACCCAGATAAAAGGGTAAAATCGTCCTACACGAAGCCATCTTCTCCTTAAACCATCAAACTGGAACGAACACTCCCGCCTATGAACGATAACCTTTCCCAATCCCGTGAACTGATCCTCCAAGCCCGCGAGGCATTGCGCCGCAATGACCGTAACGCCGCCCGCGCGCTCGGGGAAGAAGCCGCATTGCTCTCCCCCGATTTCGAGGACGCCTGGCTGATTCTCGTCGCCTCGGATGACAACCCGGAAGACGCGCTGGCGTATGCGCGAAAAGCGGAAGAACTCAACCCGCGCAGTCCGCGGGCGCAACGGGCGGTGGAGTGGGCTGAGGGAAAGTTGAATCAGGCAAGAATGGGGGTGAAGCGTGTCGAGCCGGTCGTCAGCCAGCCGGCGAAAGGCATCCCGTTGGTTCGGGAATCCGCGCCTGTTAAAGTTAAAGAAGAGTCGAAGCCGCGCGGTCGTTTGCTCTTGTTCGGGGCGGTGTTGGGTTTCCTGGCGTGTATCGCGATCGGCTTTGCCGCATGGTGGGCGTTTTCCTCGTCATCGTTTGCTTCGATGCTCAGGAACGCTCCGCAACCGACACAGGAAAATTTATGGGCGCCGGTCGAGATCGCCAAGCCGTTGAGCGACGCGCCGGCGCAGGCAAGCCCTGGCGCGGAATTGCCCACGCAGGCAAGCCCGGTCGTGCCCATTACTGGCGCAACCGAAACAGCGACACCGGCTCCCGCGTTACCCACTTTTTCATTGCCGCCCAGCGTCACACCGATGGCGCCTCCCACCGACGCGCCGACAGCCCTCCCCGTCGCGACAGAAACGCCGGCTGTGCTGGCAATGGACCTGCTTGCCGACACTCCCACCAGCGCGTACGTCCCGCCGACCAGCGCGCCCACCTCCGCTGTGGCAAACGACCCACAGCCGTCGTATCCCGCTGAGGGCAACGGCGCGCGCTGGATCGATGTAGATCTGACAAATCAAATGGTGTATGCCTACGAAGGCGACGTGATCGTCAACTCGTTCGTGGTATCCACAGGCACAGCATATACCCCCACCGTAACCGGCAAATTCAAGATCTGGATCAAACTCAAGAAGACGAACATGTCGGGTCCTGGGTATTACCTCGCCGATGTGCCGTACACGATGTACTTCTACAAAGGCTACGGTTTGCACGGCACGTACTGGCATAACAACTTCGGCACGCCGATGAGTCACGGGTGCGTCAACTTGAGCATCCCCGACGCGGAATGGTTGTATTACTGGGCGTCTGAAGGCACCGTGGTGAACGTGCATTATTAATGTTGGGTAGCCACAGAGACCGCAGAGATTCTGAGATTTTTTCTGAGCGCTCTGCGCTCTCTGTGGCGCGATAAGGCATGAGCAGTCAAAAAATTTCGCGGCGCGACTTTCTCACATTAAGCGGCTTCGGCATGTTGGGGGTGTTCCTGCCCGGACTTCCGCATTTTCTCAACCAACAAAACGAGATCATCACACAGGGGCGCATCATTGATAATTCGTTATGGTCCTACGAGGAACCGACGAAAAAATCGAAGCGCGTAAAAAATTACTGGCGCGACCTCGTGGTTCCCATCACCGGCACAACCGTCAGCGAGGATGAAGCCGCCTACAACCGCGTTTGGTATGAAGTGGAAGGCGCAGGCTACGTGTATTCGGGGAGCGTCCAGCCGGTGCGCGCGATCCTCAACGAGCCGCAACACATCTCGCTGGCGGGCGCGCTTGGCGAGGTGAGCGTGCCGTTCACCGACGCGTTTCTCGAAGCGGACGCGAATTCCGATTTGCTGTATCGTCTTTATTACGAATCGGCGCATTGGGTGAAAGCCAGCGCCATCCACGCGGATGGGACGATCTGGTACGCCCTGCTCGACGATAAGACCGGCAACTATTATTACGCGCCGGGGAAACACATCCGTCTCATCCCCAACATGGAGCTTGCCCCGCTTTCTCCCGGCATTCTCAACGAGCAGAAGCGCGTTGAAGTGCGGTTGAAAGATCAACTCCTGCTGGCGTTCGAGAAGAATCAACAAGTGTTCGCCACGCGCGTCTCTACCGGCGGGCGCTTGCGAAGCGGAACCTACACCACCCCCGAGGGCGAATACATTACCTATCATAAACGCCCCACGCGGCACATGGCGCGCGGCGATCTCGCCTCCAGCGGATTTGACCTGCCCGGCGTGCCGTGGGTGACGTACATCAAAGAGAACGGCATCTCTTTTCACGGCACATACTGGCACAACGATTACGGACGCCCGCGCAGTCACGGGTGCATCAACATGACTCCGCAAGCCGCGAAATGGCTGTACCGCTGGACGACCCCCTCCGTGCCGCCGGAGAAGGAATTGGTGTATGGTCGTGTGGGCACGAGGGTGGAGATCAAGGTGTAAGGTTGAATCTTTGGCAGGGGTATAATCAACGCAAGAAAGAAATTACACATGCCGGACAAGATCAAAGAAATTCTGAGCGAACTCAAAAAGGGACTGGTTGAACTCTATGGCGACCAGTTGAAAGCCGTGGACCTCTTTGGCTCGTTCGCGCGCGGCTAGGGTAAACTGCCCGATTCGGATATTGATGTGATGGTTGTCTTGAAAGGCGAACTCAATCATCGAGAGCAGGATAAACGCTCACGGGATCTTGTTGCCAGCCTGTCCCTTGAAAACGATGCGCTTATTTCCACAAAACTTGTCTCTGAAACCAAATACGCGGAGAGCAAGATGCCGCTGTATATCAACGTCCGCAGAGAAGGCGCGCCTGTATGATTCCCTCGGAAATCGTAACTGCTCAGGCGTGTCGTTGCGAGGAGGGCTCTTGCTCGCCTGCCCCGATGTTTTTTCGGGGTCCCGACGCCTGTCCTGAGCCTGTCGAAGGGAAGCAATCTCCCGGTATGGGGAGACTGCTTCGGCAAAACCAAGAGCGCCTCGCAGCGACATGTTCCGAGGCTGAGGAATTACGAAAACGCAGATTTCTTTTAAATTAGCGGCAGTCAGCGTTTTCACCTGCTTTTGCGAACGGCGCAGGGGTCTGTGTCCAAAAAAAGAAAAAAGGGTCTTCCGTACTTAACGGGAAAGAGCCTCGCCACGAAGGACACAAAGTACAGAAAGGGAAAAAAAGCCTACATTTCTTGGGTTTTTCCTTTGTGACCGTCGTATCATTTCGACACGGTGAGCGAAAGACGAACCGTCAATGCAAGCCTTTGTGTTTGAAAAGGGTTTCCCGTTAAAAACGGTAGAGCCTTATAAAATCACTCGCTCGCCAACACATGCCTGGCGATTACCAGCCGTTGAATCTCACTCGTGCCTTCGCCAATAGTCATCAAACGCGCGTCGCGGTATATTCGCTCAACGGGGTATTCGCTCGAATAGCCATATCCGCCATGGATCTGAATCGCATTGCGGCACACGCGTTCCGCCATTTCGGTGGCGAACATCTTTGCCATGGCGGCTTCCTTGTTGTAGTTGCGTCCCTGCTCCTTGAGCCAGGCGGCTTTATACAGCATTGTCCGCGCGAGTTCAATCTCTGTCGCCGCGTCCGCCAGCATCCATTGGATGGCTTGCTGATCGGCGATCGGTTTGCCGAATGCTTTGCGCTCGCGCGCATAATTCACCGCGCGCTCGAATGCGGCTTGCGCCAGCCCAATTGAAATCGCGCCGATCCCGATCCGCCCGCCATCAAGGATGGATAACGTTTGTTGCAATCCCTTGCCTTCCTCGCCGACGAGATTCCCGAGCGGCACGCGCGCATCCTCGTACGTCACGGCATGGGTGGGGGAGCCGTGCAAGCCCATCTTCTTTTCGGCGGGACCGATTCGGAGTCCCGGCGTGTTGGTCGGCACGAGAATCTGACTCAACGAACGCGAGCCGCCTTTCGCATCCGTGCGGACGAGCGTGATGATGTACTCCGCGATGGACGCATTCGTGCACCACATCTTCGCGCCGTTGATGACCCACTCGTTCCCCTCTTTGACCGCCTTCGTGACCACGCCCCCCTGCAGATCGGAGCCTGCGCCGGGTTCGGTGAGCGACAACGCGGCGAGTTTATTTTTTCCGCTGGATACAAGCGACAACCATTTTGATTTGAGGGATTCGCTCCCGAATAAAACAAGCGGAGTTGTGCCGAGACCATTATGCGCCGCAATCGCCAGTGCGGTTGATCCACACCCCCAGCCGAGTTCCTCCAGCGCGATCGCCGCGCTGATCGCGTCCACGCCTGAGCCGCCATACGCTTCAGGGATGTTGAGCCCCAGCAGCCCCAACGGACCCATCTTGCGCGTCGCCTCCCAGTTGAATTCACTGGTCGCGTCCACTTCATGTGCTTTGGGTTGCACTTCCTTCGCCACAAATTCATGGACTGTTTTTCGCCATATTTTTTGTTCTTCGTTCAGGTCAAAATTCATTCCGTCTCCGAGTTTTCGAAATAGGTTTCCATCAGTTTTTGGGCAGTGTCCAAATCCTCTTTTACGACAAAAATCTCCACGCGCCCAAAGATATCCAAATTCGTGGGGATGAGTTGCCCGATCGCCTCCTGCGCGAGGTGCGAGTCGATCCCGTTTAAGGCAAGGTAGCCTTTGATGATATCCGCCTGCCAGCGTCCTTGAATTTCAGTGAGCAATACCAGGTTTGATTCGGTCATCGTATTCTCCATGCGCTGATTGGATGACTTTTTGATATGTCATTCTGAGCCGCGCTTTTGTTCTTTGCGGCGAAGAATCTTCTACCACCGCAAGAGACCCTTCGCTGGCGCTCACATCGTCCCGACACCTGCGCCCACCGCGGGCGCGGTGTGTCCTTCGGGAGGGTGACAAATTGTAAAGCAATTTGAGTTAACATGAATAATTTAAACGATGCCAGCTCATTACTTCCACGCAAGAATAAATAATACCGTCCACAAGATGGAAACGATCAACTGGCGGATTCCGATGTGGGTTGGTTTCCATCCCACCGCGGGGAAGAATATTCCCCACATGGTTTCGCTCCACTGCAAGAGGTAGGGGAGGAAGAGAAGGCTGGGGAGAAAGCCGAGCGCTCCCAACGTCAGAGTGGAAGCGAGGTTGAAGGATGTGTACAGAGCGGCGCGGAATCCCATCTTCCGCGACTCCTGGCGCGTGGGCATCGCTTTCAAAGCGCGTTGGTCGAGTCGCATATAGGCGTGGAGAATGCTTGCCGCGGATTGGAACCAGATGAGGATCCATAGCCACCAGCCTGTTGGGTCATATTGCCCGACGCCGATCCAATAGGCGGCAGGCGCGGTGAGCGACAACACGCCTGTGGCGATGATCTCGACGCCGACTTGTTTTCTTTCTTCGCGTTTGCGCACCAGCCATAAATGCCAGCCGAAAACGAACGCGCCCGGAAGCGCAAGATACAGGATGAAATAAAAACCTTCGAGGATGAGGGCAATGACGGATAAGAGCGCGATGCCCGAATAGACGGCGAGCCAGAACCGCGCAATGGGGAGTTCATTGTTGGGGCGACGAGCCGCGAGAATCTTGACCAGCACGGTCATCGGTTGGCGGAGCATGAATGCCGCCATTGCGGCGAGGATCAGGTTGAATGAGCCGTAATTAAAGTGTTTGCCTGCAAAGATGCCGATGAGTAACGGGCTGAGGATGAAGACCCACGAGCCGTGGTCTTGCGGAACTGCGATGTGTTTTTTGAAGATACTTAATTTCATGGTTCCAATTATATACGGTTATGAATATGCTAGAATCGTCGGAAATATCCAGTGAGTGGCGACTATGGTCTGTGAAGCCACAGAGCGCGCAGAGAATTTGAGATTTTCTCTCTATGGTCTCAGTGATCTCTGTGGCGAAGAGAATTTTTACACATACGTTTCGCCACTCCCAATAGCCAGACAAGACTCAGGAGAAAAGCAGATATGGCAAACAAGAAGAAGATCGATGAGCGCGAAAAAGTGTTGCAGGCAAAACAATCGGAGCAGATCGTTCAACGAGTCGGTCTTGCAATCGTCGTTCTGGTGGTCATTGGGTTGGTTTTTGTTTTTATTCGAAACCGCCAAACCCCGTCAGCGGAGCGCGTCACGGTCACGCAATATGCCGCGCCGCCCGAGATGACCATTGACCCGTCTGCGAAATATTTTGCCGTGTTCAAGATGCAAAATGGCGGCGAGTTTGTGGCTGAACTCTTTGCCGACAAAACGCCCGTGACCGTGAATAATTTTGTGTTCCTCGCCCGGAACGGTTTTTACAACGGTTTGACGTTCCATCGCGTGATCGATGGCTTCATGGCGCAGGGCGGCGATCCATTTGGCGATGGGACGGGCGATCCCGGCTACTCCTTCGAGGATGAATTCCGCAATGATCTCGTCTTCGACAAGGCGGGCTTGCTCGCCATGGCGAATTCTGGTCCGAACACGAACGGCAGTCAGTTTTTTATTACGTTTGGTCCCGCCGAGTGGCTGAACGGCTTGCATACCATTTTCGGTCGAGTGATCGAGGGCATGGATGTGGTGAACGCCATCACTCGCACGGAGCCCGGCTCCGGCATTCCTGCCGACGTGATCGAGTCTGTAACGATCACGGAAGAATAAGCCGGAGTCGCAAGCGGGCATTGAAACGTCCTCACGAGTTGATCTTCGTGAGGACGTTGTGTTTCCATGTCTACGTGTCTACGTGTCTACCTGTTTACCTGTTTACCTGTTTACGCGCTACTTGTCTACTTCTCACGCGTACATACCCCAATCCAACGCGGAGGGGTCTTCCATCATTGAGAAGTCCCACATGTCCATGCCCATTTCGATGGTGACGGGCATATTCAATCCTTCTTGCGCTTTTGCCTTGGTCATTTCGATCATGGCGGGACCGTACGGGCAGAACGGGGTGGTGAGGATCATCTTCACGTGACCAACGCCGTTTTCAACCGAAATGTCGCGCACCAACCCCAGTTGAATGATGTGCATCCCGATCTCGGGGTCTATTACCTCAGAAAGACTCGCGCGCGCCGGCTGAACCAGTTCGGGATTCGTCTGATGTATCGTCCATTGGATTTCGTTGATGGTTTCTTCGGTCATTTTTCCTCGTGATAGTAGACCTCACAGGTCTTCAAGACCTGTGAGGTCTTTGGAGTTAATTTTTACTTCCAGTATTCACCACATACGTGCAATGCGCGCTTCCGTCCAAAACGCATTGTACCTTTTGGGCGGGCAGGGCAAGCATTTTGGAGATGAGGGTTTGATCGACCACGCACACTTCCGGATGGGAAACGCCAATCTGGTAATACGGGCACAAAATTTCGTGGATCTGGTATTCCTTGCCCTTCTTTTCCCATTCCACGGTAAAGCCTTCCTGGGCAAGCGTCTCTTTGAGGAAATCGAGCCGGTCTTCCATGCTCATGCCTTTCATCTGCTCCGAATAGTTGCTTGCCATTCCTTCTGCCACCTGGCTGAATAACTTTGCGACCATGGGCGCCGGCATGGTCTCTTTCATCTGCGTTAGCAATTTCGTTGTTAGGCGCAGGTATTTGGTGGGGAAGCGCTCCATCCCATCCTGGGTGAGCGAATACATCAGGCGCGGACGCCCCACACCGTGGCGTTCCTCTTCAGATGTGATGAGCCCTTCCTTCTCCAAATTCGACAGGTGATGGCGCACCGAAATGGCATTGATGCCCACCGCCTCCGCGATCTCATTGATCGTGATCTTCGGCTTGCGGAGAAGTATTTGGAGTATCTTGTCTTTCGTGCTTTTCATGGTTGGCAGTATAACCGTCTGCCTTTGTATTGTCAATATACTAGAAAAATATCATAAATATTGACTTTTCCTCCCAGCCCTGCTATAATGCCGCCGACCTAAACTATAAGCGCCAGCAATGGCTTAATTCTGCCAGGAGTAAATCACGCATGTCGCAACTCGAGATCAAAGATCTGCACGTTCGCATTGAAGACAAGGAAATTCTCAAAGGATTGTCGCTCAACATCAACGAGGGTGAGATCCACGCCATTATGGGACCGAACGGAACGGGGAAGTCCACGCTGGCATACACATTGATGGGGCACCCCAATTACATCGTCACACAAGGCGAAGTCATTTTCAAAGGACAAAACGTGCTGGAACTCGAACCCGATGAGCGTTCGCGCCTCGGAATCTTCCTCGCGTTCCAATACCCGGTCGCCATCCCCGGCGTGACCGTCGCCAACTTTTTGCGGACAGCCATCAACTCCCGCCGCCGCGCGGAGAATCCCGAAGACAAGGGCATGCCAATTCCGGAATTCCGCAAGTTGCTGAAAGAAAAAATGTCCATGCTGAAGATGGATCAGACTTTTGCTGGTCGCTACCTCAATGACGGCTTTTCCGGCGGAGAAAAGAAACGCGCCGAGATTTTGCAGATGGCAACCTTGAAGCCCGAGATCGCTATTTTGGATGAAACCGATTCAGGTCTGGACATTGACGCCTTGCGCGTCGTGGCAGAGGGAGTCAACGCCTTGAGCGGCCCCGAACTCGGCGTGCTGGTCATCACACACTATCAACGCCTGCTAAATTACATCAAGCCGCACTTCGTCCACATCATGCTCGATGGACGCATTGTCGAATCGGGTGGTCCCGAACTTGCCCTGCACCTCGAAGAGCAAGGTTACGACTGGGTGCGCGAGAAACACGAAGAAATTGCCGCGTAGAGATTAGCTGACTAGAGATTAGAGACTGGAGATTAGTCTCCAATCTCCAGTCTCTGAATTTGGAGATACCATGAGTGAAGATGCACAAATCCTAGAAGATATTGGACAATACAAATACGGCTTCCACGACCGCGACGACAATTACGTGTTCAAATCGGAACGCGGACTTTCTCGCGCAGTGGTAGAAAATATTTCGCGCATGAAGCAAGAGCCGCAGTGGATGCTCGACTTCCGCCTCAAGGCGCTCGCTCATTATCAAACACGACCCATGCCGAATTGGGGACCGTCGCTGAAAGAACTCGACTTCGACAATATCTATTACTATGTCAAGCCGACGGAGAAAAGCGAAAAATCATGGGATGATGTCCCTGATGACATCAAGAAGACGTTCGATAAGCTGGGTATCCCCGAAGCGGAACGGAAATTTTTAGCAGGCGTCGGCGCGCAATACGAGTCCGAGATGGTCTATCACTCGATTCAAGAGCATCTCGAAAAACAGGGCGTGATCTTCCTTTCGATTGAAGACGGCTTGAAACAATACCCCGATCTATTCCGTGAATATTTCGGAACAGTGATTCCCATCGAGGATAACAAATTTGCCGCGTTGAACAGCGCGGTCTGGTCGGGCGGATCGTTTGTGTATGTGCCGAAAGGCGTCAAAGTGGATTTGCCGTTGCAGGCATATTTCCGCTTGAACACGGCGAACGTCGGACAGTTCGAACGCACGCTCATTATTGTGGATGAAGGCGCGTCGGTGCATTACGTGGAAGGTTGTTTCATCGAAGGCGCGCGCGTGCGCACTCGCAACGGTGAAAAACCGATTGAAGATGTTCAAATTGGCGATGAGGTGTTGACCCACCAAGGCCGCTGGCGCAACGTCTATCACACGCAAAAGCGCCCCTATCATGGCGCGGTCTATAACATTCGCTTTTATGGCGATAGCGGGCGTGAATTAAATGTGACCGCCGAGCATCCTTTGCTGGTGGTTCGCCGTGAACGGGATGGAATGCGTAACAAGGAATTCCAATTGTCGTGGTCGCGGGCTGATAGCGTTAAGGAAGGCGATTATCTAGTCGTGCCTGTGCCTCAGCCTGTGATGGAACCCGCCCTTGCTCATTCAGTGACCGTGCCGTTGGGACGCGGTCGTCATGCCCCCGTTGACCGTGAAGTGAATCTGCCTTACGAGGCTGATTTCTTCCGCCTGCTGGGTTACTTTTTTGCTGAAGGTCATGTTGATAATGAACATTATCTTTCATTATCTTTCCATGTTGATGAGACGGACTATATTGCCGATGCCAAAGAACTCATCGAACGTTTCTTCGGCAAAGCGCCGATTGAGAACAAGCCCCGTCAAAATGGACAGACCCTCGTGCTTTCATCCACGGAAATTGCGCGCACATTTGCCCGTGAATTCGGCTCGAATGTGTACGAAAAGCAAATTCCTGAATGGGTCTCCAGCGCCGACCCCGAATTGCTTGCAGAACTAGTCAAAGGCATGTGGCGCGGGGACGGAAGTTATGACCCGAAGAAAAACATGTTTCGTTACAACACAGTCTCTGCGGAATTGGCGTATGCCTTCCGTGATACGTGCTTGCGTTTGGGCGTTGCCGCTTCGGTGAATATTCAGGAACGTATCCAACCTCGCAAAGACATGTATACCGTCGTAATCGCGTCGCCGTTCAATGCTCGTTTTGGAGAGATTGTCGGCCTGAATGCGCCCAATGGTAACGACAGCGGTTCGCCATTTGCGCTCGACGAAAACTTCATGTACCTGCCCATCAAGCAAATAACTGTGGATGAGCAGGAAACAGAAGTCTATAACTTCTCAGTCGAAGAGGATGAATCGTATGTTGCCGAAGGCGTTGTCTCGCACAACTGCACCGCGCCTCAATACACCACCGACTCATTCCACTCCGGCGTGATCGAGATCATCGTCAAGAAGGGCGCTCGCTCGCGTTATTCGACCGTGCAAAACTGGTCAACGAATGTGTACAATCTCGTCACACAGCGCGCGAAAGTGTTTGCCAACGCTTCACACGAATGGGTGGATGCGAACATCGGCTCGAAAGTCACGATGAAATATCCATCCTGTTATTTGATGGAGCCGGGCGCGCGCGGCGAAATGCTTTCGATGGCGTTCGCGGGAACAGGTCAGACGCAGGACGCCGGTTCGAAGATGTTTCACTTCGCGCCGAATACCTCCAGCAAGATCACTTCCAAATCCATCAGCAAGGGCGGCGGACGCGCTTCATATCGCGGCATGGTGAAAGTGTATAGAGGCGCGAAGGGCGTCAAATCCAATGTGGTCTGCGACGCGCTTCTGCTCGACCCGAAGTCCCGCTCTGACACCTACCCCTACATTGAGATTGACGAAGACGATGTGACCATCGGTCACGAAGCCTCGGTCAGCAAAGTGGGCGAGGAGCAACTCTTCTATCTTATGTCGCGCGGGCTTAGCGAAGAGGAAGCCACCACCATGGTCGTCTCCGGTTTCATCGAGCCGCTCATCAAAGAACTGCCGATGGAATACGCCGTCGAAATGAATCGCCTCATCGCGTTGCAGATGGAAGGAAGTATCGGGTAACGCAAATTGACAATTTGCGCTACAGGAAAATATTATGCAGGAAAAACCAAAAGTAGTTATTTCAAAAACCAGACGAGTCGACTCTGCCGCGAAAGATTTTGCATTCGCCGAATCTGACATTCGCGCGGGACAAGGGGCAGTCGCTTCTTACCGGACCTCAGCCTGGTCCGCTTTTAAGAAGCAGTCCCTCCCCGATACCTCGCTCGAAGCCTGGCGCCGCACAGATATTCACACGCTTCCCGCGGATAAGTTCGTCCTTCCGAAAGACGGCGCGTTCAACGATTTGCCTCCCGTCCGCGAAGACTTGCTTCGTCCGTTAGTCGCCGATCAACACGGCGGACAGATTATCCTCCTGCCCGGCGGCTCAACAATCGAATTGGATGAAAAGATTGCGAAGAAGGGGGTCGTCTTCACCGATTTGAAAACTGCCGAAGAAAAATATCCCGAATTGCTCGCGAAGATGATGGGCAAGACTGTCAACGTGGAGGAAGGGAAATTTTCCGCGTTGACTGGAGCGTTCGCGCAAAACGGAGTTGTGTTGTACGTCCCCAAAGGCGTGACCGTTGACGAACCGCTTCACTCCGTGTTGTGGGGACCCGGCGCCGATTTGGCGCATGTTTCGCACATCCTCGTGCTGGTGGATGAAGGCGCGTCTGTGACCTATGTCCACGAGGCGGCGTCGCCCGACGAAACTGGATCAAATTCCCTGCACGCGGGAATCGTCGAAATCCAGGTGATGCAAGGTGCGGCGTTGAAATTCGTCGAACTGCAATCATGGGGACGTCACGTGTGGAATTTCAGTCACGAACGCGCGCGCGTCGAACGCGGCGGCAATCTCGATTGGATCTTCGGCGCGATCGGTTCGCGTCTTACAAAAAATTTCTCTGAACTTGATCTGGCTGGCGAAGGCGCGCAGGGACGCATGTCGGGTTTTTATTTTACCGACGGCAACCAGCATCTCGATCACGATACGCAACAGAATCATCTTGCGCCGCACACGACCAGCGACTTGCTGTTCAAGGGCGCGCTCAAAGGCAAGAGCCGCTCGGTGTGGCAGGGCATGATCTACGTGGCGCCCGGCGCGCAAAAGACGGACGGTTATCAGGCGAATCGCAATCTCGTGTTGAGCGAGGGCGCGCGCGCCGACTCGATCCCCGGCTTGGAAATCCTTGCAGACGATGTGCGCTGCACGCACGGCGCGACCGTTGGCAAGTTGGAAGCCGAGCCGTTGTTCTATTTGAAGAGCCGCGGCATCCCGCAAAACGAGGCGGAGAAAATTGTAGTCGAGGGATTCTTCGACCCGATCTTTCAGCGTATCCCGTTCGAGGGCGTTCGCGAGCGATTTCAGCAATATATTGCCGACAAAATGGCGTAAGGATACAAGAAAACTCATGACACAGTTGAAAACAAAAAACGCTGCAAAGCCGAAGGTGAAAAAGAAACCGCTTGCTGAGGAAAAGTCTGTGGCGGCGTCCGCAAAACCAAAATCGATTGTTTTATCCCGCTCAAAGGAATTATCCGCGAAGCCGAAGTCGTCAAATTCGACGAAAGTGCGCGTGGTGAATAAGATCGCTTCTACAGGCGCCGTAACGCGCGAAGGACGCCGACTTTCGAAGGGACTTCGCCTGCCGCAATACAATTACATGAAGCCTCCCGGCTTGGGGCATAATTTTCAAGTAGGCGACCGGGTGGAAGTGTTTTGCGATCACGAAAAGAATCGCGAGCGCATTCGCGGCTGGATCCAGGGCGTGGTTGTCCAAGTGGACAACAAACTCGTCGCGGTGCAGTTCCGCTCGAATGTATACCTCACCGATGGCTGGATGGTTCCAGACCGCATCCTGTGGTATCCGCTGACGTCCGAACATATGCGAGCAGTGCCGGGCAAGAAATCGGCGAAGCGCGAGGAAAAAGCGATCCCTGATTATTAGGCGGGTAGACAGGTAAACAAGTAGACACGTAAACATGTTTACCTGTGTGCCTGTATGCGTATTTACTTTCCGATGTCTCTCAACGTAAACGAAATTCGCAAGGATTTTCCAATCCTCCAACGCAAGACGCATGACAACGTCCCGCTGGTGTATTTGGATTCAACAGCCACATCGCAAAAACCGATTCAAGTTATCGAGGCGATGAACGATTATTATCGCCATTCGAACGCGAACATCCATCGCGGCGTGCATACGCTTGCCGAAGAAGCGACCGCGATGTACGAAGACGCGCGCGAGAAGATCGCCGCGTTCATCAATGCGCCGTCGGCAAAGCAGATCATTTACACGCGCAACACAACCGAGTCAATCAATCTTGTGGCGCACACGTGGGCGCGGGCAAATCTTAAGGCGGGCGATTTGGTCGTCCTCACCGAGATGGAACATCACTCCAATCTCGTGCCGTGGCTGATGCTGCAAACGGAACGCGGCATCGAATTGGATTTCATTCCTGTGACGGAAGACGGCTTGCTGGATTTAGACTCGTACAAAACGCTTCTTTCGCGGACCCCGAAACTGGTCGCCTTTACACACATGTCCAACGTGTTGGGAACGATCAACCCCGCGGCAGACCTCATCCGCATGGCGCATGAGGTTGGCGCGATCACCGTCGTGGACGCGGCGCAATCCGTTCCACACCTCAAAGTGGACGCGCAAGCCCTCGACGCGGACTTCCTCGCCTTTTCTGCTCACAAAATGTGCGGACCGACCGGCATCGGCGCGTTGTATGGAAAAACCGAGTTGCTCGAAAAAATGCCTCCATTCCTCGGCGGAGGCGACATGATTAAGGAAGTGAAATTACGTTCGTTCAAAGCAAACACACTGCCGCATAAATTTGAAGCAGGAACTCCTGCCATCGCAGAAGCCGTCGGTTTCGGCGCGGCAGTGGATTATCTGACGAAAGTCGGCATGGACAACATCGCCGCGCATGAACATGAGATCACCGAATACGCGCTTGAACGGCTGGAAGAAATCCCCGGTGTGAAGTTGTTCGGTCCCTCGGCGGATAAAAAGGGCGGCGTCGCCGCGTTCACCTTTGACGGCGTGCATCCTCACGACGTGGCGCAGATTCTAGATCGCGACGGGATTGCCGTGCGGGCAGGTCATCACTGCGCCCAACCGCTGCACGAAAAATTTGGAATCCCTGCTACTTCTCGCGCTTCGTTCTACTTGTACAACACGAAGGAAGAAGTGGATCTGCTGGTGAATGGGCTTTATAAGGTGAAGGAATTGTTTGGATAGTTTCGTCTACTTGTCTATTAGTCCACTGGTCGCCTGGTCTTTGATCGGGAAGAGAACGACTATCGGACTAGAAGACTAGGAGACTACAGGACTAAAATGGACAACCTCTATCGCGAAGTCATCATCGAACACTACAAGAACCCCTCCTATCGCGGACACCTCGACCCGCACGATGTTCAGTTTGCGGACAACAATCCGCTGTGCGGCGACCACATCGAGATCACGCTTCAAACGGACGCGGACGGAACGGTCAAAGACGCGCGCTTTGATGGGCACGGGTGCGCCATCTCGCAAGCGTCCGCCGACCTGTTGATTGAATCCATCATGGGCAAGCCGCTCGAAGTAGTGAAACATCTCAACAAGCAATCCATTCTCGATATGCTTGGCATCGAACTGGGACCCGTCCGCTTGAAATGCGCGTTGCTGTCGCTCAAGGTGCTGAAAGCGGGAGTGTATGGTCTCGGCGAAGCGAGTGATGAGTTGGTGGAGTGAGGAAGTAAACAGGTAGACAGGTAGACAAGGAAACAAGGAAACAAGTAGACAAGTAGATAAGTAGACAAGTAGACAAGGAAACAAGTAGACAAGTAGATAAGGAAACAAGGAAACAAGTAGACAAGGAAACAAGTTTTACATGTTCGCCTGTGTACTTGTATACAGACACAATGCTCAACTATACAACCTTTGACGAATCTAAAATTGAATTTTATGAAATCGTGCCTGCCAGCGAATTGCCGAGCGGGGAGCGATTATTTATCGAGATCGAAGGCAACTCGCTGGTGATCTTTAACATTGCGGGGCAATTTTTTGCCATTGCCGACATCTGCTCACACGACGGCGGCCCGCTAGGGGAGGGCGACTTGGAGGGATTCAACGTTATCTGTCCGCGCCATGGCGCCGAGTTCGATGTGCGGACGGGGAAGGTCGTGCAATTGCCCGCCGTGGAGGATATCCCTGCGTATCCAGTTCAGGTGCGCGATGGTATGATCTTTGTGGGCGTCCCCAAAGAATGACGAGCGCAACCATCCCTGCTTAAATGCGAAGACTTTTTTCCTTCAATTGAAACAGCTATGAAAAAGATTTTGATCGTGGAAGATGTGCCTGATAATGCGGAGCTTGCTCGAAAGATACTTGCCTCGCGCGGATACGAAGTCCTTCAAGCAGAGAATGCCGAATCAGGCTTTCAATCTGCCCTAGACCATCGCCCCGATCTTATACTGCTTGATCTTGGCTTGCCAGATCATGATGGCTTAACTCTTGCCAGTTGGCTTCGCGCGAGCGATGGATTTGAAAATCTTCGCATCGTTGCTTACACAGCCTGGCCTCCCGATACTGCTCGGGAGATGTCCACAAGCTACGGCTGTGATGGATTCGTCGCAAAGCCGATCATCAGCGTGGTAGAGTTTCTTGCCCAGATCGAGCCGCTTCTTGCCTAGCCGGTAGCAGTTTCCTCCATCCAAACATGACCCAACAGCCTCAAGCCGTCATCGAATTGATTCCCGCGAGTCAATTCTCCATTGGTGAGTTGACTTCCATTTACAACCAAACCCGCGTGGATTACATGGTCCCGATGCCGATGAATGCGGAGCGTTTGGCAGAGTATATCGAAACCTACGACGTTGACCTGGAACGCTCATTGGTGGCCATGGATGGCAGCGGAATGCGCGGAGTTGCCATGCTTGGCGTTCGCGCAGATCGCGCATGGGTCACTCGTTTGGGAGTGATTCCCGGCACGCGTAAAGGCGGTGTCGGAACGGCGCTAGTACGCGGACTGTTGGAGCAGTCTGGATTGCTGGGTATTGATTTCAATATGCTGGAAGTCATCAAGAACAATACTCCCGCGCATCAGTTGTTTTTCAAACTGGGTTTTTACGAAGTGGGGGAACTACTCATCCTTCGTCGCGCTCCGCTTGTTCCACCCATAGAGCCGATGATTGCAGATGCCCGTCGCTTAGAGCGATACGAAGCGTTGGATTTGATTGGCGATGACCGTGGCGCGCAACCGTGGACAAATCAATCCGAGACGCTTCATCATGTGACAGATATATCGGGACTGCGCCTCACTCTTGGAGATGGCAGTACGGGCTGGCTCGTGTATCAACGTCAGAAGTTTTTGCTTTCCCGCTTCATTTATAAAACGGACACCGGCGACCCTGCTATGATGGCGTATGCCTTCCTTTCGCATTTGCATCATCAATATCCACGCCTTGATACGCGTCTGGAAAATATCCATGTGAGCGATCCGCATTTGCCCGGCTTTCGCAAAATGGGATATATAGAATCGTTTCGCCGCATCGAAATGTGGCGGGGCGAGCCTCCTGCGTCCTTGGTTCACTCCAAATAAAAAAGACCCTCACTGAGAGTCCTTTTTAGCTACCATTCGCCTGCGTACTGAATATGAAAAGGCTTTGCGATTCTCTGGATTCTCGCCCGCCTCAATTCAATCAACTGGCGGATGTGCAAATTATCATGCGCGACCCATGAAGCAAACATGTCGCCCGCGCGCATCATTCTCCATTTGGTTTTAAATTTTATGTTCCAGTCTGCTCTTTCCAGCCCTTTCAGCCAACCGAGCGACTTTTTTCGCTCGCGAAAGAATTTCGCTTTCATCGTTTTGAAATCCCGCTCGTTGTATTTCCGCAATTTGACCCATGCCTGCGGCGCGATGGGATGCCACTCATCTTTGTCTTGACGATGCGCGCTTGCTTTGAGCGAAGTCGAAATGATGAAATCCAAATGCTCGCGGAAATCCTCCCGCTCCTCATCGTAGAGATGACAAGTCACCTCCAGTATTGACCACGAACTTTTGCTCGGCTTCACCTGCGCCTCTTCCTGACTGACGCCTGCCAGCAACGCCCGAATCATTTCCGTGCTGTGGATGAGTTCGTTGTAAAGAATTTTGAATTCCATCGCAATCTCCAATCCTTCGACTTCGTTCAGGACAAGTCTCTAGTCTCCAGTCTCCAATTCTCTAATGCCCCAATTCTCTCTTTTCCTCACCCCTCAAAACTCCCAACGATACGAAGAATATCAAACCCCTCCGCAAACGGACGTTCCGCCAGCGCGCCGTGGCGAACCATGATGGAGCGCGTCAATTCGCTGTTGAAATAATATCGGTCGCGGTATGTTTCGTATTTGGATAACGCTTCGATCTTCTTGTTGACATCTTCTTCCGTGACTTCGACGAGGAAGTGTGGGAAGAATCCGTATGAGGAGCGGACGACGTCAAAGCCTAGCACGGTAATGCCGCGAAACGCGCGCAATGCCTCATCGGTCATCGTGTTGTGGTCTTGATGCACATCCTGTTTGGAGTGTGTAAAGATGAGGTCGGGCTTGAAATCCTTGCGGAGTTTGAGAAAGTATTCGAGTATCTCCTGCCGCGCATCGGGGAAGACGCGCGTGGTGAAGGGACCGAGGATGACCTTCTCTTTTGAAACGCCCAACACAGCCATCGCTTCGTGATGTTCGTTCTTCACATTTTGCAGATCGGGATTTTTTTGATTGTCTGACAGCGTGACGCAGAGAACATCGGTCTTGGAAGCGATGTTGTGAAGCAAGGCTCCGCATCCCAACTCGATATCATCAGGATGCGCGCCGAGGAAAATGACTCGTTTGCCGAAGAAGTTCATGAATGATTGACCATAGACCATAGACGATGGACGATGGATCAATCATTGTCGATGGTCCATCGTCCATTGTCAGAATTATTTCGTTGCGAGTATCCCACCCACAACCTTCGTCATCACCAATTTGCCATCGCGTTCAAACCAGCGCGTAGCCACATCGGTGATCTTTCCGATCAGCGCTTCGTACTCATCGTGACCATTAAACATGGAAGTCCACAACTTGCGGTCTTCGCTCAACGAAGCGCGGACGTAGTCAATGAACGGCGCGACTTCGGGGAAGGTGAGGTGATTCTCGAACTTGTGGAGTTCGGTCTTGGCGAAGATTCGGTCAATGGTGTTGAAAATATCGCCTTTGAAGCGACTTGACCCGGGCATCGGCGGGATGGTCGCATTCGTGGCTTCTTTGATGATCTCGTAAAACATCTGCTTATTCTCAGGTAGTGGGCCCGAGACGAAGAGCCGTCCGCCGCGATTAAGGACGCGGTGAGCCTCACCAAATGTAAAGTCGAGATTCGAAGCGTAGTAAATGGCGAAGGCGCTCGTGCAGAGGTCGAAGGTGTTATCTGCGAAGTCGAATCGTTTGTTGAAATCCAAAAAGACGAAATCAATCTTCGAGCCGCGTTCTTTATTCTTCGCGCGGGCTTTGTCCAGCAGTTCTTCCGAGAAATCGCCGCCCGTGATTTTCGCGCCGCCTTTAGTATAATCGTCGAACAGAAAAGAAAGTTTGCCCGCGCCGCAGCCGACATCGAGAATGTCCATGCCCGTTTGAGGCTGGAGCAATTCGTTCGTCCACACGTCAATGTTGGCAGAGCCGTATGTTTCGTGGATGTCAATGCGGGTGAGCAGGTCTTTTGAAGTTTCTTGGTAATTGATTTCCATTGGGTTCTCCTATAAGTCCGTTGGTCGAGTAGTCCCGCGTTATGTTCGCGGGACGTATCGAGACCAACAGGTTTGCAAAATAATTCTTGTTATCGGTGGTCTCGATACGGTCTCGGCTATCGCCTCGACCCACTCGACCACCGAAGTAGAAAAATTATACCAAAAATAAACTAAAATTCAATCGCTGAATTTTGAAGCCGTCAATTATTGATGGGATTTGTAACTGCTCAGGGTGTTGTTTTGCGGCGTGATTCGGCGGACTAAAGTCCTGCCTCAGTTCATGAAAGTCCGCTGAAGCGGACTCGTTGCGCTAGCCCCGAAGGGGCTTCCATGTGCTGAGCAGGTGGCTTCAGCCCCGCTCACTGGAATGGCTGAGTAGTTACTGGGATTTCATGATATAAAATAGCCAATGACGGACAACAGCGAAATCCATTTTGAAGTTAACACGCCACTTGGCTTTCGCGTTCGAGTGACGGTTGCGTATTGGAATGTGATTGTCGCCATATCCGTTTGAGCAAGAAAGACCCAAGCGTCTATCTCTTTTACAAGACTGAACGAATTGGAAGATGGGTCTGTGCGGTGACAAAGCGGCTGGATGGCGAAGGATTTTCGATTACCGCGTACCCAACCGACGCGGTGAAAGAAGGAGAACGAATATGGCACAGGTAAAGGTCTATTACGACCAGCAAGGCAATACGTTGACTGTTTGGTTTGGCAATCCACAGGATGAGGCTGTCGCAGAGGAAACTGGCGACGAGGTTATCCTGATGAAGGACAAAAACGGAAATGTGATCGGTTTTGAAAAACTGAATTACATCCTGCCCGCCTCCGCGCGGTTGAATGTGGCTTTTGAAGCCGTTGCCGCGTAGTTTGGAAGGACGAAGCGAATAAAAAGACTTCCGAAATTATCGCAACTTCGGAAGTCTTTTATTTTGCCTTTGAGATGCATGTAAAAACAACTTCCCGATTCTGGTATCTTCGAAATTTGCAACAACCAGATATTGATTGAACTTGCGCAAAGGAAATCCCCGATGAAAAAAATTCCATTCCTCTTTGTCTTGCTTCTCGCTTCTTGTTCTTCGTCGCTTCAGGCGACTGTCACCACCCCGCAGGTGATCGCTTCGCCGCCGCCAACTGCCATCCCAACCTCACCACTTGCGCTCGACGAGAACGGCGAAGGGGGCGATAAGGTGGCGTTGGCAGAAGTGCAAAACATCATGACCACGCTGGATATCAACCCCGCCGACCACGAGAGTTATAACCCCGCGTTTTATCATATCGAAACAATTGAGTGGCAGGGACAGCAGGTCAACGCACTGATTCACGACGACCCAAGCGTGGAA
>CASGHD010000018.1 GCA_949319575.1 uncultured Anaerolineales bacterium | reverse complement strand
ATCAAGAAGATTTTTTTAGCTGTGTACAACAAGATATTCAATTGGTATTATTCATAGGGAGGAGAAATAATGATCGCATTTACTTTTACAGCAGACGAATCTGGTGACCCGAGTCTTAATTTCAGAAAAGGCGCGTCAAGGCATTTTGTCATTTCAGTTGTCGGTACTCAATTTCCTGATTCGTTACGAGACTATCTTGGGAACATTCGCAAGAATTTGAGACTGGCAAACCATTACGAATTTAGTTTTCACAAGTTGGCATCTGTAAAGTTGCGTGAGAAGATCTTCACCGCCTTGTCGGGAGCCGATTTTGAGGCTTGGGCGCTATATAGTGGATAAGGAAATTTAGACACATAAACGGGCATAATTAAGGCGCAGTTTGTGGAGAAAACCATGCCCAAGAGAAAGCGCCTATCCGCTATTCAAAAAGCACAGATCGTCTTGGAAGCAATCCGAGAAGACAAGAGTGTGCCTGTGCATGATGTCTCGGTGGGCGTATCCATGAGCGGTATCGTATCTCACCACAGGAGTCCACTTTCCATCTTCCGCAAATTGATATTCCAATTGCACAACAAACCGAAGGATTTGTCCGCGCTCTGACTCGAACATCACACGCAGGGCATTGTCGTAGTCCAGTAAACGGCGAAACTCAACGGCGCGCATGGGATTGTTTTACAACAAAATTGACCAAATATTCCTGCTCAACTTATCCCACGCTTGCATCGTAATGGACCTCGCCCCGATTTTGACGATTGATCGGCGCATCCGTTTTCCCTCTCCCAGGCGCTCTAACAATTTACAAGTTTGTTATCTTGCTGTTTTGCGAAGTTAAGGCGTGTTCTTTAGTTTTACAATACCAATACTGTAAACCATTCATTCAAAAGGAGATGCCCTTATGTTTGCAAAACGATTTATGCTCGCGCTGTTGACTCTCAGCCTGTTCCTTGCTGGTTGCGGAGGGGCAAAGCCCAAGACCTACACGGTCGGGGTGATCATGGAACTGGCATGGCTGGCGCCCGCCTACGATGGGTTCAAAACCTCGATGACAGAACTAGGCTATGTGGAAGGCGAGAACATCACCTACGTCTATAATGAAGCAGTGACAGGCGGCGACCAGGCGGCATTCGATGCCGAGGCAAAACGGCTGGTCGAACAGAATGTAGATTTGATCTTCACCATTGGAACCCTGCCCACCAAAGCCGCCAAAACAGCAGTGGAGGGAACAGGCATCCCAGTCGTATTCGACCCGGTCATCAACCCGGTAGAAGAAGGCGTGGTGCAGAGTATCTCCAGTCCCGGCGGCAACGTGACCGGCATCCAGGTGGTGAACCGGGCAGACAAAGCTTTGGAGTGGGCGCTCAAAGTTATGCCGGGGACCAAGTATGTTTATATTCCCTACAACCCCGATGATCAATTCATCGTCATGATCATGCAGAGTCTCTTCGATGGTGTCCCGCAACAGGGTGTGGAGTTACTGCCCGCCAGCGCGGTGACAACCCCAGAGCAGATGGCGGCGGCGGTCGAAACCCTGCCCGACGATACGATCATCTTTATCGGTCTGCTTTCGGCGAACCTCGAAGCCGGCTTGGATACGCTCGTCGCGCAAGCCGATCAATACAATGTTCCCATCTTTGCGACCGGGCGCGGCGGAGCCACGTCATTCCCAATTACCGACTACACCACCACGTTTGCCGGTCAAGCCGAACAGGGCGCGCAAATGGTAGACCGCATCTTCAAAGGCGCCTCGCCCGCTAATACGCCTGTCGAAACGGCTGAATACTATCTCTTTGTCAACCTCAAAGCCGCCCAAACGTACGGCGTTGAAGTTTCTGACGATATTTTGAAGCAGGCGTTTGAGATCACCCGCTAAGGCGTTGATCAATTCCCCGCTTCCCTCCCAGCCGATGGTTGATTCTAACCATCGGCTTTTTGTTGCGCCTGTGGAAAATAGTCCCGATGATCGGAAGCGAATCTCCGCGAGAGAAAGTTTCCATTTCTTCGCGCTGACGTCACTTTCGCTGTTGAATTTGGAATATTTATCATCTTTATAGAGTATCATTTCACTTTGTTTTGACTTTTCGTAAAAACATCGAATATCTATTGAAATTGAGGTCTGAATATGATAAAAAATTCCAAGAACATGATGCTCGACCGCGTGGATAAATCGCTCCTGCGCGCGCTTCAACTGGATGGGCGTTTGAGCAACGTCCAGCTGGCGAAAAAGATCAGTTTGTCGCCGCCCGCCACCCATTCGCGTTTGAAGCGGTTGGAGAAAGACGGCTACATCCGCCAGTATGCCGCCGTCGTAGACCGAGACAAGGCTGGCTACGACCTGCTCTGCTTCATCCACATCAGCTTGCAAATGCACAAAGTGGAGCAAGTGGAGAAGTTCCGCGAAGCCACGCGGCGCATGCCCGAAGTGCTGGAGTGTCATCACATCACGGGCGAGCATGATTATTTGCTGAAGGTTGTTCTGAAAAATCGTAAAGACCTGGAGCGTTTCGTGGTGGATAAGATCACCCCGATCCCAGGCGTGGCGCGGATTCAAACCAGCCTCGTCCTGACGGAGGTCAAAGCCACGATGGCACTTCCGTTGGAATAAAAAACATAAGGAGAAGATTGCATGACCAATTCCACACCTAAGACAATGGGGCAACAGTTCGGACGCCGCTCGTGGGCGGAACCCTGGAAGATCAAGATGGTCGAGCCGCTCACCGTCACCACCCGCGAAGAACGCGAGCAGGCGTTGAACGAAGCGGGCTTCAACACCTTCCTGCTCAAATCGAAAGACGTTTACATTGACTTGTTAACCGACAGCGGCACAGGCGCGATGAGCGACCGTCAGTGGGCGGGCATGATGCTCGGCGACGAGGCATACGCGGGGAGCAGAAACTTCTATCATCTCGAATCAGCGATTCAAAAAATCTATGGCTACAAATATATCGTCCCCACTCATCAAGGGCGCGGCGCGGAACATCTCATCAGTCAGACGGTCATCAAAAAGGGACAGATCGTGCCTGGCAATATGTATTTCACCACCACGCGCCTGCATCAAGAAATGGCGGGCGGCGTTTTCTATGATGTCATCATTGACGAAGCGCACGACCCAGTCAATTTACATCCCTTCAAGGGCAACATAGACCTCAACAAAGTACAGGCGTTGATCGATAAACACGGCGCGGAAAACATCGCTTACATCAGCGTCGCTGGCACAGTCAACATGGCGGGCGGCCAACCCGTGAGCATGGAGAATATCAAAGCCTTGCGCGCCTTATGCAGTAAGCGCGGAATCAAAGTCTATCTCGACGCGACTCGCATGATGGAGAACGCTTACTTCATTCAACAACGCGAAGAAGGGTATGCAAATAAAACCATCGCTCAAATCCTCAAAGAGTTTTGCGGGTATACCGACGCGGCCTGGATGAGCGCCAAGAAAGATAACCTCGTCAATATCGGCGGCTGGCTGGCGGTCAATGATTACGAAATCTTTGAAGAACTTCGCAATCTCGTCGTCGTATATGAAGGCTTGCACACCTACGGCGGGCTGGCAGGGCGCGACCTCGAAGCGCTTGCCATCGGCATTGAAGAGTCAGTCAAAGATGATCACATCCGCTCGCGCATTGGTCAGGTTTTGTATCTCGGCGAACTGCTCACCGATTGGGGCATCCCGATTGTCCAGCCGATTGGCGGACACGCGATCTTCCTCGACGCGAAGGCGTTTTACCCGCACCTCAAGCAGATCGAATTCCCATCCCAAACGCTGGCGGCGGAACTCTATCTCGATTCGGGCATCCGCTCAATGGAGCGCGGCATCGCCTCAGCTGGGCGCGACCCAAAGACGGGCGATCACTACTACCCAAAACTTGAACTCACGCGCCTCACCATTCCGCGCCGCGTTTATACTCAAGCCCATATGGATGTCGTCGCCGAATCGGTCAAGGCTGTGTACGACCAGCGCGAATCGTCTCGCGGCTTGAAGATGGTCTATGAGCCGAAATACCTGCGCTTCTTTCAGGCAAAGTTTGAACGACTTTAGCAACTGATAAAAACGGTCATTGAGTAAATTCTCAATGACCGTTTTTTATAAATGGTTCCTCAGCGCAATTTCCGTTTTGCAAAATACAGCAACAAGATTGAATAAATCTGATGGAATCCCAGCATTGCGCGGAATCCGAAATCCAGACTCACGCTTCCCTTCGCAGGGACAACTGCCGACCCGAAGTAGAGTTTTGTCGCCGCTCCAGCCTGTTCCACCATCAGCCATGAGCGCGTGCGTCCTACAAAATCACATAGCAAAATTTCACCTTCGCTTCGCGCTTCGACTGTCCACGCGGCGAAATGATCAATTTCTGCATTTGACAATTGCTTTGCCTGCAAATCGGTGGATGGTTTATTGACAAGCGCTTTCAAAATCAAGCGTTCGGTTTTGAAAAGCCAGGTTGTGTAGAATCCAAAAACAAACTCGGGGAAGGAAACTGGTTTGTCAATCGTTGTCGTGTAACAATCAACATAATTCCCATTCATCAAATGCTTTTCAAGCAATGAATTTTCAGGCGGCGGGCATTTTTCAACGGAAAGCATACTTATTCAGCCGAAACGGCTTCAACTCGAAATACCTTTCAAAAAGTCTGTCACGATCCCCTGAAACTCTTCAGGGTGATCCATATTGGGTAAGTGTGCCGCGTCATCCATTTTCACCTTTTTCGCAGAAGGGATTTTCTCCGCCATGTAGTCTGCGGCTCCCTGAATGTACGGGTTGTCATGCGCGCCGACGATCACCAGAACGGGAATCTTGAGGTCTGCCAGGCGATCAAACGCGAGGGTTTCTGTGTTCGGTAGGCGCTTGCCTAGTTTCATCGCTTCATACGCCAGCGCTTTTCGATTCATTTCATACAGCAATTTACGCATTTCCTGATTTACCTGTTCGGGCGTTCGATCCATGCCATCGAACCAAATTTGCGTTTCGATTTCAGCCACGAGATCAAGATCGCCTGCCTCAAATGCTTTTTCTGCTTCGGCAAATTTTGCAGGCGTTGGCACATCCAAGTCCAAGCCGCTGGGACCTGAACCCACCATAATCAACGCTTTGACTCTGGATGGATGCGTTAATGCAAAATCCATCGCCAAGCCTCCGCCCATGGAACAGCCCATCATGATCAGCGGTTCGTGAAATTCCAGGGAATCAAGAACCGCAACCAAATCAACCATGTGACTAAACTCGCCCTCGACGGGTTCACTCTTCCCATAGCCGCGCATGTCGTAGCGCAAAACCCGATGGGTGTCGGCAAAATATGCGAACTCGTTATTCCATTGACGGCTTTCCGCCACGCCAGCATGGATCATGACAAAGGGTAATCCACCACCAGCGGTCTCGTAATAGATCTGCGCATTGCCATTATGTACAAAGCCAGATTTGGTTTGATGTGTTGCCATGCAAGCCTCCTGCGACTTACTGCCCGACCATCGGACTGATCAATTGGAAATAGTTCCCATCGGGATCAGCCAACGTCGCGATCCACCCGCCGCCCATGTCGTACGGCTCTTTGATCACCGTCCCGCCAGCGGACTTGATCCGCTCAAACTCCTCTTGGACCTGTTCCGTTTCGAAATTAATCATCACCCGCCCTGGGTCTTTCGCGCTTCCGCCCATTTCGGAATGATCCAATATGGACATGAACGCGCCTCCCACCTGCCATCCCCAAAAACCATTCTCAGGGTCTATCATATCCGCAGGCTTGCCTAAAACCTTTTCATAAAAAGCCGCCAACTCTTTGGGCTGTTTCGTTCCGATCATCACCGAATTGAGATTCAACATGTGAGCATCCTTTCTGTTTGGAGGGAGGGGGGGTATTCTGCCTTCATTGTAGAACATACATTCTGATTTGGCAAGATAGAAATAGACCGTCTTCTGTCTAACTACCTGACACTTTCCTTTTTTTGGACGCAGATGAACGCTGAAAACGCTGATAAAAACTTTTGTCGCCCGTTTTTTTGAAAAATCCGCGTTCATCTGCGTTTTTCTGCGTCCCATTTTTAAAACTGTCAGGTAGGTAGTCTTCTGTAAATGGATTATATTCAAAACCATGATCCTCATCACTGGCGCGGGCGGTAAGACAGGAAAAGCGATTGTCAAAGCCATCTCGAAGGTGGAGCGTATCTGCGCGTTCGTCCATCGTGAAGAATACGTTTCAGTTCTACAATCTTTGGGCGCGGAGAGGGTCATTGTCGGCGACATGTACAACGCATCGGATGTTCGCTCCGCTTTGCAAGGCGCGCGGGCGATCTATCACATTTGTCCGAATATGAGTCCCGATGAAGTTGTGATTGGTAAATTGGTAATTGAGGAGGCAAACAAAGCAGGCGTGGAGCATTTCGTCTACCACTCTGTCTTGCATCCGCAAATTGAGGCGATGAATCACCACTGGCAAAAACTGCGCGTGGAAGAGATGCTCTTCGAGTCAGGGATTCCTTTCACCATCCTGCAACCCGCGCCGTACATGCAAAATTTGTTGGCAAACTGGAAGAGTATCGTTGAAGACGGCGTTTTGCGCGTTCCCTATTCTGTGGATTCAACATTCAGCTTCGTTGATCTTGAAGATGTCGCCGAAGCCGCCAAAATCGCGCTGACCAAAGCGAACCACAAAAACGCGATTTATGAATTGGCGGGGACAGAGCCAACATCCCATGTGGAGGTGGCAGAAGTATTCAGCAGAGTTTTGAAGCAAAAAGTAAGGGCTGAAAAAGAAGAGATTAGCCCCACAGGGATGCTTCGCGAAGACTGGAGACTTGGGGCAAGGGGGTTGAGTAAATATGCTTTGGAGAATTTGGTCAGGATGTTTGAGTATTATGACCAGTGGGGCTTGGTCGGAAACCCGAATACGTTGAAGTGGCTTCTGCAAAGAGAACCAAGTTCGTTTCCAAATTTTATTGAGAGAGTTAGGAAGGAGAATTTTGCAAAGCATTGACGCCGTTCTCTTCATGAAAAATATCATGAAGCCTCAGGTTGGCTCAGGAGCGACCGTGATATTGTTCTGATTCACTTTATTTGGTGTTAGCCCGAGTAGTACAATGATCCCATGTGACGAGTCTCATGAAAGGACTGTTCTATGAAAAACAGAAAAGATCATGCCGATGTAAAAGCGCACCCGCCGATATTGTTGTTGATTCACGTCGGGGCGGCTTGGTTGTTGGGGAGGTTTACCGTTTTGCCAATTATTGTTTCGCCGCTGATTCGCGGCATTGGGCTATTGCTGGCTGGAATTGGATTTCTGCTGGGCGTGTTGTCTTTATACGCTTTCACAAAAGCGCGGACGACGTTGAATCCGCATGGGTCGGTGACGAGCATCGTTTCAAGCGGAGTGTATCGCTTCACGCGCAACCCAATCTATCTCGGCATGGTATTCATGTTGATCGGCTTTCCGCTCGCGTTTGGGAATGTGTGGGGGATTCCGCTTGTCGTGGCATTCATCCCGCTGATGAATAAACTTGTGATTGAGCGCGAAGAGGCTTATCTGGAGAAAAAGTTTGGCGAGGGGTACACAGGCTACAAGTCGCGTGTGAGGCGGTGGTTGTAATCATGCCCATTCGAAAATCTGAAATCAAATTGGATGTAAATGGCAAGCCTGTCAACGCGTATCTTGCCTCTCCTGACGGCGGCGGACCTGGCGCGCTCCTCCTCCACGCGTGGTGGGGACTCAAGCCGTTCTTCAAAGAGACGTGTGATCGACTCGCCGAGCAGGGATTTACTGTCCTCGCGCCCGATTTGCGAGACGGTCAGATTGCGAAGACAATTGAGGAAGCCAAAGCGTTGATGGGAAAAAGCGACGGTCAACTCGTCGGTGATACGGTGATGGCGGCGAAGGATCATTTGCGCGGAATGGTGGACGGCAAGATCGGCGTGGTTGGGTTCTCGATGGGCGGGGCGTGGGCATTGACCGTTGCCGCGTACAAGCCCGAGCAAATTGCGGCGGTCGTTCTTTTCTACGGCAACGAGGGCATCGAGTATGGAAAGGTCACAGCCAAAGTGATGGGGCATTACAGCGACAACGATGAATGGGAACCGAACGAGTACGTGGAGAATACCTTCGCGGAGTTCAAAAAAGCGGGCGTGGACGCGGCGCTTCACATCTACCCTGGAGTTGCTCACTGGTTCGTCGAGTCTGATCGCCCCGAATATGACTCCGCTGCCGCGCAATTGGCGTGGGAACGGACGTTTGAGTTCTTGAGGAGAAGTTTGTGATCTTGCGAAGGGACAACTCGTTATGTTCCTATTCGTGAATCTGATGATCCCCAGCCCCATCTCGAGCAATGCTTTTTCCCGCCAGAAGAGCAAGGAAGAATCCCTTGACGTTCCCCCGCGCCTCATCATTCCCGAATCTGACAAGGCTTCGACAGGCTCAGCACAAGTCCGCAATCCCATCTTGCGGACAACGCCTTTTCCCGCCTTTCATCTTCCTCTTTCTGCAAATCATGGATATCTCCATCCACTTCCATAACCAACGCCGCCCTTGAAACAGAGCCAAAGTCAGAAATGCCACCTTTTTATAAAAGTGTGGTATTTTTGTTGTATAATCCCTGCATGGCAAACTACAAAAAAATCTTCACCTCTCATAGCGGCATCCTGCGCGCCTCGAAGGCAATTGAACTTGGCGTACCAAAACACACGCTGTACGAAATGGTCAAAACGGGCGAACTCGTCCGCGAGGCGGAGGGGATTTACCGCCTGAGCGAGACTCCCATGCCAGGGAATCCTGACCTTGTGAATCTCAGCCTGCGCGCGCCGAAAGCGGTGTTCTGCCTGATCTCCGCGCTGTACTTCCACGAACTGACCACGCAAATCCCCCACTATGTTTATTTTGCCCTGCCGCGCGATGTCAAAACGCCGAAGATACAAGTTCCGCCCATTTGGGTTTTTCATTTTTCACAAGAGTCTTACAAGGCCGGCATCGTCGAGCATGAGCTGGACGGAGTCAAAGTCAAAATCTATGACCGTGAGAAAACCATCGCGGACTGTTTCAAGTTCCGTGAAAAGGTTGGCATGGATGTCGCGCTCGAATCTATCAAAGATTATCTCAGACAGCCGAAGGTCAACGTCTCCTTGCTGATGAAGTACGCGCGCATCAACCGCGTGGAGAAAATCATGCGTCCGTATGTGGAGGTCTTGCTATGACAGAGACCCTCAAGAATATCCCCGCCTCCATTCTGACCCGCTTGCGGAATCAGACCGAACAACTGAATCGCCCCTTTGCAGAAGTCCTCCAATATTTCGCCATGGAGAGATTCCTGTATCGGCTCTCGAAAACAAAATACGCCGACAAATTCATTCTCAAAGGCGGCTTGCTATTTTACGTCTGGGATTTGCCCCTACGCCGCGCCACGCGGGATATTGACTTTCGCGGCTATGTTTCGGGGGACCGTGCAACGCTTTTGAAAATTATGGACGAAGTGATCGAAATATCCGCGCCTGAGGATGGTCTCGTTTTTGATTCTCAGTCCCTTTCGGTGGAGGAAACCCAAATTGACGCTGATTATCAAGGCATTCGTGTAAAGTTGATTGCCCTGCTGGAGCGTACCCGCATCCCCATTCAAATTGACATCGGCTTTTCGGATGAACTGGCATCGAAAGCCGAATCTATCGAATATCCAAACATTTTGTCCGACTTGAAAACGATCCGCATGAAGGGCTATCCCAAAGAATCGGTGGTTGCCGAAAAATTCCACGCCATGATCCGTCACGGCGACTTGAACAGCCGCATGAAGGATTATTACGATCTCTGGCTGATTTCAGATACCTTTGAGTTTAACGGCACATCGTTGCAAAAAGCCATCGAAGCGACGTTCAACAATAGAGACACAGAGATTCCAGACGAAAGACCTTCGTCACTCTCCGCTGATTTCGCCCACGAAAATCAAACCCGTTGGAAAAATTTCCTGAACAAATCGGGACTGGATAACACACAGGTTGAAGATTTTGAATCTGTCCTCGAAGCAATCTGGATATTTCTCGAACACCCTGTGCAGTCAGCGTTCAATCAAACAAAGTCAACTCACAAATGGAAACCGCAAAAAGGCTGGAAATGATTCATCCCCGTGCGGGCTAACAGGCTGGAACAATGCCCCTCGAAACCGAATCAACCTCCCCCGCCTGTACTGAGCCGTATCGAAGGGTAGTCCGAAGCGTTTTATCATCATCCAGATAAACCAATCAGCGTATTCAGAGTTTTTCTGCGTCCAACAAACTCATCCTTCATCATCTCGACTTTGCTCGATGCAAGCCTTCATCATTCACCCTTCCTCACTCTCTGATACAATACGCCCCGTCTCCAATTCTCTAATTCTCAAATCCTCCAATTACTATTTACCAATTACCATGACAAACGAATCTCTTGTAATATATTCAATGAATAAAGTTGGGAGAATCGTCCCTCCCAACAAACAAATCCTGCGCGACATATCGCTCGGCTTCTACTACGGCGCCAAGATCGGCGTGCTCGGGCTGAACGGCGCGGGCAAGTCCACGTTACTGCGCATCATGGCGGGCGTGGACAAAGACTACATCGGCGAAATATCGCAAGCCAAAGGCTACACCTACGGACTGCTCGAACAGGAACCCAAACTCGACGAAACGGGAACAGTTATCAGCGTCGTGAAAGAAGCGGTGCGTCCCATCGTGGATATGCTCGCGCGCTTCGATGAAGTCAACGCCAAGTTTGCCGAACCCGATGCCGACTTCGACGCGCTCGTCGCCGAGCAAGCCAAATTGCAGGAGGGACTCGATAAACACGACGCGTGGAATCTTGAATCCCGTCTTGAACTTGCGATGGACGCGCTTCGTTGCCCGCCGAGCGACACGCCGATCAAAATTTTATCGGGCGGAGAAAAACGCCGCGTCGCCCTCACCCGACTCCTGCTCACCGAGCCCGACGTGCTTCTGCTCGACGAACCCACCAACCACCTCGACGCCGAATCGGTCGCGTGGCTCGAACATCATCTGCGCGATTACAAAGGCACAGTCATCGCCGTCACGCATGATCGTTATTTTCTCGATAACGTCGCGGGCTGGATTCTCGAACTCGATCGCGGCTACGGCATCCCCTACAAAGGCAACTACTCGTCGTGGCTCGAACAAAAACAGGAGCGCGTGCGCCTCGAAGAAAAATCCGAATCGAAACGCCAGAAGACTCTCACGCGCGAACTCGAATGGATTCGCATGTCGCCCAAAGCGCGTCAATCGAAGGGACAAGCCCGCGTCACCGCCTACGAAAAATTATTGGATCAGGAAGCCGAAGCGCGCCGCGAAGAATTGGATATTTACATCCCGCCTGGTCCGCGACTCGGCGACGTTGTTTTTGAATTTGATAAAGTTTCCAAGAGTTACGCCAGCCCCGACGGAGGCGGGGACGACCGCCTCATTCTCGACGGGTTTTCTGCTTCAGTTCCCCCAGGCTCTATCGTCGGGATAGTGGGTCCGAACGGCGCGGGTAAAACGACGTTGCTGAAAATGATCATCGGCAAAGAAAAACCCGACAGCGGCTCGATCACAATCGGTGACACGGTTAAATTTTCCTACGTGGATCAAACCCGCACCCTCGACCCTGAGAAAACCGTCTACGAAGAAATCTCAGGCGGCGCGGAAAATCTTGAACTCGGCAAACGCAAGATCAACGCGCGTGGTTATGTTTCCTCTTTCAATTTTGCTGGCACAGACCAGCAAAAGAAAGTCGGCATCCTCTCAGGCGGCGAACGCAACCGCGTCCACCTCGCCAAGACCCTCACCGAAGGCGCGAATGTTCTGCTCCTCGATGAACCAACAAACGATTTAGACGTCAACACCCTCCGCGCCCTCGAAGAAGCCCTCACCGAATTCGCAGGCACCGCCCTCGTCGTCTCCCACGACCGCTGGTTCCTAGATCGCATCTGCACGCATTTAGTTGTGTTTGAGGGTGATTCGATTGCGAAGATGTATATTGGAAATTGGTCCGATTACGAATCCATGATGCAAGAGAAATTTGGAAAAGATTTGACTCCCCATCGAGTGAAATACCGCACGTTGAAACGGTAGATAAGAACATGTCGTTGCGAGGGCGCACTTGCTCTCCGCCCGAAGCAATCCCCTCGTCGAATTGGGGATTGCTTCGCTAGCGCTCGCAATGACATGCCAGGCAACTAATCCGATTACGAAACTCTGGAGGTTACCATGTACAGGCTCCCAAACATATTAAGAACGTTCGGCTTCCTTGCCCTGCTGGTCATGTGGATTCCATTTTGCCTCATGTTTTTCAGCCTGCCAGCGGGGCAAATTAATTTCGAAGACCCAGAAACGATTATCCGTTCCCTCTTTTCGAGCGGAGCCTTGTTCAGCGGTTTCGGCTTGTTGACCCTTGGGATGTTCGCCGCTTCCATTGCATTGCAGCTTGCCGCCAGCGCGTCATTTCATTGGATGCGTCAACGCGCCAAAACACGCGGCGAGGCTGTGACTGCAAACATCGTCAAAGCGGATTCACCCAACACCATGAATAACTCCACCTATAGACATGTCACTTTCGATCTGAAAATAAACTACAAGGGGGAGACCGTCGCCACCCGCATGAAAGAACTCCTTCATCGTGAACGCGCCAGTTACTTCCGCGTGACAGCCAAAACCGTCAACGTAAAGTTTGACCCGCAAACAAAGATGGCTGTCCTCAACGAATAGACAAAGCGCTGACGGCAAGTGGTCTGATTACGAAACCATGATGCAAGAGAAATTCAGCAAAGACCTAACTCCGCATCGAGTGAAATATAGGATGTTGAAGAGATAGATAAGATTCATGTCGTCGTGTGGGAGATTGCTTCGCAACAACCGCTCGCAATGACATGAGTGGCAACTGCTCTTTGATTACTCCACCTTGTTCGATTCGATAAGTTTCAATAAATATTGGTTGAACTTATCTGAACTGCTCCCAAGCGGGATAAAAAAGGTGCGATCTATATCTTCGACCACTGGCACAGCCTGCTCGGCAAGTTTCTTCCCTTTGGTCGTCAGCGCGAGAGATTTTGCTCTTGTATCTACTGGATGTGGGGTGCGCGTCACCAATCCTTTCGTTTCCAGAGTCCGCAGAACATTTGAAGCCATCATGGCATCCATCTGGGCATGAGAAGCCAACTCCACTTGAGTCAGAGGCTTATCTCCATCTTTCAGCCATAATAAGGAAGCCAGCAAGACAAATTGGGCGTGAGTTAAATCGAACTGCCGCAAGCCTGCGTTGATCTTCCTCTGCCACAAACTGGAAACCTGCCACAACGAAAACCCTGGGCTGTCTTCGGTGGTCTCGCCTTGAAACACAGGTTCAGGCATGTACTCTCTCCTTTAGTATTTGACTTGCTATGAGATCAAAATCTACTTTGGGAATCTCGAAAAAGCCATAGCGAAATAGATAGCCCCAACTGGACTTGTTCTCGATAAACGTCAGGTCAGGGATCAATGGCTGTATCGGCAAGTCATTGCATGGCAGGTATTTTACATCACGCCGATATGGAATAAATCCCCCACGCAGATCAAATGGATAGACCGCTTCGCCAACCACATGGGCAATTGCCGTAAACGCCTGCAATTTTTCATTCCCTTCAAATTCCACTTTTGGAGAATAGAACAAAACTCCATCAGCCACTCGCATTCGTTTGAGCGGCGCGGCTTTGCCGTGATTGGCTTGCGCGACCCTAGCCTGTACGCCGCGCAGAACATGATTTTTAGACGCCACAATCACCCAATAACGCGATGTATTCATTAGACCTCTTGCATACGTTGTAATTTCTTCAGCCGCAGAGACACAGAGAACACTGAGAAAACCTTATTTTTTACTCTCTGCGACTCAGCGTCTCAGCGGCAGAATGACTTTTGCAAGAGGTCTATTTTAATTCCTTTGCGACCCGCACCAGATTGCCAAGTGTTTTTGGAAAATCTCTGGCGGTGTTCTTTCCGATCACCTGCGCGAATAGAAAACCGAGGAAACCCGAAATCACTACGCGGTGGGTTACATGCAGTCCATCTTTATCCTCTCTCAACTCATGGACAAACTCCATTTTTGCAAGCGGAAGGTGGGTTACAGCGGTGAATCTTTTCAATGGCTCACAATCCATGATTGTTGATTTCACCTCAGGTCCATTATTGGGTTTCAAAATGTGGCTGGCTCCTGTTTTGAACTCGCCCTCCAACCGACACCATTCCACACTTTCATCCCACTGCTTCCAATTTTCCACATCCGCCCAAACCTTCCAAACCGCCTCTTTTGAGGCATCCGTCACAATTGTATATTCAGCAGACCACATTATTCTCTCCTTGTAATATATATGTATATTATATACATATATATTGTATGGTCAAGGAAGATAAACAAAAGGGACAGCGCCATATGGCGCTGTCCCTTTTAAGTTGCGGACGAAAATAGATTACGAAGCAATAAAGAAATTATCTGGCACGTGGAAGGAGAAGCCGACGTACGTGATCAACGCGGCGGCAAAAGCGATCCAGAGGAAGGTTTTGGCTATGGGGCGGAACTCGATATTTTCCAAGGTGTCGTCCAGGCTAAAAGCAAAAAGCAAGCCGACGAGGGTTATCACCAGCGAGTAGACAAGTTCAAAACTTCCGAGATTCAACCCCAAGGCTTCGGGGATAAACCAGATCGCAATAGACATCCACGGGAAGGAGGCCGCGATCAACATGCGCGAATACCAGAAAGCGGGTTTCAAATCTTTGCGGCGCAGGAAATAATCAATACCGCTCACAATCAGGTAGGCGTAGAAATACATCTTCATGTGGGCATAGATCGACTCAATGCCCTCGCCAAGGATCGCCGCCAGCGTTCCGCCGCCCATCAGATCATAGATCTGATGAAAGAGGACAAAGAGCAGATAGCCCGCGATCAGTTTCCACCACGCAAATTTTGATTTCATGACACCTATCCCAAGTAGAATTTCCTCCATTATATTTGCGGCGGCTGGATTGAACAATGGTCTAATTTCAGAACGTTGGATCGAAAAAACGAGGGTCTTTACGAGTTGCCGTGATGAACCGCCAGTTCCGGCGGCAGTTGCACTGCCGCCCGCCAGCAGTGCAACTGCTGGCGTAACAATCACGGCAATTCCCAGAGAGCCGAAAACGACAAGGACTCATCTTGCATCGTGTACAATATATTAGACGGTATCGGTAATAAGCCAACATCCTTTTATCAGACGCGGATGTGCGCGGATCAGAGAAGAAAAAAATTCGCGCGCTTCGCAGTCAGTGTTTATCCGCGTCCAACAATAATTTCTGATAATGCCTATTCATCAAACAGACGAGCAAGCCTGTAAATTACGCGCCTTTTTTTACCCACAGATCAAGATCGCTGATTGCTGACCCAAGAGATACGAAATGGAATGGTTCCATAAGCATCGAAAACAAATCCTGTACGTCGGCGCGTACGCCGCGCTCGCCGTGCTTTTGGATTTGGCAAGCGGGGCATTCGTACTTCAAACAGGACTCGCCATCTGTTACCCTCCTGCCGGCTTGTATCTGGCGGCAATCCTCCTGCTGGGCTGGCGGGCATTGCCGCTGGCTTTTATCAACCCTGTCTTTTCAGTGCTCGTCACGCTTCATTCCCCCGATATCCCTTTCATCGCAGTAGTTGGCATCGGACTCGCGTCCATGACCTCGCCCGCCATTGCGCTCGTCCTGTTGAGAAAATTTTCCCCCGCCGCGATTCGCCTGCATACCGTGCGGGATGTGGCATCGTTTTCCTTTGTCTTATGTTTCGCCGTCCTGGTCGAATGCCTGATCGCCGCCTCCGTTTACGCGCTGACCGGGCTCGCCGAGTGGGAGGCGTTCGGCACAATCGCCACGGGCTGGTGGATATCCAACGTTATTCCCTACCTTACGCTGGCGCCGGTTATTCTCCTGTGGCATCAGGGATGGTCCGCGCGCGAGTTCTTGCAGGATTATCGGGCGAAAATTCAGACCGCGCTGATTTTCGCAAGCATACCTTTCGCCATCCTGATCGCGTTTTCCACAAAAGACATCATCTCTGTATCGCGCCTGTACGTGGCGCTCCTGCCGATTCTATGGGCGGCTTTAATCGGCGGTATTGCCGGCGCGGCATGGGCGTCTCTGGTTATGACTGCGGGCGTTCTTGTGTTGTCTCCGGGGGTACTAATGGAACCGGAACTCATTATCGAGGCGCAATTCTTTCTGCTTGCCGCCACGCTGGCTGGGTTGTTCACCGGGAGCATTGTGACAGAACGCAGGCATGCGGAATCTGCCCTGCGCGAAAGCGAGGAAAAATACCGCGCCATCTTTGAGAATGCCATAGACGGTATTTTTCAAAGCGCGCCCAATGGTCGCTTCATCAAGGTTAACCCCGCTATGGCGCGCATGTACGGCTATGAATCGCCGGGGGCTATGATCCGCGAAGTAACCGATATCCCCTCCCAACTGAATGTGGCATCGCGCCAAAGGGATGAGCTTGAACGCTGCGTGATGGCTGGAGAACAGGTCGCCGCCTTTGAAATACTCAATTATCGCAAAGACCGATCGACATTCTGGACATCCATGAATCTCCAGGCGGTCCGCGATGTCGATGGCAATATTCTGTACTATGAAGGTACCGTGGAAGATATCACCAAGCGCAAACAGGCAGTGGAAAACATCATTGCCAGCGAGGAAAAATACCGCTCGCTGGTCGAAAACCGCGAGATCATCATCATGACGATCGACCTCGATGAGAAACTCCAATTCATGAATCACACGGCGGAAGGCTTCACCCTGGAGCAGGTACTGGGCTCAAGCATTCATAATTTCATACCGCCCGAATTCCAGGGCATGGTGAAACGGACGTTCAGGAGCGTGATCGAAAATAAAAAAGCCGAGTCCTTTGAATTACAGGGACCCGGCGCGCGCGGTCTCCTGACATGGTATTCCACCAACGTCAGCCCTATCTTTGCAGATGGGAAGGTGGTCGGCTTGACGCTGTTGACCATGGACATTACCGAGCGCAAACATGCCGAAGCGGAGCAGGCGCGCTTGATCGTGGAACTCGAAAGTAAAAATGCCGAATTGACGCGCTTCGTCTATACCGTATCGCACGATCTCAAATCTCCATTGGTAACCATCAACGGCTACCTGGGTTACATCGAAGAGGACGCGCGCTCCGGCAACCTGGAGCGATTACAGCAGGATACCCGGCGCATTCAAGCGGCAACCGATAAAATGCACGCGCTCCTCACTGAGCTGCTCGAACTTTCGCGCATTGGGCGCGTGATGAACGCGGCGGAAGATGTCCCCTTTGCGGATATCGCGCAAGACGCGCTGGACATCGTGCATGGACAGTTGGAATCGCGCCGCGTCTCGGTTCATACCCAGCCCAACCTGCCCACAGTCCATGGAGATCGTCAACGCCTGATGGAGGTTCTGCAAAACCTGCTCGATAACGCCGCCAAATACATGGGCGACCAACCCAACCCGCAGATCGAGATCGGCTATAGCGGCGAAGAAAACGGGAAAGCGGTCTTATACGTCAAAGATAACGGCATTGGCGTTGCGCCCGAATACCACGAACGCATTTTTGGGCTCTTCAACAAACTCGATGCAGATTCGGAAGGGACGGGGGTCGGGCTGGCGCTCGTCAAGCGGATTATCGAAATCCACGCGGGCAGAATTTGGATCGAGAGCGCAGTTGGGCAAGGCTCCACTTTTTATTTCAGCCTGCCGATGAGATAAAACCCGACACTTTCTTTTTTGGACGCAGACGAACGCGGATGCGCCTGTTTTTTTTTTGAAAAACCCGCGTCCCATTTTGAAAACGGTCAGGTAGGTAGAAACCCTAAAAGTTCGCTCAAAAGAGACAGTCGCCTGCGAGGCGACTGTCTCTTTTATTTACTACCGAATACCTTCCGCCAGTTTTACAAGCTCGTCGCGGGTCTGGTTCATGCCGCCGACCAATTCGAAGAGCATCGTGTCGTTCTTCCAGCGCAAGGTCTTTAGGAAGGGCGTCGGCTCCCAAACGGGACCGTTATCGGTCAGATTCCAGACGCCTTCCACGTACTCGCCCGTCAGGTCGCCGATTTGCGCGGTTTGAATATCGGCGCTATTGCCAGCGAGGTTGCCGCCCAGCATGTTATCGCACGGCTGGCTGATCTCGCCGCAGGGGGCGTAATATTCCAGCGGCTGTTGCCAGAGCGAGAGTTCGGTAAACTCGGCGCTTGGACCGAACGCCTGCGCCACGATGTGATACTTTTCATCGTAGGATGCGCCGACAAAAATCATGCCAGACGGTTCGTCTACTGGGCTGAGGACATCGTATCCCGCAAGCGACTCTGCTTCCTGCACCGAATACTTGAAAGGCGACTCGGAGGATGTTTGCGCGGGCGGAGTCATCTGCCAGTCTTGAAGCGGGTAGCTGTCTTGATCGGCGCGGGTGAAGAATTGGAACATACTTTGCGCGAGGGCGCGTCCCTGCGGGGTGACGAAGGCGAGCGCCAGCACAGCGGCAATTGCGAGAGTCGCGTATGCGAGGCGCGATTTGGTTGTTTTCATTATTGCTCCTTGTTGGTTGGGGTTCTCAACCAGGCGGGCTTTCACGGTCTGCCAAAGATGAATCTCGGAGGATGGAATTTCCTTTTCCAATTCATCCTGCAAAAGGGCTTGGATGTTTTTCTTATCCATGATTAACTCCTGTCATCGGCGATTAATTCATTCAGGCGTTTGCGGGCGTCTCTCAGCCACCACTTGATGGAACTAAGCGGGCGCGCCATCTTTGCGGACATGTCCGCTTCGCTCATCTCGAGGTAATAGCGCATCACGACGACGGCGCGTTGTTCGGGCGGCAGGCTTTGGATGGCTTGCAGGAGGCGCTCGCGGATTTGATTCGCTTCCAGCGATGGCTCAGGCTGGGGAGCCGAATCAACCAGCCATGTAGAAAGAGCCGAAGCGTCTTCATCCAACTCGTCCAGCGAGGTTTGACGCTTCATCCGCTTTGCAAGTTTGAGCGCGTCGTGGATGACGATGCGGAAGAACCAGGGCGAGAAGGGGCGCTCGTCGTCGAATTGATGGATGCGCTCGGCGGCTTTGACGAATGCCGATTGCGCCGCGTCTTCGGCTGAGGCGCGATCGCGCGTGATTAAATACGCGGCATGAACCGCCTTTGCCTGATAGCGATTGACAAGCGTTTCGAGACCGTTTAAGTTGCCTTGTTTGATCAGCGAGATTGCGATTCGATCTTCCATGCACGGACCTTTCGGGAGAATTCTCTACTTATACTATCCGCCAGATCGGGAAAAGATAGTAAAACGCCCGCTTTCTGAAACCTGAAAATAATTTCTGATGGCGTCTAATGAGTTATGATGTAGTTCGAGTAGCCCGCCAGCGGTGATGCGGAAAAATTGCAAAAATAAATTCGGGCTTGAAGCGGACACAACTGTGGAGTAACATATTGCCCGATACGAAATGATGAGACTCAAGTATAAAGCCACAGCCAGCCCCAACCCGGCGGCGATGAGAAGTTCACGGCGTAAACCAATGCAACCTACAGATCGTTCGCGCGCCCCAGATAGCGTCTTTCTGGAAATCTTCGACAAAAACCCGGTGGCGATTGTCGTTTCCAACGCGACGGGTCAGATTGTCTTTGCCAACGCGCAATCGCACCGCCTGCTGGGGTACGAGGCGGGTGAGTTGATCGGGATGGGCATCGAGCAATTGGCGCCCGAGAATATCCGCGCTTCGCACGCGCACAGCCGCGAGGCTTTCAACCGACATCCTTCTGCCCGCGCGATGGCAGGGCGGGAGCTCACCGCGCGGCGCAAAGATGGCGGGCAGTTCCCGGTCGAAATTGGGCTGGTCCCGTTAACCCTGGGCGGAGGAGACACTCTCATTCTGGCTTCGATCGTGGAGTTGACCGAACTCAAACGGTTGGAGGAGGAAGCCAAACGGCGCGCCAATGAAGTGACCCTGCTGTACCGCCTGGGGCTGACGCTTGCCGGCGGGGATGATCTGTATCATGCCTTGCGCGCGTTTGCGAACGAACTGAAACAGGTAATGAGCGCGGATGCCTTTCACATCGGGCTGTACGATGATGAAACCGATGTTTTTTCCTACTCCCTCTTCCTCAACCTGGACGAAGATGTTCAGCCGCCGTCGCGCAAACTGCGCGAGAAGCCGGGGCTGGCGTTGGAAGTCATCACTGGCAGGAAGACGATCTATCTTGAGGATATGGACGATCCCAGGGTGCGGCGCGACCATCACATCCTCGTCATTGTCGAAGCGCCGATCCGCTCTTATCTCGGCATTCCGCTCTTGTTGGATGATCGCGTGATCGGCATTATGTCGGTGCAATCGCTTCAACCGGGGGCGTATACGCGGGAACAGATCCGCCTGTTGGAAACTATCGCGGCGCAGGTTGCCATGACCATCGAGAGGTCGCGTTTGTTCGAACAACTGCAACAGGAACTTGCCGAGCGCAGGCTGTTGATCGAAGAACTGGAGAACAAGAACGCGGAACTGGAGCGGTTTACCTACACGGTTTCGCACGATCTCAAATCTCCGCTGGTGACCATCAACGGTTTTCTTGGGTTTCTGGAGCAATCTGCCGTGTCGGGGGATATGGCTCGCTTCAGGAAGGATAAGAAGCGGATAGAAGGCGCCGTCAGCCGGATGCAAGACATGCTCGGTGAACTGCTCGAACTTTCACGCCTGGGGCGCGTCATGAACGAACCGGCAAGCATCCCTTTTGGCGACTTGACGCGGGAGACTCTGGAACTGGTGCGCGGCAGGGTGGACGAAAGAGGGGTGGTCGTTTACATTCAGCCAGACCTTCCCTCTGTTCGAGTGGATAAGCCGCGCCTGATCGAAGTCATGCAGAATCTGCTGGATAATGCCGCCAAATATATGGGCGCGCAGGCAAAGCCGCATATCGAGGTTGGGCATCAGGGCGTTGAGGACGGGAAACCTATTTTTTTTGTGCGCGATAATGGGATGGGCATCTCGCCGGAACACCACGAGCGTATCTTCGGGCTGTTCAACAAACTCGACCCTGTCAGCGAAGGCACGGGCATTGGGCTTGCCCTGGTGAAACGTATCATCGAACTGCACGGCGGCAGGATCTGGGTCGAGAGCCAAGCGGGGCGCGGCGCCACGTTTTATTTCACCCTGCCGCGCGGGTAATTTTCTCTAACCTCTCACATGCACACACCCCAAGAGGCTGTTTCTTAACTCTTTCTTTGCCACAGAGAACTCTGAGAAAAACATTTAGGAGTACGCAGTTGAGCCTGTTTCGTTGAAGTTGCGCTATGATGGCGACAGTACAACTGCCCGCCAACTGCGTACGCCCTAACATTTTATTATCTCTGTCTCTACCGTACAAATCCGTTTTGGGGACGCAGAAAAACGCTGATTTTCGCTGATCCGAAAAGAAAAATCTGCATTTTCAGCGTGAATCAGCGTCCCATTCTTAAGATGTACGGTAGAGAATTATCTCTGTGAACTCGGTGTTCTCTGTGGCGGAGGCTTTTTTTCATGCCTTTAAGAAATACTCTCTAGCCACATTGCAGATTAGTTAACCGGTGTCTCGAAAAATTGGCGGGTGATACAATCGATTACCGAGGCAACCCTATGCCGCCTACAAAGCGCAAACCCAAGCCCCAGCCGAAAAGAACACCCAAGCCGCGCGCAAAAAACGCCGGTGAGATCGAGTTTTCGATCAAGCCCGGCACAAAGACCACCTTCACCATCGAAGCGGGAAGGGAGAGAGCCGGCGAGGTGCCGGTGCGCATCCGCATGGAGGGAGGAAAAGCCCGCCGCCTGGCGACGCAGGTTGAAGTGCGGAAGGAAGCGCCCGCCTGGAGGGAACGTCTCAACCGGTTGGCGGATGTCAGACCAGAATCGCTTGCCAAATGGTTATTCATCGGGGCAATCGTCTTGTATCTTGCCACGCGCCTGATCGGGTTGAATATTTACCCCATCTATTTTTTCACCGACGAAGCGTTTCAAACGCAAGCCATGGATGAACTCATCCAAATGCATTACCGCGATGTGAACGGCGCGTTTCTGCCCGCGTACTTTGGCAATGGCATGGGTTTCACGGTGTATTTGCAGTGGCTTCCGCTGTTGCTTTTTGGCAAGTCGGCGGTGTTGACGCGCGCCGTCTCTACCGTGGTGACGGTGATCGCGGCGCTGGCTGTGGGGGTCATCCTGCGCGACATCGCGCGCGCCAAATATTGGTGGGCGGGGATCATCTTCCTCTCGTTCACCCCTTCGTGGTTTTTGCACTCGCGCACGGCATTCGAAACGGGCGTGTTCGTGGCGTTCTATGCCGCCGCGTTCTGCTGTTATCTGCTATACCGCTATCGTTCTCCGCATTATTTTTATTGGACTGCCCTGTTCGGCGCGCTGGCGTTCTATTCCTATAACCCCGCGCAGTTGATGGTGCCGGTGACGGCGGCGCTCCTGCTCGTTTCAGACTGGCGGTATCACTGGGAACAGCGCAACACGGTGTGGAGGGGCGGCGTTCTGCTCGCGTTTCTGGCATTTCCCTACATCCGCTATCGCATCGGGCATCCCAACTCGCCGGGCGATCTCTTGCATTTGCTGGGCTCGTACCTCGTCAGCGATATGCCGCTGGTCGAGAAAGCGCGGTTATATATCTCTGAATATTTCTTTGGGTTGAGCGCGTTTTACTGGTTCATCCCCAATGACCGCGACCAGATCCGCCATATCATGAAGGATTACGGTCACATCATGCTCGCCACGCTTCCGTTTTTCATTGTGGGGCTGGCGCATATTCTGCGGAATCTGCGCGATTCGGCAAACCGCGCGCTCCTGCTCATTATGCTGGTTTCACCGATCGGCGGCGCCATGGTGCAGATCGGCATTACGCGCAGTCTGGTGTTCGTTATCCCCGTCGCAATCCTGACGACGCTTGGGATGGAACTCGTTTTACGCTGGATCGAAAATCCCGCGGAAGCCTTGCAGGAGTCCGAGCCCGCTTCTCCTCCCACAGTGAGTCGGATTGCCTTTTTCCTCGGCATTCTCCTCGCTTGTCTGTTTTTCATTAGCGCGTTCCAGAAAAGTATCGACCGGCTCTTCGTTGTCACGCTGGTTGCGCTTCTGGGCGCGCATGGCTTGGGGCTTTTCTCATACCTCAAGCGCTGGACGCAAGGCTGGCTCCCAACCTGGAGGTTGCCATCCACGGTGATCGCGCTGTTCGTGTTTGTCACATTGGCGGGCGTGAACATCCACGTGCTTACCGACTCGTTGACGAACGGTCCCTTTTGGTGGAAGGACTACGGAGAGACGCAATACGGCGCGTTCCAAATCTACGACATTATCGAAGAATATCACCAGGAACACCCGCAGGATCGGATCATTTTCACCTCCAGTTGGGCGAACGGCGCGGATATTTTGAACCGTTTCTTTATTGGTAACCAGGCATGGCTCGACGGCGGCAGTATCGAGGGCTACATCCAGCGCAAATTCCCCGTGGATGAGAACACCGTGTTCATCATGGTGCCGTTGGAATATTCGATAGCGACTGGCAATGAGAAACTCACCGATGTCCGCCTCGAAAAAACAGTCGCATACCCCGACGGCTCGCCCGCCTTTTACTTTGCGCGCCTGCGCTACGTGGACAACATAGACGAGATTTTCGCGGCGGAGAGGGCGGTGCGCGCCGTGTTGCAGGAAGGGACGGTAAACATCAACGGGCAGGAGGTGGGAATCCGCTTTTCATATTTGGATGCTGTGAGTCAATCCGACACGATCCGCCTCATCTTCGACGATGACGAGTACACCTATATTAAAACGCTGGAGGACAACCCGTTCATCATCGAGTTGACCTATCCCTTGCCGGTCACGGTGAACGGCTTTTCGCTCATCATCGGCTCGGCGAATATACGGGTAATGCTTACCGCATCGGGCGCGCCCGGCGCGGAGCCGGTGACGTATACCTTCGAAGGGAAAGGCTCGGAAAATGAGCCGGAACTTTCCTTCGACCTGCCGCAACCGGTAAATGCCCAAGTTTTGCATATCGAAGTGCTTGACCCGTTCTCGCCGCCCCCGGCGCAGATCCACATCTGGGAACTAACCCTGCGGTAGAGGAATCGGATTCAATACCTTGTCTGAAAAACGAACCGGGATGGAGCAAGGCTCCATCCCGGTTAAATTTTGAAACTGGGTACGCGTCAGCGCTATACGGGTTTCCACTGACAATACAATTCGCTGACGATCTCAAACTCAACTTCCCAACTCTCAGCGGAAGATTGGACTTCCTCCAGCGTGCTTCCCTGTATGAATACCGGAAAACTGTCGCCAACAAACAATACATCCGCGCCTGAAACCTGCCCTTCGGGACAAACAAGCGGGGTTTCCTCTTGTGTCGGAGTAGCCTCCGGTGGGGAGCCTCGGTGAGGGATGGTCACGTAGAACATCTGCCCAGCGAGGTAGATGATCGCGGTCTGCCCGGCGAATTGCGTCAGCCCGCCCTGCGCGTTGCACACGATATGTTGTTTGTCCGTTGTCACCCAGCAGAACAGGTTGTACAGATCGGAGCCAACATAGATTGACGCCCCTTTGACGTCCCTGGTGCGATGCCCCGCCGCGGAAAAGATGTAAACGATCCCCTTGCCATACACGAAGGCGCTTTCCTCGTAGGTGATCCAGTCGGCAGCTTGGGCGCGAGTGGTCCGCAAGCCCAATAACGAGGCGGTCACGACGAACACCATCAAAAATAAAAATAACTTCTTCATATCGCGCGCTCCTTTTCGGTTGATGATCGGCTTTGAGCCGTCACTCGCAAGACAATGTAGGGACATGATAGGTTACACGGGAAGACTTGCAATCACCTTGCACATCTGCCGGGGCGGGCGAGGCAGGCAGAAGGTCCGGGGTGACGCGGCGGGTTGTCACTCGCACATATTCGGGAATGGGGTCAGCCGGTCGTGATCCTGATTCGGGGCGAAGTAACTTTCATCCGCCAACAGGGGCAGATTGGACTCAAAATACCGGTTCAACACGACGCGGAAACTGTTGACCGGTGTGATGGTTGGATACAACGCCTCAGCCGCTTCGATATCGGGCAGGTAATACGCGTTCAGGATGGGCATGCGCGCGGCGGGGTCGTTCGTCAGATCGGGCGGCGGACCGTGATCTCCCTGCACGATGATGACGGGTTGCGCATCCGATTCGCGTTGAAGCGCGTCAATGACCTGCAAAATTTCGCGGTTGATGTAAATGATCTGGTTGATGTACGCGTTGGCGATCTCTTCATGCGACGCGGTGTTCGAGTTGATCTCCAGCCATGCGCCGTCTGCGCCGAATGAGAACGGCGGATGAGGGATAACGAAATGCGCGAAGACAAAATATTTTTCTTCGCGCGAGGGGATTTCTTTCAACGTTTGAATCATCGAAAGGACGCGCAGTCTGCGGGCTTGGCTGTACGGTGTGGTCTTTGAAGTGAGGCGGTCGTAGTCCGTCCACACGCGGAGCATGGTTGTGTCGAGGAAAAGAGTTTCAAACTCGGTGAGCGTGGTAAACGATTTGCCGTAGTCCGGGTAGATGTCGGCGTCCGTCCATTCGGTCATGCTCCAGCCGGTGGGGAAGGCGACGATGGAATATCCCCGCTCCTCGAACGCCGCGCGGATGGCGCTATGCTTTAACAGTGAAATCCGTTCGGCATCGTCCGTCGCGCCGAGGGTGTCGAGGTAATCGTAATTCAACGAGGAGGCCAGCGAATACAGCGTGTGCGCATAATTGCTCTCACTGCAATCCGCCACGTAGAATCCGCGCGCGCGCAAGGCGTGGATGAATTCGGTGTTATCGAATCCGTATTCGCGTTGCAGAACATCCTGCCGCCCGTAGCCGTCGAGGATGATGTAGTACACGTCGGGAGAGTTCGAGTTGGTCGTTGTAATTGCGGAAGAATTTTTCGACGAGGCAGTCGAGGCAGATTGGCGAAGGATGGTGGAGGAAATAGTAAACGATGGATAGATCAACAGAAAGATCGAAACAAGGTTCAGAGAATACGTGAGCGACGATGTTTGTTTGATCTTTCGAACGATCCAGAAAACGAGAAATGCTCCGAGGATACAGAAGGCGGGAAAATGAATTCTATGGCGGAATAGCCCCACGCCTAAAATAGTTTGCCCTTCGAACGCGGAGTAAACCTGCCCGTAGGAGAAAAATAAAAAGAGAAGCGAGGCAGACGCAAGGGCGGCGCAATGCGAATTTCGCAGGAGGCGATGAAGAATCCAAAAGAGAATCCCCGCCAGCGCCAGTGAGAACGCCAGCGGACGCATCATCTCGCCGATGAAGATCTGCCCGATGTTGTGGGCGGTCAGCGAGAGAACGGAAAACAGCGCGAACAGGATGGGGTAGAGGGGATATTTTTTGAGCATGCGCAGCGCTATTTTACACGGTAACAGTGTACAATCTGCGTATGACGATTTTCAACACTCCCATCCTCAGCAGGATATTTCACTACACCGCCCGCTTCTTTATGAGGCTGTTCGGCTGGCGCGTGGACGGAACCTTGCCTGCCCTGCCGAAGTTTGTTTTGATCGGCGCGCCGCATACGTCGAGTTGGGATTTTGTGTTGTTCCTCGGCGTGATCTTTACCTTGAGAGCCAACGTCAAATTCATGGGCAAGGCAGAGCTGTTCCGCCCGCCATTCGGCTGGTTCTTCTATTATTGCGGCGGCGTGCCGGTGGATCGGAAAAAGCCCGGCAGGCTGGTGGAACAAATGGTGGAGGCGTGCAATAAATCATCGCAGTTCATCCTCACCATCGCGCCCGAAGGGACGCGGCACAAGGTGAAGGAGTGGAAGCGCGGTTATTATCACATCGCCAAAGGCGCGGGCATTCCCATCGTGATGGCAAAAGTGGACGGCAGGCAAAAGACCGTGCATGTCGGGCAAACCTATCATCTGACGGGGGATGCCGAAGCCGACATGAAAGCCGTTACAGACGCCTTCGATGGTTTGGTAGGTATCAACCCGCGCAGGAAATATATTACGTTGAAGGGGTGAGTTATTTTTCTTTTCATCGAATGGTGAAACATGCGGGATAAGGAATATATTCTTTTCTGCGATGAATCAGACAGGCATGGCACGTATTACCCCAACTTTTACGGCGGGGTGATTGTTGGCTCGTCGCAGTATCAGCGCGTTACCGATCGGCTAAATAACGCGAAGGCTGATTTGAATCTCTATCAAGAAGTAAAGTGGGAAAAAGTTACCGAAAAATATCTTGCGAAATACGAAGAATTGATGCGTGTTTTCTTCGAGGAAATTTCCCGAAACAACCCCCGCGTCCGTATTATGTTTCGCCAAAACGCTCATCTACCACGCGGTCTTAGCCGGGAACAAGTCGAATGGGAATATTACCTACTGTACTATCAATTCGTCAAACACGGCTTTGGGCTTGAACACATTTCAGAAAATATCCGTCTGCGCCTCTATTTTGACACATTCCCTGATACTGCCGAAAAGAACGAACAGTTCAAAGGCTTTTTGCTTGGATTAACCAAAACCAAAAAATGGGAAACTATTGACATCAAAAAGGGAGAATATCACGGAGGTCCATTCGCACGACCATGTTCTTTTACAATGCCTGGATATCGCGCTTGGCTCGATGTCATTTCGCTTGAACGACAAGCACAAGGAAATACCTAAAGGAGCCAGGCGAAGAGGGAAAAGAACAGTTGCGAAAGAGAAATTGTATAAAACAATCCTTGCAGAGATTCGCAATATCCGCCCTGGTTTCAATATCGGCGTAAGCGCGAGAATTGAAACACTTTCCGATAAGTGGAGGCTGCCTTATATGCGCTGGTCGTTCGTGCCCAGCGACGAGACTTTTGATTCGACCCTGACAAAACCACGCCATAGGAAATAAAAAACCCCGCCTGACCTACATCAGTATCTGACGCATAACGTCAGACTTCGGTCAGACAGGGGAACATCCACAATCCTTATAATGGGTTACAAAATTTTGTCAAATCTTGTCATTTTTTTGTTACTATTCTCTCAACAAAAAATCTCCGCCATCCAACACGCCCTCCAAAATTACCTTCACCGCCTCAGACTCCAGCAATTCATCCAACTCAAACGATTTCAATCGCGCTTGCGTCGTGCGAACGGACGGCTCAAGGAAATCTCCAAACGGCAGCGAGGTTCTGAACAACTGATAATATAAAAACCGCCGCGCGTTGCGCTTGAACTCAACGGGGACTTCGATTTCCTCCGCTGCTAAAAACTCTTTCATCTTTCTTCTTACATCGTCCACTGTCTGCGGAAAGAACACGGTGGGATATTGCGTGAACCTCGCCTTGCCCGCGCATAATACCGGCATCCCCATGATCGAAGCCTCCAAGCCAATCGTCGAGTTGTAGACCATCACAAACTTGGATCTTTGGATCAACTCATACGAACTCAACGCCTCGCGCGGACCAACAAATACCACGTTCGCTTCATTTCGGACCTGACGGCTGTCCACCCACCCTTCGACCGTCTCGCGGCTCGACTTTCGGACGCGCAACTCATCCGGGTGCGCGCGGATGATGAACAAAGTTTCTGGATGTTGTTTGATGACATCCAGAGTCATACCCAGCCAATCGAACATATCTTCAAAGACCGTGTTCGCGTGCGGCTGACTTGTATCGAAGATAACATTCGTAAACACAGGGACGATCTGTTTGAACTGCGCGGCTTTTTGTAAGAACGACTCATCAAGTCCCTTCATGTCTGCCCAGAATTTGATGCCCGCCATGCTGAAGTCGCCTTGAAAGCGCTTGGCGAGATATTCATCTAATTTCGCATTTTGCTCATCGTTCAACTCGAATTCATCGGGGATGTGAATCGGATACGCCGTCGCTTCACCGTCAGTGAAAAACGCGGAGGCGGGTTGCAATCCCACCTCGTGCGTGATGACTCGTATGCCGCGCTTCTGCGCCACAAAACGCGCCGTCGCCTCGGGGAAGAATTGTCCGTTGAACACGATCACCGCGCGGGGATTCGTCTGATCCAGAAACTTTTCAAACTTCCGCGCCACATTCCACGCGGACAAAATATATTCGCGCAACAGGTAACGCGTGTTCTTGTCGTCGCTTAGATGATGGATACGCAAAACCCAACGCAAGGCGGGCAGGCAGAGTGCGCCGAGGGGGAGATTTTCAAAGTGGAAAGTGGAAAGTTCGGGGACGGAGAGATGGGAGATACGAGATACGAGTTGCGGGTCTCTCTCGAAGCCAAACCAATCAACCTGCGACCTTTGACCTTCGACCTTTGACGGCATCCCCGCATACAACGCCCGCGATTGCGCCACACACGTCTTGCACGGCATTTCCTTATGCGGATCATCCCGATTCGTCCCCAACACACATTTGCTCATACCCGCGTTGCAAGCAAAATACGCGACCGGGATTCCCTTCAACCGCAGCGCCCACGACGCGAGCAGGTGAAATCCGCTGTTCCATGAGAGGTCGTCAATGCCAGTGGAGGCTTTGAAGAAGACGACCGGTTGTCCCTGCGCGGGAGGCGAGTTGCGGGATACGAGACGCGCTGTGCGCGCGATCTTGAGATTATTGAGGCGGCGGACGAGTCCGCGATAAACTCGTTGCTTGAAAAATTCGTTCATCATAATCACATGTCATTGCGAGCGGAGCGAAGCAATCTCAACTAACATGCAAACCTGAGATTGCTTCGTCGCAACGAACGCTCCTCGCAATGACATCAAGATTTCACCAATCATTATCCCTCTCATACCCCAGCCTCACCGCCAAATCTCCCGCCACATCCTTGAATAATTTTTTATGTTCCGAAGTGAAGAACTCGCGCCAGCCGCCGGTCTTGCCTGAACGGAAGGTGTGACTCTTGCGCGGCTGGATCGCCTCCACCAAAATGGATAACGCTTTCTCGCGCGGAGTTGGGATTTTATAGCCGGTCTTTTCCACTTCATCGAGCATGGCATGGAGAGTCGCGTCGCGGTTGTTGATCAAATCCTCAAAGCGGATACACATCACGCCGGGTGTGTTCAACCACTCGAACACGCCTTCATATCTCTGCTGAACGCTGACCATTTTGAGTCCGTCGAGGTCTATGCCGGTGATGGCGACCTTGAGCCGCTCGCCGAAATCGGGGAGCGAGTTGTAGAAGTCGTGCATCCCGTGTTCTTCGTGCATGTCGGTGGCAAAGAAGACCTGTGAGACGAGCATGTCGCGGGGGTCGCGGTAGATGAAAAAGTTGACGCGCCCGCTTGAAGTCAGGAATGAAACGTTTTCTGTTGTCGCCTCCACATAGCCCCAACCGATCACACCAAGAGGCAAATTCTCTAATTCTCCTAATATCTCTTCTTTCGTATTTCTTCTTCCCTCTTTCGTGATTGTGCGAATCGGCTCCGCCTCCACATACTTGTACGGCATGATTCTTGTAAAGCCGTTCAAAATTTGCAACAGCAGGTGCGATCCGCTCTTGGGCTTGGAGTTGCCGAAAATGGGCGGCGCGTCGCCAAACGAAATCCGCTTCCATCGCAGGATGGATTGGGCGGTTTTGCCTGCGGGGCGTAACATGCGGCGAAATTGTTGAACAATACCCATGAGTTTTTGAACCGCGAAGACCGCCAAGAGCGCAAAGAAAAATAAGGTTTTCTTAGCGACCTTCGCGTGCTTCGCGGTTAATGGTCTTATTCGTTCACAACCCTTCTCAATTTCTTCAGCGAACCTTGCTCGGAGTCATACACTTTCTTCACGCCGTTGCCGAGAGCGGCTTCGGTGGTGCGGATGTATTTCACGAGTCGTTCAAAGCCCGCAGGTTCAACCGACGCGGCTTGATCGCTTCCCCACATGGCGCGATCCATCGTGAGATGACGTTCCACCATGCAGGCGCCGAACGCGACGGCAATGGCTGTCGGAACGAGTCCCACTTCATGACCGGAATACCCGATCGGGATGTTCGGATATTTGTTGCGAAGCGTTTCGATCATCTTGAGATTCAACTCCTCTGGCTCGCACGGATACGTGCTGGTGCAGTGCATCATCAGCAAATCTTTTTCGCCCGCGATCTCGATTCCCTTTTGGATCTGCTCCATGGTAGACATGCCCGACGATAAGATCAAAGGCTTGTTAGTCGCTCGCGCTTTGCGAATCAGATTGAAGTCGGTGAGCGAAGCGGACGGGACTTTATACGCGGGCGTGTCGAACTTCTGCATAAAATCCACCGACGGCTCATCCCAGACTGAAACCATCCAATCAATTTTCTTTGCGCGGCAATAGCGGTCAATCTCGGCGTATTGTTTTTCATCGAATTCAACTTTATAACGATAGTCAAGATACGTGATGTAACCCCACGGCGTCTCGCGCATTTGATTTTTTTGTTCGGGCGGCGTGGCGACATCGGGCGTTCGCTTCTGAAATTTCACCGCGTCCGCGCCGGCGTGGACAGCGGCGTCAATCATCTTCTTCGTGGTGTCGAGGTCGCCGTTGTGATTGATGCCGATCTCCGCAATGATATAAGCGGGATGCCCATCGCCAACCGCGCGGTTTCCAATTTTTATTTCACGTATCATTTTTTCTCCAAAGTTTATTGTTAATGCTTCACGAAAGTTCAGGCTACAGTTGCGTTATGGCTCGCCTCGACGCAGTGCAACTGCGTTGAGAACTAGATAGCCAAAGTTTATTGTGGCGGCGTGAGGTCCGTCACTTCGATAAAGTCGAACGGAACATTCCAGCGGGAATAATAATGCAAATCGGGCAGAAGCGCATACTTTGTTTCGAAATATTGATTCAACACGACGCGAAAGGAATTGATCGGCGAGATCGAGGGATACAGCGTCTCGTAATTTCCGTCAGGGAAATAATACGCGTTGAGGATTCCGAATCGTTCCGACGGGACGGTCTGCTCCAATGAGCCCCAGTGGAGATACGCGCCGGGACCGTGATCGCCTTGAATGATGATGATCGGCGGCGTGTCTGATTGCGCGAGGATCGCGTCTATCGCTTGCAGCGCGAGCGTGTTGACGTATTGAATCTGCTTGCGATAGCCGCCGATATAACCGCCGCGCGAATGTTCCGAAATGTAATAGTTCGCGTCGAACAAGGTGAACGGCTCATCGTGATTGACCGCATTGCCGTCCTTGTCGAACACAAACGGCGGATGCGGCGCGATGATGTGAGCGTAGACAAAATAATCGCCTTGCAACGACGCTGCTTCCGGCAGTTCATCGAACGCGGAGAGGATGTATTGGCGATGAGTCTCATACGGCATTTCCACTAACACGCGATTGAACGCGGGGATATGATTCAACACGCGCGCCAGGCTGTGGTCAATGACGATGCTCTCGAAGGCGGTGACCGGTTGTGTCAACGTAGTGTTTGAGTCTTCGTAATACACGTTTGCCGTCGGGATGGTCGCTTTGTATTCGTTCTCGAAGGAAACCGTTTCGTATCCGTTCTGCGCCAGAACCGCGCGGACTTCGCTGTAATTGAGAATCTCGATCAGATCGGCGCGGTTATCCGGCGTGTTACCGTTCACTTTCAAGTCTTGCAGGTAATTCATGTTGAACGACGAACTCAGCGACAACATCGTTTGAATGTAATTGCTCGACGCTTGGTCCGCCACGTAAAACCCGCGCTCGCGCAAAGCGTTGATGAATTCCGAGTTATCGAACTCGTAGAACTTCTGTAAAACATCCTGCCTGCCATAGCCGTCGAGGATGATGTAGTAAATATCCGGGCGCGGCGCGGATGATTCAACTTTCGTCACCGTCACAGAACGCTCCGAGGGGTTGAACGAAATTTCATTCTCACGCACATGGTTCGCCACTTGAACGCCTGTGTTCACCAAAAGCAGAACGCTCAACAAGTTGAAATACACATTGACAACGATGAGATTCTTTATGCGCCTTTGCAACAGCCAGACCCAAACGGACATGATCAACACGGCTGCAAGGAAGACGGCAAAATCGGAACGCGCGGGACCCAGCGCAAATGTCTTGCCTACCCAATCTGTCACATCGCCGAAGAGGAAGAAAATAAAAATGAACGGCGCGGTAATCAACGCGGACTTCGATGCGTCGCGCAAAAAAATATACAACCCGCCGAAGATCAGCAAAACGAATGCCAGCGACATCAGCAAAGCCCGCGCGGTATCCGCAAAAGACAATTCGTCGAAGTTGAGCAAATACAATTGCAAGATCGGCTGGACTGCGAGCAAGAACGGCGAGAACAATCCCCGCTCGAAAATCGCAAAAAGTTTTTTCACGCCCGCGCCTTCAGAATCAGATCGCACAGCTCGCGCGCCGCGCCGTGACCGCCCGCCTTCGTCAGCACGTGATCGGCGGCGCGCAACACTTCGGGATACGCGTCCGCAACCGCAACCGCCCAGCCTGCAATTTCAAAACACGGGAGATCGTTCCAATCGTTGCCGATGAAGACGACTTCCTCCGCTTGGATATTTTTCTCGGCTAGGATTTCGCGCATCACGCGACCTTTGTCCTGCAACCCCACCCCGTGGACGGCCTCCACCCCCATCTTTTTCGCGCGCGCCGAAACAACGGAGTTCACCTCCGACGAGAGGATCATCACGTCAATGCCGATCTCGCGCATCTGTTTGACTCTCATGCTGTCGGCGCGTGAGGCGACGACCGTTTCGTGCCCATCTTGATCCGTCCACACGCGGTTGTCGGTGATGACGCCGTCGAAGTCGCAGATGACCAACTTGATCGTTGAAGGCATCGGTCGGCGCGTTTTGCCCGGCGTGACCATGTCCAACTCGCCGGTGGAAACGAGATGCTCGTATCGCGCCCAGTCTTGCAAGTTATCAATGTCAACTGTGTAACGCGAATCAATGATGATGGGATAGATCACGCCACCGCTCATCGAGCCGCCTTTGGTGATCGTCTCCGCGCGGATCGCGTCAATGTGACCGGTCTGCCAATAGATAGGCGGGAGAATTTGTCGCGGCGCGTTGTACGGCTCTTGAATGCCCGGCACGTCGAGCAAATTTTTCATCGGACCGTTCTCGCCGCTGATTCGCCACATCTTGTGCGGGTTTTGCCCGGCGAGGACGACGCCACGTACGCTGTCTGCGTCTGCGTGACTTTGCAAAATTCTGATCGCGTCGTCCACCAACCCGCGCGGGCGGATGGGAGACGTGGGTCGCAACTGCGCAACAATTTCAGGGCGATAGTTTTCGTTTTCAGCCAGCCATTGCAAGGCATGTTCAAACACCGGCAAGTCGGTTGTGTTGTCTTCGGCAAATTTTGCCGGGCGCACGAAGGGAGTCTCCGCGCCGAA
>CASGHD010000017.1 GCA_949319575.1 uncultured Anaerolineales bacterium | reverse complement strand
CATCCACGAATAAAAACCACGAATACTCGAATTCGCGCCGGGCATTCGCGCGCTTGTGTTGAGTCTATCGAGGCATTCGTGTATTCGTGAATATTCGTGGACGGTTTACCCATACAACAGATTAACCTTGCGCTGTAATATTAGTGGATAAATATTTTGCATGTTCGACAAAATAAAACAGGCTCACCGCAATCTGCGAAGCCTGTTTAGAAAAATAAGCCCCGCGCTCGCGGGAATTGGCAGGGGCGCCTGGACTCGAACCAAGATCCACAGCTCCAAAGGCTGGTGTGCTGCCGTTGCACCACGCCCCTGTACGGCGCACATTGTATCACAGCGAAATTCACGGGGCAATGCAATGTCACTTCTTTTTTGCCGCGCTCATCTTCAGCGCGCCGGTCACCGGGCGGGGGATCGTCGCGCCCTGTTGCCCCGGCGTCAGCCCCAATTTATTCGCCTCTTCAAACGAAATCACATCCGGGTTGAGCGGGATGTTGCCAGCCTTCTCCACCGCGTCATCCCAAAACGCGTTCACATCTTTCACTTTCGATTTCTTTTCAGCGGAGGCAAACAACGCCTCCACGTCCACTTCCGGTTCGGGTTCGGATTCTTCCTCGGTGATAAACGGCGCGACAAACCCGCCCGGCTCCTCCGCAGGGACGGCTGGTTCAGTCACCCCAGCCGACGACGCCACCCCCAGCGACTGCAAGATATTCCCCACATCGCCGCGCACGAACAACATGCCTTCCACTGTTTGCATGATCCGATCGCGGCTCGCCAGGTCCTTCCCAGCCAACAACAACGCGTGAGACGAATCGACAGGGATGAGGATCAAGTCGTGATCGCCGCCTCGAAAGACGTGATAACTTTCCAAACGTTCCTGGCGGATAAAACGCGAGACCTTCAACCCCGCGCTGTAAATACCCATCAGCGCCGAAAGCATGGACACTTCCATACTGCTATCGTACAGGTCGCCAGCCCGGGCAAGCACGCGCCCGCGGTCGTTGATGAGGAACACCGCGTCGGCTTTCACTTTTTGACGAAACCCGGTCAACAACTCAGAAAGGGTCTGACGGTGCCCCTCGGTCTCTTTTGCAGCTTCCGGAGGAAAGATGGTGCGGACCAGCCCCAAACCGCGTTCGACCGCGTCCAGAAAATCTGCCAGCGGAATGGGCTTATCGAAGATCGCCATCGCGCCAGCCGAGAGCATTTCATTGCGCGCCTTGCGTTCGTTCATACCAGAGATGAAGATCACTTTCAACTCAGGGTTGCGCGCCTTCACTTTGCGCATCAACTCCACCCCGGAGATGCCCGGCAAAAGGTAATCAGACACGAGCAAATCCACTTTGCGGCGGGAGGCTTCGAGCAGAGCCTCCTCCCCCGAGGGCGCGTCGACAATATCCAACGTATGCCCCAGCGTTTGCAGAGTGGAATGCAACAGCCGGACTATGTCTTTTTGATCGTCAACAAGCAGAACGCAGGGCGATGTCATAATCGGTGAGGTTATTTCAAATTCTGTTCAGCAACCCAGCAGGCCACCCAATGGTCGGGTCTGAGTTCCTTGAACTGCGGCTCATCTTGCGAACATTGTTCGATGGCTACCGGACAGCGCGGATGGAAGCGACATCCCTTCGGCGGGTTGAGCGGGCTGGGCACATCGCCTTTGAGGATGGTGCGCTCGCGTTTCAAACGCGGGTTTGGCACAGGGATGGCAGACATCAACGCCTGTGTGTACGGGTGCAAGGCTTCGCGGAACAAATCGTCGCGCGTTGCCAGTTCCACCATTTTGCCGAGGTACATCACCGCCACGCGGTCCGACACATGCTCGACCACCGAGAGGTTGTGCGCGATGAACAGGTAGGTGAGACCGAATTCCTTTTGCAGGTCTTTGAGAATATTCAACACCTGCGATTGGATCGACACATCCAACGCGGAGACCGGCTCGTCGCAGATGATAAACTGCGGACGCAACGCCAGCGCGCGCGCAATACCGATACGCTGACGCTGACCGCCGGAAAACTCGTGCGGATAGCGCCGGGCATGATAATCTTCCAACCCCACTTTTTTGAGGGTCTCGAGCATGATCCCCACGCGTTCTTTGGGCGAGCCGATACGATGGATGTGCAAGCCCTCCATCACCGATTCGCCGATGGGCACACGCGGGTCGAGCGAGGCGTATGGGTCTTGAAAGATGATCTGCATATTGCGGCGCACGGGTTTCAACTCATTTTGTTTGAGCGCGAAGACATCCTTGCCGCCGAACTTCACCGAGCCGGAGGTCGGCTCGACCAGCCGGAGCATCGTGCGCCCAACAGTGGTTTTGCCGCAACCCGATTCGCCCACCATGCCGAGCGTCTCGCCTTTGCGCACGAAGAAACTCACATCATCCACGGCTTTCACCTGGTTGACTACGCGCTGTAGCAAGCCCGCCCGCACCGGAAAATATTTTACGAGATTGTTGACCTCAACGAGGGTTTCCCCTTTTTGGTCCGTGATGTTTGACATGAACTTTTCTCCAGGAAGGGGTTACTTCAACGGCGCGGAATGCCCCGCTCCATTTTGATACAACCAGCAACGCGCTTTGTGACCGGGTCTCGCTTCTTCGAGTTCGGGTTTGATCTCGGTGCAAATGGCGAGCGAATATTTGATGCGCGCCTGACAGCGCGGCGCGAAGCGGCATCCCGGCGGCAGGTTGACGAGATTAGGAACAGAGCCGGGAATCACATCTAATTTTTCTTTGCGCTCGCCTAAAATGGGGATAGAGCCGATCAAGCCCTGGGTGTATGGATGTAGAGGTTCATCGAACAGGGAATTGACATCGGTCTGCTCTACGATTTCGCCGGCGTACATCACCGCCACGCGATCTGCCATTTCAGCAACCACGCCAAGATCGTGTGTGATGAGGATAACCGCGGTGCCCATTTCGCGGCGCAGGTCGCGCATCAAGTCGAGGATCTGCGCCTGAATGGTCACATCGAGCGCAGTGGTGGGTTCGTCGGCAATGAGAAGTTCGGGCACGCACGCCAGAGCCATGGCAATCATCACGCGCTGTGCCATGCCGCCGGAAAGCTCATGCGGATACGCGTGCGCGCGCCGCTCGGGGTCGGGCACGCCCACCATTTTTAACAATGCAACCGCGCGGTTCCAACCGGCATTTTTGCCCAGATCCTGGTGCACGTTCAACACTTCGGAGAGTTGGTCACCCACTTTGAAGACCGGGTTCAACGCCGATTGAGGCTGTTGGAAGATCATCGACACGCGGTTGCCGCGTATCTTGACCATTTCATCTTCGGGAAGTTTAAGCAGGTTGTTGCCTTCGAGGAGAATCTCGCCCCCATCCACTCTGCCGGGCTTGGAAACCAACCCCATGATGGACAATGAGGTGACGCTCTTGCCGCATCCCGATTCTCCCACCAAACCAAGCACTTCGCCGGGATACACTTCAAAATTCACGCCATCTACCGCGCGAACAACGCCGTCTTCGGTATAAAAATATGTTTTGAGATCTTTTACAGCAAGCAGAGGCTGGCTACTGGTCATGAAGAGTAACTCCAACGAACAGGGATGGGGGCATTATAGCAAATTACCGCGCGAGAGAAAACACTTTACAGGGTTGGAATCAAACGTAATGGCGGAGTGAAGCGGGTACATCATCCGCTATGGTTTACAACCCGTCCCGAAATCGAAGAGTTCGATTTCGGCGAGGGGAAAATTGGAGGATGGGTCGAGGTTAAAGCCGCAAAGATCTGCGCGCGCGGCGGCAACACGCAGGCGCAAGTAAAGCGGAATCGACGGGAGTTGGGAAGCAAAGGTTGCCTGCGCCTGTTGATGTGAAGCGTATTCCGGTTCGCCGGGCAAAGATCGCAGGGCTTGCGCGCACGCCTTGTCGAACTCGGGGTTTTTATAGCCGCTTATATTCGTGCCCAGCCAATTGTTCTTTTCGGTGGGAATCTGCGCCGAGGTGAACCAACCGCATTGCGGTTCGAGGCTGTTGACGCCGATGGCATATTCGGCAAGTTGGAATTGCCGGCTGAATAACGGTCCGATCGGTCCTTGCGCGTAAAAGTTTGGCGCGTCGTAGAACACTGTGTTTAACCCGATACCGCATGCGGCAAGGGATTGCGCGAAGATCTCTGTCACTTGGTGGCGCTGGGTGGCAGTGGTTGTGTAATAATCGAAAACCAGCGGGGTTCTGGCAGGAACGCCCGTTACCCCAAACGCGAGCCGCGACGTGGTTGGGTCGTTGTCCGAATCCAGCCAGCCGATGGCATCGAGCAAATCTTTTCCCGCTTCGGGGTTGAAGGCATAGGTTTGGAGGTTGCCGTTGTGAAGCGGATGGTCGGATGGCAGGTAGCTATCGGGGGCTTGTGAGAGACCGAATAGCACCGTATCCACCACTTTCTGCCGGTCGAGGCAGTACGCCAGCGCTTGTCTCATGCGGGCGTCGCCGAAGAAATCGGGGCGATCGGTTTGCGATTTGACGCCGTCGTCATAGGCAGACGGTGAAACGCCGATGCCCAGCCATTCCATTGTCATTGTCTGCGCGGTGATGAGTTTCGCCTGCCCCTGCGATTCCAATTGTTGAAGCAAGCCCACCTGCCCGTCGAGGTGAACGGTCGGGTCGAGAATGTCGCACTTGCCCTCTAACAGGGCGCTGAAGGCGGCGTTCGAATCGAGCAGGATGATAAAGTTCAATTCATCGAAATGGGGTAATCCGTTTGAGGCGCGGAAGTAATTCAGGTTCTTCGTGAGCAGGATGTTTTCGCCGGCGTTCCATTCCTTCACGAGATAGGGACCCCAACCCAACGGAGAGCGCGTCGAGAGTTCGAGCCGCGCCAGCTCGGCTGGGGATTGTTCTTCCCAACTATGTCGCGGCAGGGGCATGAAGAAGTTGGTGTAATAATCGGGGTCGATAAAGCCGGGCATTCCCCACCATTGAATGGTGACGCCATCGGAGGCGGCTTCGTACGCTTGCGTGCGGTCGATCAGGAACTTCGAGCCTGGCGTGGCGTCGTTGGCGGCAAGTTCGAATGAGTACGCCGAATCATCGGCTGTGAGCGGCGAGCCGTCGGACCATTGCAAGCCTGCGAGCATGGTGAAGGTGACGACCATCTGATCCATGCCGATTTTGCTGACGCCATCGTAGGTCACTTTGCATTCATCGTTCCGGCATTTGCTCGGGAAAAGTTGTGTCCCTTTGGCGAGACCCACTACGTTGCCGCCTGCGTCCACGATCTGGTCGCCCAGTTGCACGGTCACGGTTTCGATCTGGGCATCGCCGTCTTCGAGGTTGGGAATCTTTTCGAGGATGACCGGTTCATAGCCATATTCGACCACGTCCATCGGTCCGTCGTAAATGGCAGAAAGCACACTGCGCGAAGCGGCATTCAAACTGCCGTATGGGTAGAGCGTGGTTGGCTCTTCCCCGAGGCAAATGTTGAGGGCGCGCGCGGCAGGCGTCGGCGTGAGAAGAGGCGCGGGTGTTTCGGTTGGCGCGTCAGGCAGGGTGGGGATTTCCGTCTCCCGTTGCGGGGCGCATGAAGCGAGGAGGAATAGAGCCATAAAACTTGAAATGAGTTTTTTCATGTGCAAATCCATTCGGTATATTCCTCCCATTATAACGAAACCCGCGACGTTGTTGCGTCGCGGGTTTTTATTCGATCATGCGTTTTTTTCCGCGACCCAGCAGGCGACGAAATGACCGGGCGCAAGTTCCTTGAACTCAGGCTCCTGTTGCGAGCAAATATCGATGGCAATCGGGCAACGCGTATGGAAGCGGCATCCCTTCGGCGGGTTGAGCGGGCTAGGCACATCGCCTTTGAGGATGATGCGCTCGCGCTTCACGGTTGGATCAGGAATCGGGATCGCCGACATGAGGGCTTTGGTGTACGGGTGAAGCGGGTTGCGGAAGAGTTCTTCGCGTTCGGCGAGTTCTACCATTTTGCCGAGGTACATCACCGCCACGCGGTCTGAGATGTGTTCGACCACGCTCATGTTGTGAGCAATGAAAAGGTAGGTGAGGCCAAACTCTGCTTGCAGGTCTTTGAGGATGTTCAACACCTGCGACTGAATGGACACATCCAACGCGGAAACCGGTTCGTCGCAGACAATGAACTTGGGTTGCAGGGCAAGCGCGCGCGCAATACCGATGCGTTGGCGCTGGCCCCCGGAAAATTCGTGCGGGTAGCGGCGGGCGTGATAATCTTCCAATCCCACTTTCTTCAACATGTTAATGGCAATGTCCCAGCGTTCCCTGGGATGTCCGATGCTGTGGATGTGCAACCCTTCCATCACCGATTCGCCGATGGGCAGGCGCGGGTTGAGCGAAGCGTAGGGGTCCTGGAAGATCATCTGCATGTTGCGGCGGGCTTGTTTGAGCGACTGTGAGCGCATCTGCACGATATCTTCCCCGTTGATGAAGACCGACCCGGACGTCGGCTCTATCAACCGCAGGATGGCGCGACCGACGGTGGTCTTTCCGCAACCGGATTCGCCGACCATGCCCAGCGTTTCGCCTTCCTTCACAGAAAAGCTGACCTTGTCCACCGCCTGCACATGCGCCTTCACTCGCTGGAGCACGCCCGCGCGTATCGGGAAATATTTCACCAGGTCTTTGACGATAACGAGGTCGTATTTTTCTTCGGAGGGATTCATCGGCATGGGTTCACTCTAGTTGGATGGATTTTTGAGGGGCGCGGTGTGCTGGCTGGAATCCTGATACAGCCAGCACCGTATGATGTGCCCCTCTTTATATTCAATCAGGTCGGGGTCCTGCTCGGTGCAGATTGTGAGGTTATGTTGAATGCGCGCGGCGCATCGCGGCGCAAACCGGCATCCCTTCGGCAGGTTGACGAGGTTGGGAACCGCGCCGGGGATCACGTCTAATTTTTCGCGCACGCGCCCAAGCACGGGCGTTGAGCCGATCAACCCTTTTGTATACGGATGCAAGGGTTCCTTGAACAGGCTGAGCACAGTCGTTTGTTCGACGATTTCGCCGGCGTACATAACTGCGACGCGATCTGCCATTTCGGCGATAACGCCGAGATCGTGCGTGATGAGGATGACCGCCGACCCGAATTGTTCGCGCATGTTTCGCATCAAGTCCAAAATTTGGGCTTGAATGGTCACGTCGAGCGCGGTGGTCGGTTCATCGGCGATTAGCAAATCGGGGAGACAGGCAAGCGCCATAGCGATCATCACACGCTGCGCCATGCCGCCCGAGAGTTCGTGCGGAAATGCTTCGGCGCGGCGTTCGGCATCGGGGATGCCCACCAGTTTGAGCAATTCGACAGTGCGCTTTTGCGCGGCTTCCTTGCCGAAATCCTGGTGAACGTTCAACACTTCGCCGATCTGCTCGCCGACGCGGAAGACCGGGTTGAGCGAGGTTTGGGGTTGCTGAAAGATCATCGAAATACGGTTGCCGCGCACCGTCATCATTTCGGATTCGGGGAGTTTTAACAAATCCTTGCCATCAAACAGTATCTCGCCGCCCACTACTTTGCCGGGTTGGCCGATCAACCGCATGATGGAAAGCGAGGTGACGCTCTTGCCGCATCCCGATTCGCCCACAATGCCCAGCACTTCGCCGGGGTAAACCGTAATGTCGACGCCATCCACTGCCCTCACTACTCCGTCTTCGGTGAAGAAATGGGTTTGAAGGTTTCGGACCTCGAGCAGGGGTTTCTGTGCTTCGTTTGTATCAGTCACGGAAGTCTCCGAAGAAGGAAATTACAGCTTGAGGCGTGGGTCGAGCGCGTCGCGTAAACCGTCGCCGATGTAGTTGAAGGCAAGGGAACAGAGGAAGATGGGCAACCCCGGCACGAGCGGTAGCCACGGGCGATCCAGCATGAATTGTTGTGAGGCGGCGAGCATATTTCCCCACGTGGGGACCGGGTCTGTAATCCCAAACCCCAAGAAGGCAAGGGCGGCTTCGCCCACAATATAACCGGCCAAGCCGAGGGAGGCATCCACGATGATGGGTGCCATGGCGTTGGGGATCATGTCGCGCATGATAATGCGGAAGTTCGACGCGCCCAACGACCGCGAGGCTTCCACGAAGGTCTGTTCGCGCAGGGAGAGCACGGTCCCGCGCATCAATTGCGCCGCGCTCAACCAGCCAAAGCCCGCCAGCACCATCACGATCAGCACGGCATTGCGCGAATCGCGCGGGCTGAGTAGGAGGATATCGCCCATGAACTTCAAGACCGGGTCGGGGATGGCGATCATTTCCTCGTTTCGCAAGAGCATGGAGGAGATGATCAACAGTAATGGCAGCTGCGGAATGGTCAACATGAATTCGACGAACCGCATGAGGATGGTGTCGACCCACCCGCCGAAGAAGCCGGAGATCGCGCCTATCACGATGCCGACCGTCTCGGAGATGAGGACCGACAGGATGGCGACTGTCAGCGATATGCGTCCGGCGTAGATCAGGCGAGAGAAGTAATCGCGCCCGATATGATCGGTGCCCATGTGATGCACGCGGCCGGTCTCGGCGTCCACTGTGCCCCACGGGACAAAATATTTATTGACTGAGAGTTCTTGAATTTTGAAAGGGGCGATATACGGCGCGAGAAGGGTGATGGTGAACATCGCCAGCATGACGACAAGCGAGATCATCGCCAGGCGGTGGCGTTGGAAGCGGCGCATGACGATCTGGAACGGCGAACGCTCTTCGATGGTAACGGCTTCGGGAGAAAGGGATGCAACCTGTGCGGCAGACATGGGGGCAGGACCTCGTTACGACAATCGGATTCTTGGATCGACGAGCGTATACAGCACATCCCTGAGCAGGGTGGCAATAACGGTCAGCACGGCAAGGATAAAGAAGATGGACATCGCTACCGGGTAGTCAAAGTCGCCCAGGGCTTTGATGTACAGCAAGCCCATCCCAGGCCAGGCGAAGATGCTCTCTGTAATAATGGCGCCGCCGAACAGGCCGGGCAGGGTGAAGACGACGATGGTGATGAATGGAATGAGCGCGTTGCGGAATGCGTGCCGCATGATGACCACGCGTTCAGATAATCCCTTGGCGCGCGCAGTGCGGACGTAATCCTGGCGCATCACCTCGAGCATGCTGGCGCGGACGAAGCGGCTCCAGCCGGCGATGTTCACCATGGTTAACACGCTGAGCGGGAGGATCAGGTGCAAGAAGCGGTCTTTGAGCGACCCCGCCTCCACAGCCCCGATAATGGGAATGGAATAATCGCGGATGGATTCGGATAGCCCGGCTGGCAGGTACATCCACCCGGCGTCTTTTGGGATGATGGAAAACACGAGGATCAACACGATGCCGAAGAAGAAGGTCGGCATGGCGGAGCCCATGAACGCAAGCGATGTAAAGATGTAATCAAAGCGGGAATATTGACGCACAGCGGAGTAAACCCCAAGCGGGATACCGATGAGGATTGAAAGAAGGGATTGCAGACCGAGAAGCTCGATCGTTTTTGGCAGGCGGCTCGCCAGCAGATCGGTCACTGGGCGATCGCGAAGCACCTTCCACGATAAACCGAAATCGCCGAGCAGAACGCCCCGGCTGACGCGACGACCCACCAGGTCTTTCATAAACACATCTTCCTTGCAACCGGTAATGATCGATTCATATTCCCCGGTATCTACGTTCAGTTTTTCAGATTCGATCGGTTTTCGACAACCCACCTTTAGGTCGGCGAAATATTCCTGCCCGCCAATAACCAACGGTCCGCGCGGCTCGCCGATCAACCAACGGGTGAAACGATAAGGCAAAAATAAATCCAGTTCGAAATAAGCGCGGATACGCGCAATGTCGTCTTCGGTGATCTGAAAACGCCCTCCTTGTTGAACCTGGCGCAAGCCCTGGAGAGGTCCGCCGGGGGCAAGGTTCAATAACGCATACGAAGCGACTGCTGAGATCAATACCACCAGTATCATTTGTAAAATACGCCGAATGAAATAGGCTGTCATGATGAAACCTCTCGGTATGATGGAAGGTGTGCCTCTTGCGAGGCACACCTTCATTCTAACACGCGCAATCGTTCGACTTAGCGGACGAACAGGGAGATATCGATGTGTTCCCAGGTCGCGCTCGGTTCCACAATCGTTTTGATCTTGCCTTCGCCTTCGGCGGCGACAAGCGTTTCGGTCAGACCAACGAGTGAGGTGGAATCGAGGATGTCGATCTCACCGCCAAGCAGGAGGGTTTCCTGCGATTCAGGCGTGATGATCTGGATTACGATGTTCGGGGTGGTCACGCCACCGGGCCAGAATTCATTGGCGGCGAATTCCATCTTGACGCCTTTTTCCCAACCCACGATCTTATACGGACCGTAGGAAAGCGGGGTCTCAGCCACGAGCGGGTTGGTCGCCCAATCCTTGGCGGGAACATCACCCAACTGATGAGCGGGGTAGATGGGCCACACGGGGAGGAAGTATAGCGGGTCTTGAACGCCGGGGAGCCAAGTCTGGGTGTATCCAACGCCATCGAACGTGGCGCTGGCGGTCTTGTCGCAGGTGATGAAGGAGGTCGCGCCGGATTCGGGGTCGCAGGAGATCTTTTGGCCCAGTTCGAGGTCAGCGGCAGAAACGGGCGTGCCGTCTTCCCAGGTGAGTCCGTCGATGATATCGAAGCGGGAGACCAACTGCTTCATCATAACGGTGCCGCCGGTGAATTCAACTTCTTCGCCAGCCGCATTTTTGACCTTGACGCCAGCGGCGAGTTCAACGACATCGCCATTGACATCCACAACTTTGTCGCCTTCTTTGACTTCCACGTCATTATTGGTGGTGCCGCCATTTTCGATGGTGGGCAGTTGTTTCACCAACTGAGCCTGGAAATCATAGTTCAAACCGGTGGATTGGTTCGGACGAATAAGGGTATAGGCAAGTTGAGCAACGAACGCGTCTTCCACGAGAGTGAACAGCGAGGCGGGTTCCTGCGTGAAGCCCATGATGATGGTGTCGCTGCCATCAAGAGCCCAATCGGAAACATTGTAGGTGTAGTACGGCTCGCCCGGTTTCGGCTCGATGCCAGTCAACTTTGCGTTGTAGGCATAGGTGTCGGTTCGGTTGAAGAGCGGAATGCTCGGAACGTCCTTGGTGAACTCTTCTTGAACGATCTTATACGCGGCAATACGCTCGTCTTTCACGAGGGTGTTGTTCGCCAATTTGATGTTCGTGCTGGCGGCTTCGTTACACCAACCCATGGCGTTCTGACCTTCCCAGCCGTTGTTGGGGAAGGGGATCTGGTCACAGGCATACAGGGTTTGGCCACCGGGATCGGCTTGACCAACCCAGGCGAACGCGCCCAGTTCATAGTCGCGGCGGGCAATACCGGTGGTATCGCCGAACCACCAGGAAGCAGGAGCATGCAAGCGGACAATACGAACGCCGCAGTCAGCCATCTGCTGTTCCCAGATCGCGGCCCAGGTTTGGCGGAAGGCGGCACTGGTGGTGGTGAACTGCAGAGCTAATTCATCGCCTTCGGCATTCGTGCGGAAGCCCGCGCCTTCAGCGAGGGTCCAGCCGGCTTCATCGAGCAACGCGCGACCCGCATCGGGGTCATAGGAGTAGATGGTGATGTTATCATCGCCAGCATACGCCCAGTGATCGCGCGGGATGAAGGTATTCATGACAAGGTTCGCGCGGGTGGCTTCGTCGGTAAGCGGGTAGACCGAGGCGAGCAAGTCTGACTTGTTGGTGCAGTACGAAAGCGCCTGGCGCACCTTGAGGTCGCCGAGGATCGGGTGGGGGGTGGTGAACGCTTCGCGCTCGACTTCCACCACCTCGGTCACGACGACTTCTTGAGTCACCACGACTTCGACGGGTTCAGCGGGAGCAGGCGCACCGCAAGCCGAAAGAACCATGCTTGCGACCACGAGCAACCCGAGAACGATCATAGTTCGATTCTTGGACATTGGATTTCTCTCCTACAAATTTTGATTTTATTTTTTTGACGTGAACGTACAAATGAGGTGGATGGTTGGTTCCCCGCAACGCTCCTTTCTGAATCAGTGGATTCATCATCGGACAACGCCAGATATAGGACTAGACATTGTGTCCGGCTCATAGGTAGTGGAATTATATCCAATTCTATTCGAGCGTCAACAGTAACACCAGGGAATCGATAAAAAACGATTTCCCGTCGCGGAAACAATCCAAAAGTATTGTAGAAAAACAGTTCTCCAGAGGGGTTTACTTTTCATGCTCTACCGTTTTTAACAGGAAAGTGCCTCACCACGAAGGGCACAAAGGGGGAAAAAAAGTAACTACTCAGCCATTCCCAGTGAGCGAGGCTGAAGCCACCTGATTTCGACAAGCTCAATCCAAGGCTCAACACATGGAAGCCCGTTTCGACAAGCTCAACGCGACGCCTTCGGGGCTAGCGCAACGAGTCCGCTTCAGCGGACTTTCACGAACTGAGGTGGTTGTCGAGCTTGTCGAGACACAGGACTTTAGTCCGCCGAATCACGCCGCAAAACAACATCCTGAGCAGTTACAAAAAAAAGCCTAAACTCCTTGGGTTTTTCCTTTGTGACCGTCGTGTCATTCCGACAAGCGCAATGCAATCTTTTGTGTTTGAAAAGGGTTTCCCGTTAAAAACGGTAGAGCCATAAAGGAAAAGCGCGCCTTTTCTCCTCTTGGTGTCGCTTCGGTAAACTCAGCGCAAGACTTTGTGTTCGTTGTGGTAAGG
>CASGHD010000016.1 GCA_949319575.1 uncultured Anaerolineales bacterium | reverse complement strand
ATATTTTGCCATCCGCGCAGTTCCGTTTGGAAAATGGGTGTTTGCTTTGCTTGCCCTTTCACCCAGCGCCATGTTTCAAGCGTCCACGTTGAACGGGGACGGATTCACGAACGGAATCAGTTTTGCCTTCATCGGTTTGATTCTCGGAATTTATCTGAACCAAAAGCAGGGAATTAAATCGTCATCTCTGTGGGCGTTGATTGTTCTTTCGTTGTTGTTGGGGTTCGCAAAGCCCGGCGCGATTATCTTGTTTCCGCTGTTGCTGCTGATCGTTCGGCATCCTTTCCCATCCAAGAAGTGGATTTTATTTTTAGGCGTTGTGTTGGCGGCATCCGCCGTATTCAATGTTGGGTGGTCGGTTTATGCAACCAATGTTTCAACGTATGGACAAGGCGGAGAGCAAAGCGTCCCGCGCCAGATGGGTTCGCTGTTGTCGGACCCGGTGGGTTTCATCACGCCTCTCGCGCAGGGAATGGTCGCGACGTTTCCGTATCAGGTTCAAGGTTGGATCGCCGCGTATGGATACTGGGCGGGTAAAGTCCCCAGCCCGTTGTATCTTATTTGGGCGATCGGTCTCATCGCAACATTTTTTGCCGAGCCGGGACATGTGACGATCCCTCGCGGGTTTCGATTCTTTTTGATCGCGTTCTTCGCGTTTTGCTGTATCGTCACGTACACGGTTGCCTTCGTTGGGAATTATGCGACCGGCGGAGTCCTTGCCCTCGCCAAGCATGGACGGTATTACATCCCATACGCGCCGATGTTTTTTCTCGGCATCTCCGGGCTGGTCACGGCGAATGAGCAAAAACGGCGGCTGGCGGAATATGCCGCTATCGGTTCGATCCTGCTGACCGCTGTCTTTTATTCGATTGGAATTTACACAACCTATTACGCCTATTGCGGCTACGATGCGTATGTGGGAGGGACGTGTTCTCTGCCCACCTATAAGAATCTGGAAAAGGAAGACGCCCCGCAAGCGGAAATTTACAGCGGAGTCGAAGTCCGCCAGTCGTTTACCAATTTTTGCGGCAGGCTTCAAGCGGTGTCTGTGTTCATTAAATCTGTGCCTGACGATTCGGATGGGAAATTGTTGTTTACCGTATTTGACGAGAAGCAAAACATTGTCGCTGAACAAGGCATCCCTTTCCGAGAGATTGTGCCGGAAGATTACCTGACGATTCGGGCGGACCCTCCGCCTGATTCGCGCGGCGGGGAGTTTACGATTCAACTGACAACTGATTCCTCCGATTCGCAGGATATGGTCATTGCGCTTCTCACGCGCGGCGATTATTATCCCGGTGAATTAATTGTAGATGGAGTGGCGAAACAGCGAAGCGATCTGTTGATCCATTATGTATGCGCGGGTCCCTAAAGAAGAAGCATCCCGTTTTGGATAAGCCCGCGTGAAAATCCTTTGCCACGAATTTACACGGATTTTCACGGAAAGAGATTTAAAAAATCGTCTTTTCCGCGTGTTCCGTGGAATCCGTGTACAAAAAAACGGTGACAACGAATTAAGAAGCGCTCTCTTGGAGAAGAGGTAATGATGTTCAGCGATTACGGAAAAGAATTATTACGCAGAGGAATCATCGAAGCGAAAGCGGGACATAAAGAATCCGCGCTCCGCTATTTGGATCGCGCCGCCTACATGAGCCATGACCACGATGTCCTCGCCGAAACGTGGTTTTGGATGAGTCAACTCATTGACGACAAAGCCGAGAAACGCAAAGCGTTGGAAAATTGTCTCGCGAATGACTTGCAACATGCGCGGGCGCGGCGCGCGCTGGCGATCCTCGACGGCAAACTCAAAGCGGACGAGATCGTTGACCCGAATCATCTTCCCCTCCCGCCTGAGGGATTGCGCGCGGCGGATGCCCAGCGATTCATGTGTCCCAAATGCGGCGGGCGGATGTCGTTTTCTCCCGACGGTGGATCGTTGACGTGCGAATACTGTTCGCGCAATCAAAAATTCACAGCACAACCCGGAACTGCGAACGAGAAAGATTTCATCATCGCCATGGCAACCGCGCGCGGACACGGCAAGCCGTTGAATCAACAAGTCTTCCACTGTGAGGGATGCGGATGCGAGTTCATCCTGCCGCCCACGCAAATTTCAACAACATGCGTGTATTGCGATTCGCCGTATGTTGTCAATTGGGAATCGGAGGAAGGATTGCTCGCGCCCGACGGCGTCATCCCTCATGCGTTCGATCAACAACGCGCAATTAAATATTTGGTCGAATGGGTCGAGAAAAATAAAATCAAACCCGACGTAGGGGCGGGGTCCCCCCGTCCTTTGCCACGCGGCGTTTATCTCCCGTTGTGGACGTTTGATCTCGGCGGCGAGATCAAGTATGTGGGCGAAATGTATGAAAATGATAAGGGTATATTCGGTCAGCCAACATCTGAAATGCGGATGAAGCGCGTCTCCAATTCGTATCCCGTTCAGATCAACGATCTGCCCATCCCTGCCGCGCGAAAACTTTCGGGCGTGTTCCAACAATTGATTCCCACCTTTGAGTTGAGAGCCGTCAAGCCATACGAAGCGGGCTATCTCGCGGACTGGCCCGCCGAAGTGTACGACATCCCCATGGCGGAAGCCTCGCTCGACGCCCGCGCGCAAGCGCTCGCCAAATACAAACGCGAACTGCCAGCGCTCGTCAACCAAGTAAACATTACCTCAACCTCCTCGGCGGGCATGGTCGTCGAATCGTTCCGCCTCACCCTGCTCCCCGTGTGGATGACCGAACTTCCCTTCGGCGGGCGCGAGCATCTCGTGTTGATCAACGGGATGAATGGAGAGGTGAAAAGTGATCTGCCTGGAAAAGAGTCGGGCGGGCTAATGGAATGGCTGGGGGATTTGTTGGAAGATTGACGTATAATATTCCAAATGAAACAGGAAGTCGTCATGCAACTCTTGAAGCAGAAGAACGCCGAAATGGAAATAAAATTCGGCGTCAAATCCTTGTTGCTGTTTGGCTCTGTAGCGCGAAACGAATCTACAACCGCCAGTGACGTGGATTTACTCGTCGAGTTCAACCGCCCTGTGGGTTATTTCGGCTTGTTTGCCTTGCAAGATTATCTTGAGGAACTACTCGGCTGTCCCGTTGATTTAGGTACACCCGACAGTTTGAAACCCTACATTCGCGAGCGCGTGATGGGGGAATTGATCCATGTCGCCTAGAGGTTGGCAGGACCGTATTCGCGATATTCTCAGCGCGATTGCCGAAATCCAGAAATTTACGGCGGGCATGGATTTTGAATCCTTCAAGGAAGACGATAAATCTATTCGCGCAGTTGAAATGAATTTCATCATCATTGGCGAAGCGGCAAATCAAATCCCTGAAGAGGTGGAAGAAGCGCACACCTCCATCCCATGGAGTTTGATGCGCGCCATGCGGAATCGCATCGTCCACGTCTATTTCAAAGTGGATGAGAAAGTCATGTGGGATACAGTCCAAAACGACTTGCCACCTTTGATCCCCGATTTAGAAAAGTTGCTTTGATGGAATGGCTGGGAGATTTGATCGAGGGATAAGCTTTACTACTGACCTGCTTAGAAACAAAAACTCCGAGAAATTCTCTCGGAGTTTTTCATTTCATCTAACCTACTGCAAGAGGCAATGGCTTATTTAAGCGGTCGAACCCATCCATAATTGCCGCCAGCGCGTCGTTTGCATTTTGCAAAGCATCCTGCACATCTTCGCCTTCGGTAATCAACTCGGGTAACAAAGGACAGGTAACGACATACCCGCCTTCGGGTTGCGGCTCCAAGACAAGGGGCAATTTATAGATTTGACTCATCTGTTCCTCGATTTCACTTCAATCAATGCGTAGCAACGTCACAGTCCATTTTACCCTCAATTCCACTTTCCACTTTCTTTCATCATTTCGGCTTCGCTCAATGCAAGCCTTCCTCCTTCATCCTTCCTCCTTTACAATTCTCCCCATGCCCTCCACCCTCCCCATCCTGCGCGCGCGGCGGGAGCGTAGACTCGCTAAACAGCAAGCAAACGAGTCGCGCAGGCGCAATACTTTCCTCAGCGCGGGGATGATCCTTTCATTGCTGATTGCTGCGCTCATCATTATCACTGCGTTTGCGTATGTGAATCTCACGCGCGATTTGCCCTCGATACAAACTCTCCCAATCCTCCTCAATCCTCCAAGCGGATTGCTTCTTCAACCCACAAAAATTTATGATCGAACAGGTAAAACAGTTTTATTTACCTTCGCGCCCGATGAATCATCGCGCCGCTACATCCCTCTCAGCGACACAAATCCGCAACATCTGCCGCAATCCCTCGCGGATGCAATCATCGCCACCTCCGACCCAAACTTTTACAATCATTCAGGGTACGACCTCGCCACAATTACCAATTACCAATTACACAACACCCTCGCGCAAAAACTTGTCTCCGAATTACTGCTCTTCAACGAACCGCCCTCCCTCCGCCGCGCGCTGCGTGAACGCATCCTCGCCGCGCAGATCACGTCGCAATTTGGGCGCGCGCAGATCCTCGAGTGGTATCTCAACTCGGCGCACTTCGGTCGCTATGCCTTCGGCGCGGAAAGCGCGGCGCAATTGTATTTCGGAAAATCTGCAACGCAATTGACCACCGCCGAGTCTGCCATCCTCGCGGCGGTGAGCGACTCGCCGAGTCTGAATCCGCACGACGCGCCGCAAGTCGCGCTTCAACGCGGTAAAGAAACGATTCGGAAGATGTCGGCTCTTGGATTTTTATCCGACGAAGCGACCGCCAACGCGCTGGGAGAATCTCCCTTCTTCGAGACTCCGCTTCTTTCCCAGCCTGAGCCTGCCGCGGCTTTCGTCAACCTGCTCCTCACTCAATTGGATTCGCAATTCCCGCGCGCGCGAATCGAACGCGGCGGGTTGACGATCATCTCAACGCTCGACTTCAATGTGCAACAGCAAGCCTCATGCGTAAGTGCGTTTTACGCGGCGAGGCTTGCGGGTCTGCCTGACCCATCCATCCAATGTGACTCGTTGCGATTCTTGTCTGCGCTACCGCCATCCATTGTGATTCCTGATTCATCTGCCAGCGCGATCATCACTGACCCAACAACGGGACAAATCCTCGCGGTGGTCGGAGAAACGTTTGAAGGGCGAGAAACGCCTCTGGTCGGCGCGCACAAGCCCGGGTCCGCGTTGGATGCGTTTGTTTATCTCACAGGATTCACGCGAGGGCTGAGTCCCGCGTCATTAATTTGGGACATCCCCGGTAAAACGGAAATCCAAAACTTCGACGGCGCGTATCATGGCCCCATCCGTTTGCGAACGGCGTTGGTGAACGATTATCCCGCGCCCGCCGCACAGGTGTTGTCGCAGATGGGAATCGAAAATGTGGACAACATCATGTCGTCGTTTGGATTGACGCGCAATGTTGATCTATCGTTGGCGGACGCGGCGAGCGCGTATGGCGTGTTCGCGGAACAAGGCGTGCATTTTGGGCAAAGTATCAATGGTGAATTTACGTCGGTGACGATTTTGAAAGTGGAGGGCAATGATGACAGCGTGTGGCTCGATTGGACGACGCCGCAAGCGAAACCTGTAGTGACGCCCGCGCTCGCGTATTTGATGAATCATTCGCTGAGCGATTCAAGCGCGCGCACTGATAATTCAAGCGCGTTAAACGTAGGCAGACCCGCCGCGGTGATGCTAGGTCAAACCGACGACGCGCTCGACGCGTGGACGATTGGTTATTCACCTTCGCGCGTCGTTGCTGTTTGGGCTGGTTCGCGTTCTTCCCCCCTTCAGGGGGGACAGAGGGGGGTCGCGCCTGTGTTGTGGAATGCGTTGATGCAAATTGCATCGCAAAATTTGCCAGCGGAAGATTGGTCATTGCCTGCGGGTGTTTCCGTGATCAACGTGTGCGACCCATCGGGGATGTTGCCGACGACGGATTGCCCGAATGTGGTGAATGAAGTTTTCTTGCAAGGCAATGAACCTGTGCAAGCCGACAACATGTATCGCAAGTATGCGATCAACCGCGAGACGGGTTTGCTCGCGACTGTGTTTACCTTGCCGCAATTAATTGAAGAGCGCGTATATCTCGTCGTGCCATCCGATGCGCGCGCGTGGGCAGAGAGCGCGGGGGTGGCGATTCCGCCTTCATCGTATGATGTCATTCAAGCGCCGCCGACAAACCCCGATGTGAACATTACTTTCCCTGAATTGTTTGCGGAGGTTGGAGGCGTGGTGCAAGTCAACGGCACGGCATCTGGCGCGGATTTTGCATCGTATCGCGTGTTGATCGGGCAGGGACTCAATCCGCAAGAGTGGATTCAGATCGGCGAAGGTAACGCGCCTGTGACCAATGGTCTACTCGCCGAGTGGAACACGCAAGGCTTGAGCGGGTTGTATGCCATACAGTTACAGGTTGTGAGAACGGATCAGCGTGTGGATAGCGCGGTGGCGCAGGTGACGGTGAGGTGAGGGAGTTATTGGTAAATAGTAATTGGTAATTGAGGAATGGAGAATTAGGGAATTGGAGATTGGAGACTGGAGATTTTTCTCAATCGATGGTTGTTACGCAATACGTAGCGCGCAGTACTCAATAACAAAGGAGTTGACATGAATAACAGTTCTTTGCTTACGGTCGGAATCATCGGTTGTGTTTTCGTGATATTGAATGTGATCTTTCTTGCCATTATCATTTTCACGCAGCGCAAGATGGCGGCGGTGCAGGGATGGTCGTCCGCGATGGGAACGGTGCTGGCATCCTATTTGGAGCGCAGGAGTTCAAGCGACGGTTCGACGAATTATCCTGTTGTGCAATATTCGTATCAGGTCGGCGGGCAGTCGTATCAGGGAGCAAAGATCGCGCCGGGCATGGAAGTGGGCGGAACGGGCGCGGGGAAAGTTGTGAATCGCTACCCGCAAGGCGCGCAGGTGATGGTGTTCTACGACCCGAACAATCCATCCGATGCCGTGCTGGAGAAAAAGGCGCCCGCGCAGTGGCTGATGTGGCTGTTACTCGTTATTTTCGATGTGATGTTGTGTGGGATGGCGGTTGCTTTTGGGTTTGCGTTTTAGTCGCGTTCATCCAGCAGTTGAACTGCTGGATGAACTATTAACCCCTCGTTCTCTTCGTCGTTCGAGCAGCCGCTGAATGCGATGATGCTTTTCGCGCGAAAGCGGAAATAACCACGCGAGGAGGATCGTCCCTGAAAGCATGATCGCGCCAAACGGCGAAACCAGCAAACGGATCATGTGCAGCGCCGAGTCGCTTTGTGTGAATTGAAGCGCTTCCGCGGGTGGGGAAACATAGCCCGACCAACCCAACGCTTGCAGCGTGAGGAAGATCATCAACGCGCCGGTCAACTTGCGGATCAGCGCGCGGATGCCGTAAAAAATTCCCTCCTGCCTGCGGCGGGTGCGAAGTTCGTCCCATTCGATCACATCCGCAAACAGGGAATCGGGCAGCGTGTACGCGGCGGATACGCCGATCCCTGCGAGGGCAGCGAGAAGAAGCAGATAATTTGTTTGACCGGGTTGAATGGTATAGATCATAAACGTCACGATGACCCAGAAACACATGCCGAGGATGTACGCCTCGCGCTTGTTTCGTTTTTTCGACAACCACAACCAGAATGGCACGAACAAAATGCAGACAGACATCAAAATTCCGAAGAACGCGGACTCGTATGCGAGTTCGACTCCGGCGATGGTGACCCCGGCAAGCAAATCTCCTTGTGCAACCCAATAGAGCAGAAAATATGGGAAAGTCACCGCGACCACATCCACTGCCGACCAGTTGAGCAAATGGATTCCCACCGAATAACGGAAGGGAATATTCTGCCAGGCGATGCGCAACGTCTCGCGGAATGGAATGGATTCAGTCTGTTCGGGTTTGGCGCGTTCGCGGATGAACAACCCGATCAGGATCAAGGGAATCGCGCCGATCGCGCCAAAGAGCGCGCCGACGGTCATAAATCCCTGTTGTTGAGTGCCGCCGGCTTCAAGGACCATGTCAACGATCGAAGGGGCGGCAATGACCATGGAAAGCGCGCCAACCAACTGGAAGAAAGAACGGAAACTCGTCAGCGAGGTGCGTTCGTCGTAATCGGGAGTCAGCTCGGGGGTCAGCGAAAGAAACGGGACGGTGACGAGAGTCGTCAACGTGTCGGAGATCATAAAAGAAAGAGTCACATAAACCAATAACGCGATTTGGCTATCCCAATTTGGCGCAGACCACAGGATGACGAAGCTCAAGCCGAAGGGAATTGCAAACCACAATAAAAATGGACGCCGCCGACCCCAGCGCGATTGCAGACGGTCGCTGAGAATGCCGATGATGGGATCGTTCACCGCGTCCCAGACGATGCCGAGCAATGCTCCGTAGGATGCAAGGCGCGGCTCCAGCCCGACCACGTCGGTGAGATAGATAGCAAGGAAGATCGAGCGCATCATGCCGATGCTGGAGATGCCCCAATCGCCCGAGCCGTAAAGCAATTTAACCCACGTGGGGAGGCGTTGATGTGAAGTAGCGTTGTTCATTATGCGCGAGTTTTCAAGTGTAGCACAGGCGGGAGCGCATGGGTAAACACGGAAACATGTAAACACGTATACAAGGACAACTTGTGCGCGTGTCTACTTGTCCACTTGTCCACTTGTCTACTTGTCTACTTGTCCACTTGTCTCTTGTCCACTTGTCTCTTGTCCACTTGTCTACTTGTCCACTTGTCCACTTGTCTACTTGTCTACTTGTCCACTTTCTACTTATCTACTTATCTACTTGTCTCTTGTCCACTTGTCTACTTATCTACTTGTCTACGCGTCTACGTTCTTCCCACCCCATTGCAACCCTGTAAGCCGATATAACCAAAATGCAAAGCGGAAACCTGTAACCTTCTGATATAGTGTGTTCAACAATATCCGATAAGAGCAAACCCGTCGAAAGGCGGGGACGCAAAGCCATGGGTCTACAACCCCGCCTCGCGGGATTACGACAGCCAGGTTGCCGAAGAAACATTTCCATGTTTATTTCTGCGAGCCTGGCATCCATTGCCGGGCTCGCTTTTTATTGGGTCAAATTATATTTGTTTGATAAAGGCAAACCCGCCGAAAGGCGGGGACGCAAAGCCATGGGTCTATCGTCACATGCGAGTGTGGCTACGATTGCCAGGTTGCCGAAGACAATGCCACATTGTCGGATTGATGTTGAGCGCCTTTATCGAAACGGAGGTTTCAAATGGCGCTCAAACAAGAAAATACCCGCTGGCTCATCCGAGCCGGCATCCTGTTCAGCCTGGTTGTGTCGCTTCTGTTGAACGCGATGCCCGCGCTGGCAATGACGGGCCAGGACGCCGCCGCGCTACCCAATTTTTCCGATTTTGTTGATTCCGTTCAAACCGGGGAGGAGAATGTAGTGCGCGGCGTCTACGTCCCAAACGTGATGGCGTATCGTGTGGCACAACAACCGCTTGATAACCCAGGGTTTCTTTCGGGCAAGGAGGATCGCGTTACTCAATTCCGCATGGCGGCAGGGTATGGCACGGTGGGACTCGTGGCTCACAATTATCTTGCCGGCGAATCCTTTTTCAATCTTGAAGCTGGCGATGAAGTGCGAATCGTGTACGGCGACGGGAAGGTGGAGATTTTTGTTGTGTTTGAGATCCTGCAATATCAGGCGGTGCAACCCAACAGTCCCTACAGTTCTTTTCAGAATTTGGACCGCAATGAAACCCTGACGGTCAACCAGATGTTCAAACGCGTCTTCGTCAGCGATGGATACGTCACCTTTCAGACCTGCATCGAAAAGGACGGGGTTTCGACGTGGGGCAGGCTGTTCGTGATCGCCATGCCCAAGGCGGAATGGGACGAACTCGAAAATTTCGACGACAACTAAAATATACTGCCTTTCGCAAGCCCGTCGCGCAACGCGACGGGCTTGTTTGGTTATAATCGTACAGAAGGATCGAATGAATTCCAAGCCCTCTCTTGCGGATAAACTCAAGTCGCTCGGCGTCAAAAAAGGGATTCCGCCTCTTTCGCAGGGGAAGCCCTTCGATCATACTCAGGGGAAGCCTGATTCGCCTGCCATCGACTCGGTCGTTCGGGGAAGTTTCCTCCCCACCCCGCGCGGCGAGGTGTTCGTGGCGGAACAAAATTTTCCTCAAGACTATTATTATGGCAATTCAACCCTGCTTTCCACTTTCCCTCTTTCGTTGATTGCGCAATGGGCAAGCGATGAGAAAGTCTCCAGTCTTCCAGTCTCTAAATTTGCCTTCCTCGATACCGAAACTTCCGGTCTCTCCGGTGGAACTGGCACCTATGCGTTTCTCGTCGGTGTGGCTCGCTTCGTAGACGATCAATTCGTGTTGAAGCAATTCTTCATGCGCGACCCGGCAGAAGAAGCGGCGGTGTTGGATGGGGTGGCAAACTTCCTTGCGCCGTGCGAGGTGTTGGTCACATTCAATGGCAAAGCCTTCGATGCGCCATTACTCAGAACACGATACAGGTTACACGATACGCTCTGCCCGTTCGAGGGGTATTCTCATTTGGACCTGCTTCCGCTGGCGCGGCGTTTGTGGCGTGACCGTCTCGAATCGCGGGCGTTGAAATATCTTGAAGAGCACGTGCTGGGAATGAAGCGTTCGAGCGAAGAAGCGCCCGGGTACGAAATCCCCTGGCTGTATTTTGATTATCTGCGCACAGGCGACGCGACTCCGTTGGCAGGGGTGTTCTATCACAACGCCATGGATGTGGTGGCGATGGCGGCGTTGCTTGCGCACATGAACGAGATGGTGGAGAATCCGTATGAGGGCAAAGTGCAACACGGGCTGGATTTTGTCGCGCTCGGAAAACTGTTCGAGGACCTGGGTCGCCGCGAGGAGGCGGCGCGTTTGTACGAGCGTGGACTCGAGTCGCCGATGGGCGAGGCAGATTTCCACGTGGCGGTGAGGCGGTTATCCATCCTGCAAAAGAAGCGCGGCGATTATGCGGAGGCGGCGCGCTTATGGAAGAAGGCGGCGAAGGCGGGTCATATGTATGCCCATATCGAGCTGGCGAAATATCACGAGCATACAATGCGCGATGTGAAAGCCGCGCTCAAGTGGACGGAGTCGGCGCGCAAGCAGGCGGAACGCGCCGACCTGCCGGCGTACGAGCGCAAACACTGGCTGGAGGAAATTGCGCATCGGTTGGCGCGTTTGGAGCGCAAAGACGGTATATAATGGGCGCATTCTCTGCTTCGAAGGAGGAACCATGGAGATTGTCGTTTCAAAACAAACCAGTCGTGTGGAAGTGACTATCGTGGGGTTGAGCGGTGAAGTGGATGGGCAGAATTTTCAGCAGGTGATCGATAAGGCGAAGGAGTTGTATGCCACCGGCGCGCGCGATTTTTTGGTGGATATGAGCAGTTTGACGTATATCTCCAGCGCGGGCTTGGTGGCGATTCACAGTATTGCCTTGATGGCGCGTGGCGAACCATTGCCGGATGCCGAGGCGGGCTGGTCGACGTATCGCTCTCTGGGAAAGACCAAAGAGTCCGGCAAACAACAACACGTCAAATTGTTGAATCCCGGCGAACAGATCAAAAATGTTTTGGAGATGGTCGGGTTTGATAACGCGTTCGAGATTTTTTCGAGCCTCGACGACGCGGTCAAAGCGTTCTAGTCTGAATCGGTTGATCGAGAGGTGACGGTCGCTTGCGCAAAGTGACCGTTGTTTTATACATTAGAAAGTGTTTCTTAACTACTTTTTTTGACGCGGAC
>CASGHD010000015.1 GCA_949319575.1 uncultured Anaerolineales bacterium | reverse complement strand
TCGCGGATGCGAGTCTGAAGTCCGCGGGCGATGCGTTGGTATCCTTCGCGAATATCTGAAATATCGAGGAAGGCTTCGTCAATTGAAATTTGCTCCACCAACGCGGTGAGGTCGTGGAGTCTCTGCATCACTTGGCGCGATACGTCGCTATAGGCGCGGTGACGCCCGGAGACGATGATCAGCCCGGGGCTGAGTCGAAGCGCTTGGCTCATCGGCATCGCGCTGCGCACGCCGTTCCGTCTCGCCGCGTATGAACAAGAGGCGACGACTCCTCTTTCTTCGGGTCTGCCTCCGACGGCGAAAGCTTTGCCGCGTAGTTCGGGGTTGCGCGTCTCTTCCACAGAGCAGAAGAAAGCATCGAGGTCGAGATGGAGAATCATTCTGGGCATGGCTGTATTATAAGAGGAGAAAAGAGTCATCGAACCGATATTGAACAATTGTTAAAGAAAAGATATACTAGAGGCGTATAGTCACTGAGGAACTTTTCGACATCTCTGTCGTCGTAATCACTTGGAACAAGAGGAGAATCCTATGAAAACCCGATTCAAAGCCCTTTCTATTATGACGTTGTTTGCGATGGTATTGTCGCTATTGCCTGCCGCCGCAACGGTGTCATCCGCGACTGCCGCGCAATCATGCACTGATCGGGCGCAGTTTGTCGCTGACGTAACTGTTCCCGACGGCACCCGTTTTGACCCCGGCGCGGCATTTACCAAAGTGTGGCAATTGAGGAACGTCGGCACCTGCACATGGACAACCTCTTATTCGCTGGTTTTCGATACCGGTGAGAAGATGGGCGCCACTGCCTCCAGTAATTTTGCAAATAATATCGCCCCTGGTCAGATCATTGATATCACCGTGAACATGACCGCGCCAGGCGCGGCGGGTCACTACATCGGTTATTGGAAATTCAAGAATGCCTCGGGGGCATTGTTTGGCATCGGCGTGAACGCCAACAAAGCCTGGTGGGTCGAGATCAATGTGGTTGGTTCTTCAACCACGAATGTGGCGTATGACTTTACCGCGAAGGCAAATGAAGCCACCTGGTCGAGCGGGGCGGGCGGGCTTTCGTTCCCGGGCACCGATGGCGATGCGAAAGGTTTCGCGATCAAGAAAGACAAGCCGAAGTTCGAATCGGGCGTCGAGATGGCGCAGGCGGGCTTGTTGTTCGCCCCGCAAAATCTCACGAACGGTTTCATTCAGGCGCGTTATCCCGCTTTCAAGGTGGAGAGCGGCGATAAGTTCCAGACCCGCGTGGGTTGTGAATTCAATGCGACGTCTTGCTATGTTGCCTATCGGCTCGATTACGAAGTGGGGAGCACGATCCGCACGTTTTGGACATTCCGCGAACGCTATGAAGGGCTGACCTACGACGCGAACATCGACCTCTCTCCGCTTGCGGGTCAGGATGTCAAATTCATTTTGTATATTTCCGCGTATGGCTCGCCCGTTGGCGACCGCGCCCTATGGGGCAGCCCGGTCATCGTCCGGAAGGGAACCGTTCCTCCTCCGCCTCCAACCGTGACGGGCACGCCTCTCACCTCCACGCCGACAAAAACTCCCGCCCCGGTCACACAGACCGTTCAACCATCCTCATGCGATAAAGTTCAGTTTGTCTCTGATATCACCGTGCCCGATGGCACAACCTTTGCGCCGGGTCAAACCTTCACCAAAACGTGGCGATTGAAAAACGTCGGCTCATGCGCGTGGGCGACTTCATACCAAATGGTATTCTTCAGCGGCGAGCAAATGGGCGCGCCCACTGCCGCGGCGTTCTCGCGCGCGGTGGAAGTGGGGCAGACCATCGACATTTCCGTGCCGATGATCGCGCCCTCCGCCGCCGGTTCATATCGCGGATACTGGATGTTCAAGAATGCCAGCGGCGCGTTGTTCGGCATCGGCGCGCAAGCAAACAAGCCCTGGTGGGTGGATGTCAAAGTTTCAGGTCCAACAGTAACGCCCGGCGGACCCAGCAAAACGCCGACCTCCGCTACGCCAACAAGCACGGCGGGTCCGACAGCCACGCCCATGCCCGGCCTCGGTTATGATTTCGCGACGAACGCCTGCGCCGGCACGTGGTTCAGCGGCGCGGGTCAATTGCAATGCCCTGGCGCCGATGGCGATGCAAAAGGTTTCGTGTTAAAACTCTCAAACCCAAAACTTGAGACTGGCGCAACCGACAATCGCCCAAGCATACTCACTTTCCCTCAAAACGTTTCAAGTGGATACATTCAGGGATTCTTCCCCGCCTTCAGAGTGCAAAGCGGCGACCGCTTCCGCGCAACCATCGGATGTGAAGGCGGCTCGACCCTCTGTTACGTTGCCTACCGCCTCGATTATCAAACAGGAAGCGACCCAATCTTCACCTTGTGGGGTCCGTTCCTTGAACGCTACGAAGGACAAACCTTCAATGTGGATATTGATCTCTCCGCGCTCGCTGGCAAAGATGTGAAATTCATTCTCACCGCGTTGGCGGTCGGTCCCGCTGCCGGCGACCGGGCTTTGTGGGTGGGTCCGCATATCTTCCGCCCAACCGGTGGCGGAGGCGCGCTGCCTGACCTTTCCATCAATTCCCTCAACGTGTCGTTCCCGAACCCGAGCTGTTTCAATCCCGGTGAAGCATTGGGCTTGCGCGTCAGCGTCACGAACAGCGGACAGGCGCCAGCGGGTAGTTTCGTTGTGCAGTCGGGGAGCGCGCAACAAACTGTCGCTGGCTTGGCCGTGGGCGAATCCAAATCGGTGTACTTCACAAGTTTTGCCAACCCAGCCACAGTGGCGGTTGATCCGGGCAATTCGGTTGCTGAGAGCAATGAACAAAATAACTCGCGCACCGAAAATCTGCCGACCCCCACGCCTCCACTGCCATGCGGCGGCGCGCCAACATTCACACCCACGCCCTCCTCTGCGCCCACACAGACCGGCACGCCCGACCCGTTAGGATCATGGAATCGTTTCCAAAACGACAAATACAAATTCTTTGTCAAAATTCCGCCCGACGCGTCGGCTGGCATGTCTGAGAACTCCGGTCGCGCCGATTTGCAATTTGCCCCGAACACCAACCTGCGCGAAAAATATCTCGCCGTCACGATCACTGACAATGCCGCCGAGTGTAAATATGCAAGCGGCGTTCCCGTCTCATCGGGCAACGTCACGATCAACGGCGCGCAATTCCTCAAAGAGAGCGGCTCGGAGGGCGCGGCGGGAAGTTTCTTCGATTGGGTCAGTTATTCCACCGTGAGCAACAATGCCTGCGTCAATCTCGCGTTCGTTCTCAAATCGGTCAATCCTGGCAACCTGCCCACGCCTCCGCCAGTCTTCGACAAGAACGTCGAGTCGGCGATCTTCGATCAGATCATCAACACCTTTGGATTTTTCCAATAGGATGTATCGCCTCTATTCCAACGCTTCGACTCGCTCAGCGCAAGCTCCAGCCTGGTCCGGTTAGACCGGGCTTTTCACTAGCCTCAAACTTTTCCCTCTCTCTTCGATGTATCGTCCCGCAGGTTTAATAGACTGTTTTTTGTGTTAGTGAAAACCTGCGGGACGTTCACCTTATGTCTATCGACCGTTCCACCATCCTGCTCGCCGACGACGACCCCACCATCGCGGATAGCCTCGCGCCATTCCTCGAACGCGCCGGCTTTCATGTGCTGGTAGTATCCGATGGCGTGACCGCGCTCGAAAAAGCGCAAGCGCATCATCCCGAGTTGATCATCCTCGATGTGCTCATGCCCCGTATGGATGGCCGCGAAACATTACGACGCTTGCGGAAGCTGAACATCTGGACTCCGACGATCCTGCTCACAAAAGTTGGCGAAGCATCCGAACGCGCCCTCGCCCTCGAAGAAGGCGCAGACGATTATCTCAATAAACCATTCGACCCGCACGAATTGCTGGCGCGCATCCGCGCGGTATTGCGGCGGGCGCGCCCCGGTGAACGATCTTTATCCTCGGCATGGTTGCTCACTGCCAGCGAACTTGTGTTGGACCGCCGCGCGCGCCGCGCCACCCTCTCCGGCGAAACCATCGAACTCACACCCAAAGCGCTTGCTGTGCTGGAATACCTGATGACCCATCCCGATGAAGCCATTTCGCGCGAACGCCTGCTGGATGCGGTATGGGGGTGGGAATACCCCGCCGGCACACGCACCGTAGACACGCGCATGGCAGAACTCCGCCGCGCGCTAGACGATGATCCCTCCGAGCCGAGATTCATCGAAACCATTCCGAGCGAAGGCTACCGTTTCATCGCATCGGTGTATGGGGAAGGGTAAATGCGCCGGCTTTCACGGAAATGGTTGAGGTACGCAAAACTGACACTGCCGATGTGGGTGGGTCTGCTCCTCGCCGGACTGGCGTGGTTTCTGATCCCGTTCGCGCCTCCCACACTTACAACAATCGACATTGGCATCTTTGGTTTGGTGATTGGCTTGTCGATTCGGAACACAGCGCTGGTTGCGTTCCTGCTGGGTTTTTTTATAACAGGCGGAATTCTCCTTGTCCGGTATTGGGATAAACGGCGCGTGGACGAGGCGCATACGCTCTACGCCGATTACGTGGAAGACGCGCAACAAAAGCGACGTCACTTCTTGAGGCGGCTCGATCACGAGATAAAAAATCCGCTTACCGGGTTGCGCGCCGCCCTCGTCAACTTGCAAGAGGCGCAAGCGGTAGATGAACGCCGGCAAGCCGGACAAAACGCGGATAAGGCGGTCGAACGCCTCACGCGCCTGCTTACCGACCTGCGAAAACTCGCCGACCTCGACGAGCGCCCCATCGAGCGGTATGCGGTCAACGTGCCGGACCTGCTCGATGATGTGGTGGACGCGGCGCGCGCCACTCCCGCGCACCAAGGGCGGAGCATCAGCCTGCTGATTCCCAAAATCCCCTCGCCGTTCCCCATGCTCACCGGCGACCGCGACCTGCTTGTGCTCGCGGTGTATAACCTCGTCGAAAACGCGCTCAAGTTCACCTCCGTGAATGATTCGGTGGAGGTGCGCGCGCTCGAAGACGGCAGGGCAATCGTCATCGAGGTGGCAGATTCGGGCGCGGGCATCGCATCCGACGATATGTCGAAAATATTCGAGGAGTTGTATCGCGGATCGAATGCGCGGAGCACAGAGGGGAGCGGGTTGGGGCTTGCGCTTGTCAATCGTATAGCCATTTTGCACGGCGGAGGATGCGGGGCTCGCTCCAGCCAGGCAGAACCGCGCGGGACAGTTTTTTCTCTCCGCTTGCCGAGACGATGATTTTTTCGATACGGTTCGTACTGCGAGATTTATCTCGCTTTTCAAGTTGTCCTTGGCACAGGCGACATGAATGTCGCGTTACAGAGACTTAGACTGACTTCAACTGCGTAACATCAGTTCTTCATCTGTCAGCGAAGATTGGCGTAATTTTTGTATGTCACAAAACTGTGACAACTTTGCGACAGGCTTGTAACATTGGGGGAGTATGATAAACGTATGAAAACCTATCCCGACACCGAAACCATGTTGATTGCCACCGCCCAGCGCGGCGACCTGGATGCGTTCAATCTGCTTGTGTTGAAGTATCAGGATATGATGTATCGCGTCTCTGTGCGCGTCACGCGCGACGAACGCAGCGCGGAGGATGCCACCCAGAACGCGTTGATCCAGGCTTTCAACAGTCTCCGGTCGTTTCGCGGCGGGTCGTTCAAAAGTTGGCTGGCGCGGGTGGCGATCAATGCCAGTTATGATGAACTGCGGCGCGAGAAACGTCACATTGCCACGCCGCTCGAACAATTCAACAATGAAGGCGAGGAGGTCGAATCGCCAGCCTGGATGATGGACCTTTCGGCGGGACCCGAAGAATTGGCTGAATCTTCAGAGGTGCGGGAAGTCCTCCAGAGTTGTATCCGCGCTCTAACGCCGGATTACCGACTGGCTGTGATTCTTGTGGATATCGAGGGGATGTCGTATGAAGAAGCGGCGCAAGTGACGCGCGTGCCGGTGGGGACGGTGAAGAGCCGTCTTGCCCGCGCGCGAATGCAGTTGAGAACCGCGTTGAAAAAATTTGAGAGTCTGCTTCCTTTGGCGTATCAGGTCGAGATGCCGGTCTATGCCTAATTTGAAAACAACCATGAAACGCGCGGAGTAGTACATGCTCCCCGCGTTTTTTTGTTGCTATAATCCTGCGAGTAATCATTTCGGTTCAAGGAGAATGTATGAAACGCTGGCATGGGTCGTGTATTGGCGCGTTGTTGGTTCTGTTGATCGGAGGTGGATCGCTAATTTTCTTCGTCCCAGTGGGAGGCGCGATGCTGGTAGGTATGCCGCCTGTGTTTGATAAACTGACGGGCTGGGCTGTGTGCCCAAGCGCGGTGTCTATTTCGCAGGATGAATACAATTCAGGTCCAGTGACTACGAGTCCCAGTGGTATGAGCGGGCATCAAGAGGAATGGACATGCACGTTTGAAGACGGAAGCCAGAAGGTTGTGCCGAACGAAGAAATTGCATTGAAGGGGCTGGGCGCGTCCTTTACTGCGGCGGGAATCTGCGGCGGAATGGTCTTGCTGTTATTAATGGTAATCGCGGCAATCATAGGCTGGCGGTTGGTGAAGCCCAAAACGAATTGATCATTAAACAAGGAAAGACCTCCTTTCAAAGATTGGAGGTCTTTCTTTGTTTTTTCGATTTTGAATGTTTTCGTGTTTTTTACTTTCCCAATTTCTTCTTGAACGCTTCCGTCAACGCGGGGACGATCTGGAACAAGTCGCCAACCACGCCGTAACGCGCGACCTTGAAGATCGGCGCATCGGGGTCTTTGTTGATGGCAACAACCAACTTCGCAGAGCGGATTCCCGCCAAGTGTTGAATCGCGCCAGAGATGCCGCACGCGATGTACACATCAGGCGCGACGACTTTGCCAGTTTGCCCCACTTGATTCGAGTAGGGAATATAGCCTCCGTCCACTGCCGCGCGAGATGCGCCAACCGCGCCGCCGAGAGTAGATGCAAGTTCGCCGACGAGTTTGAATCCTTGATGCGCGCGCCAGATTTCGGCTTGCTTATCGTCGAGGTCGGCAGGCGGTTGCAGGGATGGATTGTTCGATACGCCGCGCCCGCCTGAGACGATGATGCCTGCGTCGTTCAGACTGACGCCAACATCCGCGACGCTGTAGCCCTCGACAGTTGTGAGCGCGTCGGTCTTCGCTTCAACTTTTGTGATCGTTCCAGTTTTGCCAGCGACTTTTTCTGGTTTTGGGAATGCGCGTCCGCGTAATGTGATTAACTGTGGTTTCGCGGAGGCGGTTACTTTTTCAAACAACTTACCTTCATAGATCGGTCGAGTCACAACAATCGCGCTGAGCGGAGACGAAGCGTCGCCGTTCACTTCAACGGCTGTCGCGTCGGTGATCACGTTGGTGTTCAAATCCACGGCAGACATGGCGGCGAGTTCGCGGGTGCGAGTCGTTGTGGGGAACAGAATCAGGTCGGGCGTCGAAGATGAGACGAGCGCGGAAAGAGTCGAAGCGTACGCCTCAGCGCGAAAATCCAAAAGGGCAGAATCGTCTGCAACGAGGACTTCATCCGCGCCATATTCCAACGCGGCTTTTGCAACATCATCAACGCTCGATCCAAAAACCAGAGCGGTTGTCGCGCCAAAACTTTTTGCGAGTCCCAACGCCTCCCACGACGTTGCTTGCGCCTCGCCTTTGAAATGATCAACATAAACAAAAATTTTCATAACACTTTCTCCGCGATGAGTTTGTCGGCAAGTTTATCGGCGATCTCGGCGGGGCTTTCGCCAGAAATAATTTCAACCGATGTATCGCGCGCAGGCGGGTTCATCAACTCACTGCGTTTGATGATCGCCTCGGGCGCGGCAATTCCCAAATCGCTCAGCGACCACACAGGGATTTCTGCTTTCGACGCTTTGCGGATTCCCATGAACGACGGATAGCGCGGCTCGCCGATGCTTTGCACAACGCTGATGACTGCGGGCAGATTCGCTTTGACGGTTTGCCTGCCCTCTTCAATGACTCGCTCGACAGTCACGCTTCTTTCCTGCACTTTGATCTGCCCCGCCAACCCCAGCAGTGACCACCCCAAAGCGCGCGCGGTCTGCGCGGATGTGAGTCCTGAGCCGTTGTCGAGAGTTTGCCGTCCGAACACGACCATGTCCACGTCGCCGATTTTTTGAATCGCCGCGGCAAGGACGCGCGCCGCGCCAACGGTATCCATATTGTTGAGCGATGGATCCGAAACAAGGATTGCGTTATCCGCGCCCATGGCAAGCGCGTGCTTCAACGCCTCCTTCGCGGATTCGGATCCGATGCACAGCGCGGTGACTGTGCCATTCGTCGCTTCCTTTTGCTGAAGCGCGCCTTCCACCGCGTACTCGTCAAATGGATTGATGACCAGCGGCGAGTCGCCTGTGTTGATCTGCCCGTTCTCGGCTTTGATCTTCGCCTCCGAGTCGGGGACTTGTTTGATACATGCGATGATTTTCAAAGGGATACTCCTGAAGCAATTTTATTTACAGAACTTTCGCTCGTAGGCGGTCTGCCTGCGGCTCAGTGCAGGCAGACCGCCTTAGAGCAGGAAAAGCGAAAGTCCTAATTTATTTTACAACAAACGTCATTACCACAAACAGCAGATACGCCAATCCGCCTATCGCCGCGATCGAATTTGCTGTTCCATTGAACGACGGATTCATCCCACGCAGAAGGAAATTCACCGCCAACAGAAGCCACGTCAGCGCGTGACCCCAGCGGATGATGAAATAACGAAAACCCGGCGCGGCTGGCATTTTTGTATGCGGTCCCACAAAGACCCACACGATGGATAGGATCATGGCAAGCCCCGCCCACAGAAACCACGGCTGGTTGAGAAAGCCTCGGATCATTGGATACTCGTAAAGCTGATGAGTTTCCCCGTTCTCAGATCCAATTCGCAGGCGTGACCGTGTACCGTGTAGGCGGAAAATGTCTCGCCGTCATCATTAAGTTTGACCCGCGAAAAATAGGTGTTGCCTTCCGGGGCTTCGGCTTTCCAGAGGATCTTTCCGTTTGGGGCAACCTGATACAGGTTGGATTCGCCGCGCGGGTATCCGATCGAACTTTCCAGCACGAGAACGCCCGTAGTCAACTGGATGGTCTTGTCGATCTTTGTGTGGAGAGGTTGGATGTCCATATTCGCTATGCTCCGATTATACCTTGCGGTTTTGGAGCCCAACATTGATTCTCATTTCTGGGAGTGGCGAAACGTGTGTGTAAAGTTCTCTTCGCCAAAGAGATCACTGAGTCCATAGAGAGAAAATCTCAAATTCTCTGCGCGCTCTGTGGTTTCACACACTCTAGCGCCACCCCCCTTATTTTTGGGAGCACTCAAAAGTTGGAGGTAGCTCAATAGACTAACCACGGAGACACCGAGTCGCGGAGTTTTTTTAATTGCTTTTCTCCGTGTTTCCGTGTCTCCGTGGTTAGGGGTTCCTTCCTGTGGTGAAACCCATCTATATACTTTTAGCGCGCCCTTATTTTTCAAGCCCTCGGAAGTCTTTTTTCCCCATGATATACTTGCGCGAAATGTAAGACAATTTCATATCGGCGAGGAGGAAGTGAAGATGGCAGACACTGTTCCGCAAGTCAAATCCACGAAGCGCGAGCGCATGGCGTGGTACTTGTACGATTTCGGAAATTCGGCCTACGCTTCGGTCGTGCTGTTGGCGGTCTATTCGACATACTTCAAGAATCAAGTGGTCGGCGGCGCGGAAGGCTCGCGCCTGTGGGGCTTGAGTATCTCGGTTGCGATGATCCTCGTCGCCATTGCCGCGCCGATCATGGGAGCGATTGCCGATTATTCGGGCGCGAAGAAAAAATTTCTCTTCTTTTTCACCGCGCTTTCGGTCGTGTTCACCGCTTTATTATTCTTCACCCAAAAAGGGACGATTGCGACTGCGATCCTCTTCTTCCTTTTATCGGAACTCGGCTACCGCGCCGCGCAGGTTTTCTACGACGCGCTCCTGCCTGAGATCGCCGCGCCCGAAGAGACGGGGCGCATCGCGGGGACGGGCTGGGCGATCGGCTCTGCGGGGGGCATTGTCATCCTCCTCCTCATTCTTCCGCCGATTTTGATGTCTAAGAGCGATTTGCTCGTGGTGCGTAGCACGTTGATTGTCACCGCGATATTTTTTGCGCTCGCGTCCATTCCAATCTTCCGCTGGCTGAAGGAGCGCGCCCAGCCGCAAGCCTTGCCCGCAGGCGAGAACTACATCAGCATTGCGTTCAAGCAACTGAGCGGGACGATCAAAGCCGCGCGCGGATTCAAAGAATTCCTCAAGTTCATGCTGGCTTATCTGATTTATAACGAAGGCGTGATTATCGCCCTCGACTTTGCCGCGATTCTCGGCGCGGTGTTGTTCGGCTTGGAGCAGACGGGCTTGATCATCTTCTTCATCGTTGTGCAAGCCACGAATGTGGTCGGCGCGTTGATTTTCGGAAACCTGCAAGATAAATTGGGCGGCAAGAAGGCGCTGACGATTTCCATCTTCCTGATGGCGGCGTGCATCGGCGCGATGTATTTCGCCCAAAATCAGACGCACTTCTTCATCATCGGCGCGTTCATCGGCGCGGCGATGGCGGGCGTGCAATCCGTCAGCCGCGCGATGGTCGCCACGTTCAGCCCGCCTGGCAAGAGCGGCGAGTTCTTCGGTTTCTTCGCGCTAACAGGACGAACATCCTCGTTCATCGGTCCCGCCATCTTCGGCTGGCTCGCGGCGGAGTTGACCCTCTGGTATCAGTCGCAGGGACAGGCGGCGTTGTTGGCTGAACAGTCGGGTCACAGGCTCGCGCTTCTATCCATTGCCGTATTCCTCTTCGCGGGCTGGGTGTTGATGCTCCGCGTCAATGAAGCGAAAGCCCGCGAGATGGCAAACTTGAAGTAAGAAATATCTTTTGAAAGGTCTCTTGCCACAGAGAACACAGAGTACGCAGAGAAGAGCAAAGATTTTCTCATAGATCTCTGTGGACTCTGTGGCTAAGCAAAACCTTCTTATGCAAGAGGTCAAAATATGACCGCCCATGTCGCCATCATCACTGGCGCCGCCAGCGGAATCGGCAAACATTGGGCGGAAGTCCTCTCGAAGAAAATCGGCGAGTATCAATTGGTACTCGCCGATTCAAATATGGAGGGACTGCGCTCTGCCTTTGCGCCCAACGAGCAAATTATTTTGCGCGCGCTCGATATCCGCTCAGCCGAACAATGGCAGGCGCTCATCGAAGAGACGCTGAAGCGCTTCGGGCGCATTGACCATCTGTTCAACATCGCTGGCGCGAATCGTCCGCTATTTTTGCGCGACCAGCCCCTCGACGCGATTGACCGCGTGATTGACATCAACCTCAAAGGCGCGTTGATCGGGATGAAACTCGTCGGCGAAGTGATGCTCAAACAGAAGGCGGGTCACATCGTCAACGTCGCTTCGCTGGCGGGAGTTTCGCCAACGCCTGGCAACGCGCTATATTCCGCGGCGAAGGGCGGACTGCGGAACGCCTCGATTGCAACCGCGATTGAATGGCGCAAACTGGGAGTCGCCGTTACGGCCATCTCGCCCGATCTGGTGGATACGCCCGTGCTGACTGAACGCCTCGACTCGGCGGGGGAGGAAGCCGCGCTGGCGTTTAGCGGCGCCACGCTGACGGTTCTTGATCTCGAAAAAGCCTTCTGGAAAGCCATGCGCGACAAACCGCTGGAAATGAATCTCCCGCGCTGGCGCGGCTGGCTGACGAAATTAAATCACGCCAACCCGTCGCTCATGCTCTGGCTGTACGAATCCATGAAACGGCGCGGCATGAGGCGGCTGGAAAAAATTCGGAAAGAGAGAAACGTGTAACGCAAAATTCTTTTTGCGAGTGAATATGAAAACAACCCGTTATCAAAAAATCTTCATCACTGGCGCGTTAGGTTTCGTCGGGCGCGCGCTTGCGGAGTGCTATCGCGCATTCGGCGCGGAGGCTTGCGGGCTGGACGTTCGCGCCGACTCCGCTTTGAATATCGTCGCGGGCGATGTGTCGAAGCCTGAAGCGTGGCAGTCCGCGATGGATGGTTGCGATCTGGTCATCCACACCGCCGCGATTGTGACCAACAACGTGGCGCGGGAAGAGGCGTGGCGGGTGAACGTGCTTGGCGCGCGGCGCGTGTTAGATGCGGCGATTCGCGCGCGGGCGAAACGCTTCATCCACATTTCATCGCTTGCCGCCATGCGCTTCAACGTGGAGGATCGCGCCGACGAGTCTGCGCCTGTGATGCCGACGGGCAACCCGTATGTGGATACGAAAATCGCCAGCGAGCATGTCGTCCTTGCGGCACATGCCAAAGGCGAGATCGCTTGCACGATCATTCGCCCCGCCGATGTTTATGGACCAGGCTCCCGCCCGTGGACCGTGATTCCCGCGCAGATGATTCAAAAAGGCTTGTTCCTTCTGCCCGCGCATGGGAAAGGAATCTTCCGCGCGATTTACATTGACGACCTCGTGAACGGCATCATGCTCTCGGCTGAAAAAGACGAAGGCGCGGGTCAAATTTTCATCCTCGGCGGCGAACAAGCCGTCACTTGCGAAAATTTCTTTGGGCATTATTATCGCATGTTGGGGAAGGGGAGTCCGCGCGTGATGGGCACCGCGTCTGCGATTGCGATTGCGGAGATTGGGCGCGTCGTCTTCAAACTGCTCGGCAGACAGACCGAACTCGGACGCGGCGCGATGGAAATGCTCTCGAAGAAAAACACCGTCTCGAATCAAAAAGCGCGCGACCTGCTCGGCTGGTATCCGCAGGTGGATTTAGAGGAGGGGATGCGCAGGACGGAGGTTTGGTTGCGGGAACAGAAGATTTTGTAATTTCATGCCGTTGCGAGGAGGGCGCTTCGGGCGACCCAGAAATGATTGGGCAAGCAAGAGCGCCCTCGCAACGACATTATTATCTTGGAGGCTCTATGACCGAAATAACCGTTGGAGAATTACTGGCAAGATGTTTGCAAGCCGAAGGCATCGAGATGATGTTCGGCATCATTGACGGGGCGCACATCCCGTTTACTGCTCACGCCGCGCGGTATGGCATCCGTCACATCAACTGCCGCCACGAAGAAGGCGCGGTTCATTTGGCGGAGGGTTACACGCGCACGAACGGCAAAGCCAGCGTGGTCATCGGCTCGCCTGGACCTGGCGCGGCGAACATGCTGGCGGGCGTTTCCAGCGCCTACGCGGAGGGACATCCCATCGTCGCGCTTGCCTGCACGCGACGACGACTCACCACCGACCCTGAGCGCGGCGGCGCATGGCAGGCGACTGACCTCGTCGAGATGGCGAAACCGATCGCCAAATACAGCGCGTTGATTCGTCAGCCTGAGCGACTGCCCGAAATGGTGCGCGCCGCTTTCCGCGCCGCGCTGACGGGCAGACCTGGCCCCGCCTTCCTCGCCATCCCCGATGAATTGATGAGCGTGAAAATTGACGAAGAGAAAGTCCCCGTGTATCCCTCGGCGCAATATCGCAAAGTGGATATGGGCGCGGGCGACCCAGACTGGATTGAGCAAGCCGCCGAGTTGCTGGCGAATTCCAAGAAGCCGTATTTGCACGCGGGCAAGGGCGTGTTGTGGGCAGACGCCTCCGCTGAATTTTTGGAGTTGGGAAATTATCTCGCGGCGGGCATGGGTTCGAGCATGGGCGCGCGCGGCGCGATCCCTGAAGATCATCCGCATTATTTTTTCCTCTTCGATATGCAAGCCACGTCGCTGGCGCGAAACGAAGCGGATGTTGTCCTTGTCGTCGGTTCGCGGCTCGGCGAGTATGACGGTTGGGGGTCGCCTCCAGCGTGGGGAATGCCTGGGAAACAGAAAACAATTCAAATCGATTCTGACGCGCTTTCCATCGGGTTGAATCGCCCTGTGGATGTGGGAATCGTCGCCGACGCGAAATCGGCGCTTAAGGCGATCTTATCCAAAGTGAAAGCGAAGACCGCCGCCCGTAGTGAAATGCCCGATCTGATGCGTTACCGCGAGTTGACGCAGGAGACGATGACGAACGGGATGCAATTTTTGATGGCGCAACCCGCGCGCGGACTTAACCCTGGGCAGATGGTGTTCAACGCGCGCAGTTTTTTCCCGCGCAACGCCGTCACCGTGCTGGATGGCGGCAATACGACGCTGTGGGGCGTGGCGTTCAACCAAATTTATGAGCCGCGCAGTTTTTTGTATTCGGTCAAGATGGGCTACCTCGGCACGGGCATCCCGTTTGCGATTGGCGCGAAACTTGCCGCGCCTGAGCGCCCCGTCTATTGCATCACGGGAGACGGCGCGGCGGGCTTCAACATCATGGAGATGGAAACCGCCGCGCGCGAGAACGCGCCGATCATCGTGCTGGTGGCAGTGGACGACGGCTGGGGCATGGAACGCTCCGCGCATAATTTTGGCGGCATTCCAACGGAGCAACAACAGGGCGTGAATCTTTCGGGCGAAACGCGCTACGATTTGATCGCGCAAGGGCTGGGGTGCTACGCCGAAAAAGTGGATGCGGTGGAGGACTTGCCCGCTTCTCTCCAGCGCGCGGTTGATTCGGGCAAACCAGCTTTGCTCCACGTGACGGTTGATTCTGCCATCAACGCCGACCCGCCAGGCTATAAGCAGTTCCGCTATGTGCGGACGTTGTGAACAGACCGCTTCGCGCGGATAAAAAAGCGGATGTTGGGTCGTTGCCCAACATCCGCTTAACCTGAAACCTGAAACCTGAAACCTGAAACCTGAAACCTGAAACCTGAAACCTGAAACCTGAAACCTGAAACCTGAAACCTACTTCACCTCCACCAACACGGCGCGGACGATTTTACGAAAGAGGTAACTATCCGAAGAGGAGACGTAGCCCTGGCAGGTGATCAGCGTCAGGTAGGAATGGTCTTGCAGGGACTGGAAGGCGTAGCTGGTCGAGGAGGGGCGCGAGAGGCGCGTGTCACGCACTTCGTAGATGTATTGCTGGTCGAGCAGATGCACGATGATGCGGTCGCCGTATTGCAAGCCTTTGATGGCGGCGAAGGGACCAGGCAAGCCGTTGGAATCGGTGACGTGGGCGGTGAGGACGGAGTTGCCGTTCCAGGTGGGGAAGGCGGTGCCGTTTAGCCAGCCTGTGCTATTGCCGAGCCAGTTCACGTTCCAGGCGCGATCGCTGGATTGCGGCACGCCGACGATAGCGGACTTGACCTTGAGCGCGGGAATCTCCAGCCACAGATCGCCCATCGCGCTGTAGGTCAGTTCGGCGGGCTGGGCTGGGAGCGTGGTGATTCGGTTCGGGGCGAATCCCGTCGAGGGCAGGGAGGAAGCGTCAACGCCTGAAGATGGGGTGACGGCGGGGGGAGCGGTTGTGACCACAAAGTTGAAGGTGTAATCGGAGAGTCCGTTGTTAAGTTCGTTGAGCGAGGGGTCAATAATGGAAGTGGTGCCGCAGACGAACAGGCGATACGAGCCAGGCGGCGCTGCGGCGCCGAGCGTGACGGTGGAGGTGTACAGCGCGGCGTTATAGGTGACGCCCGTGACGGCGACTTGCGCGTCGTCGCTGACCAAGCCGCCCGCGCATGAGACGGTGTCGAAGGCGTTGTTCGCGCCGTCTTCCACGAGCAGGTAGTTGACGGGGTTGGTGACGTCGTTGGGGTTGGAGTCGCCCGCGTGGTCTGCCACGTTCTCGCTGAAGGTGACGGTGAAGTTGTTCGGTCCCGTGTTGGTGTAAGAAGCGAGCAGGTTGGCGCTGACGACGGTTGGGAAGACGCTATCAGACGAGTATTCATACGCGCCGATATCGCAACTTGATCCTTGCGGACGGGAAAGTCCGCGTTGATCGGTAGAAGAGCAGTTCGTGCCCGCGTCAATTGCGGGCGAGCCTGCTGGCAGGGCGAAGGTTTGGGTGAAGCCGCCGTTATCGGCCAGCGCGCCAAGCATTGGGGCTTGCCCGAGGATGTTGCCGTTGGAGCCGTTCGTCAGCCCGCAGGCGTTGGCGGAGTCTTCGATCAGGTTGTTGGAAGAGGCGGCGTTCAGTGAGCTGGAAGCGTTGTAGCAATCGCCGCCGCTGGTGGAGTTGGCGATGATCACGTTTGTGAGCGTGGGACTGCTGAGGAACGTGTTGTAGATCCCGCCGCCGTTGACGCTAGCCGAGTTGGCGCTGAAGGTGATGTTCGTCAGCGTGGAACTGCCCCCGTTGTTATACATCCCGCTGCCGTAGGTAGCCGTGTTGGCGCTGAAGGTGACGTTCGTCAGCGTAGGACTGCTGTTGATGTTATACATCCCGCCGCCTTCCAAATTAGTCGAGTTGGCGCTGAAGGTGACGTTCGTCAGCGCGGGACTGCTGTTGTTGTAGTTATACATCCCGCCGCCGCCGCTATTCGTAGCCACGTTGCTGTTAAAGACAACGTTCGTCAGCGTGGGACTGCTGGCATCGTTATACATCCCGCCGCCGCCGCCCATATTAGCCGTGTTGGCGCTGAAGGTGACGTTCGTCAGCGTGGGACTGCTGTTGTTGTAGTTATACATCCCGCCGCCTTCCAAACGAGCCGTGTTGGCGGTGAAGGTGACGTTCGTCAGCGCGGGACTGCTGGCATCGTTATACATCCCGCCGCCTCTAGTACTAGCCGTGTTGGCGCTGAAGGTGACGTTCGTCAGCGTGGAACTGCCCCCGTTGTTATACATCCCGCCGCCAAAACCAGCCGAGTTGGCGCTGAAGGTGACGTTCGTCAGCGTGGAACTGCCTCCGTTGTTATACATCCCGCCGCCGTTATTTGTACCTGTGGCGCACGAGCCGTTACAACGTCCGTGGCGAACCGTCACGCCGTCTAGCGTTAGGTTGCCCGCCGCGCTGATTTCCAGTACGCGGTAGGTGGCGGTGTTGAGCGCGGCATTCGCCTGAATCATCGTGTTCGCCGCGCCGTTGCCGTTGACGGTGATGTTCGAAGTGATCGCAGGCAGTTGACTGCCGAGCGTGATGGTGTAGTCTGCGGCGAAGGTGATCACGTCCGCGCCTGAGCCTGCCGCGCAATCGGTCGAGCCAGATTGATTGTCCGCGTTGGCGTTGGTGATCGCTTCGCGCAGAGTGCAGAAGCCATCGTTGGCGACGGCGTCGCTGGCGCTATTTACCACGATGCTCGCGGCGTAGGCAGGCGAAGTTCCGAGTGCGGCGGTGACGAAGCCCGCGCAGATAAGTGCGTAGAAACATTTTTTGAATGTGCGCATAAGTAGCCCTCCCGATGATACTTTTATTTTCGGCGAATATCTGCGGGCATTGTAGCACGGGGATGGCGAAACTGGAATGAAAGAACTCTGATTTGTAAGGTTTTTGTGGGGAGCGGATGATTTTTGCAAGAAGTCCATTAGACCTCTTGCGAAAGCGCTTGTAGCCACGGATACTTCGACAGACCCAGCGCAAGGCTCACAGATTATCACTGATTTATGAGTCTCCCATAATTAACGAGACAGAGCTTCACCACGAAGGCTTGCATTGAGCCTGCCGAAATGACGCAAAGTACACAAAGGGGGGAAAAAGTCTGGATTCCTTGGTTTTTTCCTTTGTGACCGTCGTGTCATTTCGACACGGTGAGCGAAAGACGAACCGTCAATGCAAGCCTTTGTGTTTGAAAAAGCGTTTCCCGTCAAAAACGGTAGAGCCTGATTGGCTCTCTGGGAATTGCCGTGATTGTTACGCCAGCAGTTGCACTGCTGGCGGGCGGCAGTGCAACTGCCGCCGGAACTGGCGGTTCATCACGCAACTCGTAAAGACCCGATTTATCTAAAAATTTGGTAACTGCTCAGGCATGTCGTTGCGAGGAGGGCTCTTGCTCGCCTGCCCCGATGTTTTTTCGGGGTCCCGACGCCTGTCCTGAGCCTGTCGAAGGGAAGCAATCTCCCGGTATGGGGAGACTGCTTCGGCAAAACCAAG
>CASGHD010000014.1 GCA_949319575.1 uncultured Anaerolineales bacterium | reverse complement strand
AGACGCGGGGCTTTTTTGTTCGAGTTTCTCCTCCACCCTTGACACTGCTGTTCATCGGTGGGCTGCGTTGCTTGGATAGATGCTTTGCTATAAACCAGAGCCAAACCCAATAGCACAACAATCTTAAGCATGATTTACCTGCAAGTAGAAGTTTTATAAAACTTAACTTGTTTTGGACTGAACTTCTGGGGTTGTAGTTGATACATTGTTTTTGTTTAATATCGCGCGCAAAACAAAAAACGAAATAGCACCGCCAACCAAGACAAAGGGATACCAAATAATGTGCGCCATGAAACCAGAAATTAGACCAGCACCGAAGCCTTTATCGTGCATCGATAAGTAAAACCAACCTATTTGTAGCAACAAATATACCCCACTCGTTCCGAAAGCAATGAGACGAAAAATTAGTTTGCGTGGTCTGCCGAAAAATATTGCCCAACTCATTACGCCAATCTCAGGATAAAGTGCCGCACAAACACACAAAAATATTCTCATTGGTCGGGGATACTTTATGCTATTCCAAATATCAAGGATTGTAAGTCCAAGAAAAACAGTGACGGCAAACAACGAAAAGAATATCACTCCACTGGCGCATATTGCATAAGCGGCGAAAAACGGAAAAAACTCTTCAGGTGTCATAGAGGTTTTGTCTTTTGGTAATGACTAGCAGCCCAACGGTTGGCGTTAGCGGATTTTGGGCGGGCTGGGAAAATGTTTGAGAGCAGAAAAAACTTGAAGCGAGAAAAATGTTTCTCGAAGCCGCAGACTCCCAAAAATCCGTTGCACGCTTTGTTAGGCGTTTTTTGTTGTGCAAGACTCGCCCTCATGCTTCCGTTACTGTTTTTTATCCGTCATCTCGAACATTTTATTTTTCACCGCGATGAACACGGACACGACCATGATGATAATAGAATAGATAATAAAATAATGCTTATTTATCTCAGGAATAGCATTCATATTGCTCAATCTAAAATCGGTCTGGAGGAGCATGTTGCACATGTTCATAGTCAGGTGAAAGAAAATGCCTCCTAAGAACAGGTTTCGCTCGCTTTTCAAGTATATCCAGGTCATAATAATTGAACTGGCGATTTGCAGAACAATGAAAAGAGGATAGTATATTAATCCGATGGCATACTGCGAGGATTTGGGGTCAAAGAATGCAATCAGGTGCCAGGCTCCGAAGAAGAATCCGACAATCAGCGAACTATTGAGTGGGCTATACTTTTCGAGCAGTTTTGGCAGGGCAAAGCCACGCAATCCGAACACTTCCTCAAAAATCGGGCCACCAAGCAGTACGAAAAATATTAAGACGAAGATACCGAGCGGTTCGTACCTGAACATATACAGGGAAGGTTTATCCCCAAAGAGGAGGAACGCCACAAGCAACGTAACCAGATTGCTTATCACCAAGATTAATATCACAGCTAGGTAGTTCTTATAATTACTTCTGATACGAACTGCATTTTTCAATTGATCGAGGACACCTTTCTTTCCATCGAAGATTGCAGTCAGGATGAAGCCTGAAATCAGCATTCCATAGATAAACCAGTTTGGCTTGCCGGTGAAGATCCATGGTGCATAGCCAAGCAAAGCGGAAAGGCAAAAAAAGGTGATCACCTGGCTGTTCTTGACGAAATTATAGATTTTAGTCATGGAATTCACAGTCCTCCTTTTTTATAAGGCAAACGCCTAACTATGCTTAACCAGCCCATATACTGTATAAGACGCCATTTGGGTGGTTATACAGCCTGTAGGCTGTATAGTTGCTTATGTACAACATTATACATCCAATTTATGGTACGACGAGAGAGGCAAGCCCCTCTTGAAACTTCAAAGAGGGGGGGTGCGTCATTTCTTTTTCTTCTTCGGCGTAGTTTTTTTCTTTACAGTTGATTTGCGAACCGTCTTCTTCACCTTCCGCTTATCGGGTTTTCTCTTTTTCGATGTTGATTTCTTGGTAGTCTTTGCCTTGCGCGCAGGCGATTTCTTTTTTGCAGTCGTAGCGCCTTTTGTCTTTGCCCGAGCGCCGACGAGCGATGCGGATCCCGCACGAGTCAAGGCAGGCATTGTTTTGAACAGAGACGTCAACGCCTGACTCCCGTTCAACTTGGGGAACATGATATTGTGATACATGTTGTACATCGTGAACGCAAACAGAGTTTCGGGGAGCGAGTTGTCGTAAAGCGGATAGTTCACTCCGAAGGCGTAATTTGCGATTGCCAGCGCGGACATCAACGCGCCGTCTTCCGAGTCTACGGTGGTGTTGTTGCCCGCAAAGTACACGTTCGTGTTCATCTGTCCCGGATATGAGATGTTGCCCAAGCCTTGCGCCATGTATAGTTTGGTTTTTGGACCGTCCATGGCGGAGGGAGTCCAGCGTCCGTGAGTCCACGGTTCGCTGAACAACACTTTCTGCGGGTCGGGTACTTTTTGTCCCTTGGATGGGTCGGGAATGTAACCGTACATGGTGAGGTAATATCCGTCGGCGTCCGGGTCGTTCAGCACGTTCTTCTGAATGTACGTGGTGAAGGTATTGATCAGGTTGTAGTTTCCGTTTTGGTTGCCGGGCGCGTAGTAGGCGTTGAATTGAAGCGTCTCCTGCTGTTGCATCAGGTCGGGCGAGAGCATCGTCGCATCGGTGTGGATGTAGCATTTGCCCCACAGCAGATCCCAAGTCACGTGCGGACCGGATGGCTGCATGTTCGTGTTTCGATAGTCGCCGATGGGATAATCGAATTGGGAGTTGTAATACACGTTATTCCAGAAGTATTTATTGTTCGCGTTGTTGAGGACTTTCGAGTTCGTCCACATGTCGGTGGTTAGGATGACTTTATCGAAAGTCCGCGAGATGATTGGCTTGCTTCCGTTTGCGCTCCACTGCACAGTGACTTGACCCGTGGATTGATCCGTCCACACCGCGCTGACTTTCGAATCGTAGATCACTTGCGACGGGGTGAGCGTCTGCGCGACCGCGAGCATTGCTTTAACCCACGACTGCGCGCCGTTGGCAAACCGTTGCCAGCCTGTGCCGGGTTTTGTAAAACTGCCAAGCGGGGTGGGGAAGCCCCATGATTTCGGCAATGGCAAGGTGGCGAAGATCGGAAGCAGGTCAACGAAGAGCGTGTCGTTGAGCAGGGCGTTTCCGTATCCGTTGATGATGCTCATATACGGCGAAAGGATGTAGTTGATGAAATCGGTCTTGTTGATGAACGGGATGGGCGGGTTGGGATAGAAAAAATCGTACAGCGTTTTCATTGACCAGTGATCGAACAATTCGGTTTCGATGAAGTCTTGAAACAGATTCGCGTCGAGCTTCATCTCGTTGCTGTACAGCGCGAAGTTCGGTCCCTGCTGGTAGGCGGGGAAGTTGCCCCAGTTCATCGGCTGACCGTTCAAGCGCGGGAACGCGGCGGCGACCTTCAACGAATCGTAATCGTTCATCGGCACGCGGGATTGGAACTCCGGTCTCTGCAACATCACGTGGACGCTGGGGTACATCATCGGAGAGATGAATTGCACGCCGATATCAATCGGCAGGGTCTTGTTCTTGCCCGGCACGGGGACGTAATACGTGAGCGAGTGTCCGCCGACGCCGCCGATTCCGTTCGCGCTCGGGGCTGGCTGATCGTGGATGAGAGTCACGTTCCATTCCTGACGAGCGGCTTGGTCCTGCGCTAGCGCCCACAACAACGCGACGCCCGTTGCGCCTCCGCCGACGATGCAAACATTTTTCTTTGCCATGATGATTCTCCTCGCTATTTTAGTTAATCATTCTCTACCGAACAAATGTCGTTGCGAGGAGGGGTTTTGCTCTTTCCGACGAAGCAATCTCCTGTTTTTAGGGATGTTTCCGTTGAAAAGGAGATTGCTTCGCCGCCGAAAACCAAGTGTCTCGACAAGCTCGACAACCAAGCGGCGGCTCGCAACGACATTATTTGGCGCGATGTACGGTAGCAAAATTTTGAAAAGAACAACAGTCGCTTTTTCTGCAAGTTGACGACTGAAGTCGTCACTACGCTTTAACCATTCAATTCATCCAGCAGTTTTTTTGCTTCGACGAGATCGGGCGTGTCTAAGCCTTCGGTGAACTTTGCGTAGAGCGGAGCGAGCAATGTCCGGGCTTCGCGAGAGCGTCCGCATGACTGAAGCAGGCGTCCGAGGCGCGTGACCGCGCGTAATTCCTGTGTGAGCGATTGATATTTCTGCGACGCGGCGATGGCGTCACGGTATCCCTGTTCCGCCGTCTCCAAATCTGGATCGGGTTGCAGGAGTCGAATATCCGCGCGGATGCGATGCAGTTCGGGGAAGTGCATCTCCTCTTCGGGCGCGGCTCCAAACGCGTCTTCGATGGTTTGATGCGCCTTTTCGAGATTGCCTGCGCGCGCGTACGCCTCCGCTAATTGCGAGAGATATTGACCAAGCGAACTGTGCGTGCCGGAGGCGAGGTAATCTGCGAGACCTTTGTTGATCTCGGCGATCCCCACATCAACATTTTGGAGGGAGGCGTGAGCGATGCCGCGATACATCGTTCCCCAGGCGAGGAAGGACGGCAATTGATTTTCTGTTGCGGCGGCGAGCATGGCTTCGGCATGTTCAAGGAGAGCCTGCGGGTCGCGCAGGTAGATGAACAGACTGCACCCCGCGAGATGCGCCATTGCCATGTTGGGCGGCGAATTCAACGCGCGGGCGCTTTCGAGATTCTCCCCCAGTGTTTTTCGCGCTTGATCAATGCGACCGCTATGCCAGAGCGCGAGCGCGGCGTGATTTAACGAGGTCACCTTCGGGTCGAACGGCGCCCAGGTGTGTTCCTCTGCTTTATAGTTTTTCAGCATTTTTTCGATTGACTCGCCGACCTCAGAAAAATGCCCAAGTTCGTAATCGGTGAGGGCTTTTGCGAAATACGCCCATGTCAGATACATTGGAATACTGTCGCGTTCCGCGATGCGGAGCAATTCGTCCACTAGTTCTTGCGAGGCTTTCATATCGGAGTGGGTGTTTACGGTTGACCATAACCCGATCAGGATAAAAAAGAATTGGGGCGAGTCGCCCAATTGAGTCGCGATCTCGCGCGCGCGTTGGTATGCCTGAACCGCTTCTGCAGACCCCAGACCTTTGATCATGGCATAAATGTTGCCCATGGATAACACCAACGGCAGTTCCAGTTGCGCGCGTTCGGGCGTATCGGGCAGGGTCTGGAGCAGGGAAATTGCCTTGTTGAAGTGATGATGCGCTTCTGCGATCGCCGCGCGCGCGTGCGCGAAGTCTCCGGCGGTTTGCCATGCCTCGATGGCTTTTTCGGTATCGCCAGCCTCGGTGAGGTGATGCGCCACAAGTTCGGGGCGTTGTTTGGCAACCTCAGGGAATTTTTCGTTCAACGCAATACTGACCGCGCGATGCAGTTCGCGCCTGCGGCTTTTCAACAATGATCCGTAGGCGGCTTCTTGCACGAGCGCGTGTTTGAAGGTGTAAATTACGTCGCCGCTACTTTCGTCTCGAAAGACCAGCCCAGAAGCGATCAACTGCTCCAGTTCGTTTTGCAGGGTTTCCTCGGGTTGCCCGGCAATGGCAGACAGCAGGGAGTAGGGGAAGGCTCGCCCCAGCACTGAGCCGATCTGCGCGATCTCTTTATGCGTGCCAAGAAAATCGAGACGCGCCATCAACAGGTCTTGTAGAGTTGAAGGGATCTGCGAGGCTTTGTCTGCGATCGAGCGCGCGCCAGCCATGCTTTGTGAAAGTTCCTCCGCGAAAAGCGGATTCCCATCCGTGCGGTCGGCAAGAGACTGTAAGATGTCCGGCGGCACCAGCGCTCCCAGCAAATTGCCGATCATTTCGCGGACGTTCTCCTGATCGAGGCGCGAAAGCGTGATCAACGAATGGAACGGGCGCGTGGGCCACGGCGGGATGAAACGCGGGCGCGCCGTAAACAACAACATTACCGAAGAATGTTCCACCTGCTCGCCCAACATCACGAACTCCTCGAGCGTGGATGGATCGGAAAAATGCAAATCTTCAACGACGAGTATCGTAGGCTGGGATCGAGAGGAACCGATAACCCAATCCACAAGGGATTGCAACAAGTGCGCGCGTTGTTGTTCGGGAGAGAGCAAGATGGGCGGATATTTTCCCGGCGGAATGACGATGCCGAGCAGAGTTGCAACCAGCGGCACGGATTTCGTTGTGTCCATTCCCGTCAGCGAAAATGAATTCTCGAGATCTGCGATCTTCTTGTCTGCTGTCGCTTCCGCCGTCCATTCGAAAGCGTTCTCGATCAAATCAATCGTGGGCGCGAATGGCGTGTCCTGTTCATACGGCGATGATTCCCCTTCGATCCATGTGTGGGGAATCGCGCCGACATCCTGCTTGAACTGTCGCAGCAGGCGCGATTTGCCGATGCCCGCCTCGCCGGTGATCATCACGAGTTGCCCGTGCCCCTTTTGCACTTGCGCCCAGCGGCTCATCAACAAATTCCGCTCGTCTTCGCGCCCCATAAACGGCGTGAGTGAGTTTACCGCGGCGGCGTGCAGACGACTCCGCACGCCGGAGGGTCTTTCGACTTTGAAAAGTTGAATTGGGTCGGGGAAGCCTTTCAAAATATGCGGGCCCAGGTCGTCAACGACGAAGAACCCTGCGACGAGTCGCTGTGTGGCGGCGGAGATGCAGACGGAATCCGGTGCAGCCGCCGCCTGGACTCTTGCCGCCAGGTTCGGCGTTTCTCCGAAGATGTTGCCTGAGTCGCCGCCCTCTTGCCGGATCATCACTTCTCCGGTGTGGATGCCAATTCGCGCCGCAATGCGTTTCGAAAATTCCTTTTCCAACACGACGTTCAATTTTTGAATTTCTTCGAGAAGCGATAACCCCGCTCGCACGGCGCGTTCGGCGTCGTTTTCATGCGCCTGTGGATAACCGAAGAGGATTAATATCCCATCCCCCAGATATTGTTGGACGTGTCCCTCGAATCGCTTCACCACGCTGGCGGCGGTCTGGTGATAGCGGCTGAGGATGCTGTGCCAGTCTTCCGGGTCGAGTTGCGCGGAGAGTTCGGAGGAACCGACCACATCCGAAAATACAACTGTGACTTGCCGACGTTCACCGTGAGAGGAGGAAGCCGAAGCCATTTATTATCATCCGAGGTTTGAGAAATGATGTTTGTTGAGTAAATCAACAGGGCAGTGATACACACTGCCCTGTTCGTTATCGTCTATTTTCCGAAGGCGAAATACTTGCCCATCCCCAGCGCGATGCCCATATCGCCGCTCACTTTGACCTTGCCCTTCATGAACGCCATGGTCGGGTCCAGTTCGCCATTGGAGATTTTGATGTAGTCTTCCGAGTCAACGGTCATGGTCATTTTCGGGGCGGGATGCAAACCCTCGGTGGATTCGCATTTCTGGTCTTTGACGATCACGTGCCAGTTGGATGCCTGCGCGCCGGTAAATATGAATTGCACGATCGTATCCACGCCTTTGGCTTTATCGGGTTGGAAGGCGGTCTTGATGGTCTCGGTCATCAACTCGCGGACGGTGGTTGGCATGGTTGTTTCTCCTCGGTCAACATGATTTCAACGAAGTATAGCATACGGAAGGATGTCGAAAACGAGTTCATGACGCAGTTGCACTGCGTCATGGCAAACGACACGATTTGCCATGCAAGTCGAACTGTCGCCCGAACTTTCGTAGTGAGCATAGCATACGGAGGTATGCGTTTTGTTACATCGCGTTGTCTATTGCATCCTTGGCTTCTCTCAGCCCGACGCCGGTCAGTTCGCAATACGCCTTGATCGCCACCACCTTGTCTCCGCGGCGTATTGCGGCTTGAACCTGCGGCGATTGAATTGGGTCGGCGGATTCAGGATATGGCATGTCGAGTTTGCGGTACACAAGTTTCAAATTTTCCTCCAATTGCTTGACGTAGTCCCTCAGAACTTTCAGATCGTTATCGTGAACCATGGTTTTCTCCTATCTTGTAGATTGGGCTCTCCCGTTTCTGATGGGACAGGAGATGGTAAGCCATATCTTTGCCACAGATTTCACGGATTTTCACCGATTTTTATTCTTCCCATCCGTGTAAATCCGTGAAATTCGTGGCTGAGGTTTGGGTTTTCCCGTTAAAAACGGTAGAGCCGTAGATTGGTTGTATTTATCGGTTGCATTGGAAACGCGACAATGCCGCATCGAACAACGCGGGCGCGGAGGTTTCGTCCGGCGCGTATGCCTTCCACGCGAAGACGCGGTCTCCGCACGTCCACGCCGCGGCGGCTCCGTTGGGGAGCAGGGGAGAGGCGGTGGAGGTGATCGGGGTGTAGACCACGTTCATATCGCGAATCAGCTTCACGTCCGGGGCGCCGAAACGGGTGTCGAGTCCGTCTTCAAGGATCACGTCCAGCAGAAATTGAGGATCCGCCGCGCCGGGCGCGAGTTGCCAGATCATCTGGATGAACAAGTTGCCGTTGAATGCGGCGAGCAAGCCTTGCGAATAACTGCTTGGCGAAGCGGGGTTTTGTTGCGCGCTCACATCATAGAACGCCATATCGAGCGGATGCCCAATGCAAAATTGATACTCGCAGAACAAGCCAGCAAGATCAAACGGCGTTGCGGATGGGTACGGGGTGGGAATTGGCGCTAACGGTTCCGATGTGTTTGTAGGGATAGCCGCCAGCGTGGACGCAACCGCAATTTGAACCTGAATGTTTGGGTCGGGTTTCGGCGCGCAGGCGGTTACAATCAATGCAAGCGCTAGAATAAATTTGCTTCGCATGGTCACGATTATACAATCATACGGAACAATCTGTATGGCGGTCGCGTCCCTTGGTCAAGGAGTTTGAATGAAACGCATAATGTTAACTGTGATTTTGATCCTGATTCTATCTGCCTGCGCCTCGCTGGGGAAGCCGACAGAACAATCGCTTTTTCCCGTTGACGATGCGGGCATCACGCCGGCGCCGCAAACGGAATTGACGCCTGCCGAGCAAGCGGCGATCTCGCATCTCGCCTCGACGTTGGACCTGCCTGCCGATCAAGTCGGCGTTATCTCAACGGAGGCAGTGGAATGGCCCGACGGTTGTCTTGGAGTTCAGAGAGTGGGGATGATGTGCGCGCAGGCGGTTGTGCCCGGCTACAGGATCATTTTGCAGGCGGGTGATGAGCAATATGAATTGCATACGAACGAAAGCGGCAGTCAGATTGCGCAGGTCGGTGAAGCCCCTCTTGGCTTGGTGGAAGGATCCGTCGTGGCGCAACTTGCTTCCAATCTTGGGTTGGACGTGAATGAGATTGTCGTTGTGAGCAGTAAGGATGTCGAGTTCCCCGATGCATGCCTCGGTGTAATGTTGCAGGATGTTTCATGCGCCGAAGTAATCACCCCCGGCAAGATCATCGTGTTGAAAGCGAATGGGCTTGAATTCGAATACCATGTCAATGAAGATGGCAGTCACGCGCAACCTGCCACACTTGCGCTCACATGGTCGCGAGACGGCGGCATCGCCGGGTTTTGCGACAAGTTAACGGTTTATCTCTCCGGCGAAGCGTATGGAAGCAACTGTCGGTCTACACAGCCCGAAGCGACGATGAAGCCATTTGTCGAGTTATTGACCGCCAGGGAGCAAAAGACGTTCTTTGCATGGGTAAAGGAATATGGACAGGTGAGTTTGGATATTTTGGACCCAGTCATGGCGGCGGATCGCATGGTCGTCACGTTGGAGTTCTCAGGCGTTGGAGGCGATCAGCCGCCCCCCGAGGAGGAACAGGCAATGGTTGAGTTCGCGCAGTCGATGTACGCAAATCTTTTCCCATAGGCAATGAAATCAAGAACCCGCACTGATTACCTTACACAATGGTTTTGGGACGCAGATAAACGCTGATTTCGCTGATTCAAAAAGAAAAAATCTGCGTTTTCAGCGTGAATCAGCGTCCTGATTTTGAAAGTGTAAGGTAATCAAGAACCCGCATCTGATCGTGGATGCGGGTTCTTGATTTGTTATGACTTTGGCTTGATAGGTATCAGTGCGTAGCTTCGGGGCTTTTGAATGGCAGGTAGCGGGCGGCAACACTGAATGCCAACAACCAGTAACTGACGACCAAAGTGGCAACGGCAAATTCGGGCCAGGTTGGCGTATAGGAACTGATGCGGATGATCGGCGTGTACGGATCATAGGTGGGCATGGCGATCAATCCCGCAAAATTGTAATTCCAGCGTGTCAACACAGCCGCCGCCATGGGAAAGAGCGAAAATACCATCAGGTAGCGGAAGTTCTTAATGGACTTCGCCGAGAACATCGCCGCGCCGGCAATGATCGGAAGCAGGATTTGCCCAATCCAAAACGTCGACGAATATGGGGCGACGGCGTTCAACGCTTCGGTTTGCAAGGTGATGTTGACATCGAACGAATAGTAATAGGTTACTGCCCAATCCCAAAGACGCAGGTAGGTGAGTAATAAAGTGATGCCGCCGGAGAGACGCGCAACATCGTACAGTATCTCATCCTTGACCAACCCCGGGCGCATCATCCGAAACATGATGACGCCGGTGAAAAACAGGAATGCGATTCCGCCGCTCATGGCTGAAAATACGAATTGAACCGGCGCGCTTTGGTTGAACCACACACCGCGTCCGTTGAGAACGGAATAATACGCGCCCAGCGACGCTTGATGGAGCAGGGAGAGCGTCAACCCGATCACGGCAAGGACGGGTACCAACTTGTGAAGTAAGTGCGCGACTTTCTTTGCTAACTCTACAAGTTTCTTGATGATCGGAAACCGCTTGTGCAGGGGATGTTCGTAGAAAAAGGAATGTTCAACAACGACCGGCAACATCTCTGCTGAGAGAACGCCGAGGTACAAGATCACGCACATGGTGATCTCCCAAAGCAGGGAGTGAGGTTGCCAGAATACCATGGGGTGCCAGAAGCGGAACGGTTGACCCAGGTCGAACCAGATGACCATTCCAGCGGTAGTGTACCCCAGGAAACCGAGCAATACCGCCAGTTTGGCGACGGTTTCAAACCGCTTGAGTTTCATAAGATAGACGATCACGCCGAATACAAAGGCGGAACCGCCGAGCGAGATCGAGGCTAAATCCATCACGACCCACAAACCCCACGGGACCTTGTTTGTCAACCCCGTAACATCCAGCCCATCGCGCAGCACAACGAACGCGCCGTACATTCCGAACAAGATTCCCAATACGAGGAGTCCAACCCAATAGGGGAAGATATCCACATGTTTTTTGCCGAGACGAAACCTTGGAATGTGAATGTCTGTTTGCATGGCTAGTTTCCTTGGAAGGGATTATCCGTATGCGATTCAGGCGGGATGTAATATACGCGAGGCTCTGTGCTGAGTTCCTCTCGCAGGCGCAGGGTAACAGTCGCTTCCGCGAGGGCGATGGAGATCGGGCTGGTCGCTTCGTTCATGTCGCCGAAGATGCGCGCGTTCGTGGGGCAGGCAACCACGCACGCCGGAGTCGCTTGATGGTCAACGCCAGGGACGAGCCCCCGCTCCAATCCCGCGTCGATGCGATGCGAGCAAAACGTGCATTTTTCCACCACGCCCCGGGGGCGGTTCGGAACTTCCTGATAGCCGAACGTCGGAGATTGCGGGCTGAGCGCGATCGGCTCCTTCCAATTGAATACGCGCGCATCGTACGGGCAGGCAACCATGCAGTATCTGCATCCGATGCATCGATCGTAGTCCATTTCCACAATGCCATCCGGGCGTTTGCGCGTCGCCGCGACGGGGCAGGCTTGCACGCACGGGGCTTCGTCACAGTGCATACACGGGCGGGAGAGGAAGAACTCCTCGCCAGAACGCGTGGTCTCTGTGGTGACGACGCAGTAGCGCATATCGTCGGCGAGATTGTTGATCGCGTTACAAGCAAAGGTGCAGTATTGGCAACCGATGCACAAGTTGATGTCGATCAACATTCCCCATTGATGACCGGTTCCTTCCCCGCCGCTAGAGGCGCGGGCGGCGGACATCTTTCTCGCCATGGGAAGTTGTGTCAGCGCGGCGGCTCCCACCAGCGCTCCCGCTAGTTTGAGAAAATCGCGGCGTGAGGTTTTGTTTTCTTCCTCTTGGGAAGTCGTTTGGATGTCATGCTCGGTCATAGTCTGTCTCCATGAAGTTCGAGGGTGACGCTGAATTATTCGGAGGGAGGCGCGGGCTTGCCCGGCTCTTTGCCGATGATTGCCCACGCGATCACGCCGCCAAAAATGAACCCGCCCAATACGTACACCCAGTTAGGCAGAGCCACGCCGCCTTTAACGGGCTCTGACGGTTCTTCCACGATTTCGACAGGCACAGGAGTATTTTCAGCCGAGGCGTCGACGTTGCCCATTGCCTTGATCTCGAGTCCCGCATCGCGCATGACCTTTGCCTCGTGAAGGTTGTTGTGGCACGTCTCACAGGAAGCGACCGAGACGATCATGGTGTGGTCGTTCTCCCGTCCCATGTGGCAGTTTTCACAGGTCAAGCCGGCTGCAAAGTGGGTCGATTTGAGCGTGACATCCATTTCATCCTTGTGGCAGTTCTCGCAAACCGTATTCGATCCGTCGGCGAGTTTCATGCCTTGTGAATGTTGTTCATGGCAACTGACACAGTTCAAACCCATTTGTCCATGTTGGCTGATCGCCATCTGCCCGGCAACATCCTTTTCGGTCACATTGGAGTGACAGACGATGCATGTGGTGTTTTCATCCTCGATCGTGAATTTTGCCGTATCAGGATGTTTCCCGGAGGTATCCGTAAGTTTGTGGCAGACCGTACAACTGACGTTTGCCTCACGGTGTGGGCTGTGTTCCCATAAGTTGTATGCCAGATCGTGGCATTCGATGCATTCGTTTGGGTTTTGGGCGGCTGGTTGCTCAACCGCCGAAACCTTCTGGGAAGGAACAAAAACCAACGCGGCGAGCGTTACGAACAATGCAAGAGCGCCGACAAAGAAAAATACTGATTTGGTTGGTTTCATCGTATGGCTTCTCCCGTAATAAGGGTGGATTGATCTGGGATGGATGGTACAGGTTAAGTGATTTATGAGTTAGTGCAGACTGTCATAAATTTGGACAATAAACGTCATTACAATCTACTTTGCTGAATAACAAGGCGGCGGTGAAATAGAACCGCCGCCTTGTTTGTGAATGGGTTGTTGCTTTTATGGGCGCGCGTACTTGCTAACGTCGCCGTCCAGGTCTTCGATCGAGTCGATCAGGAATTGGATCACAAACTTCGGATTGTGAACGTAGGCGCCCGGGTCTTTCTGAACGTACTGGTAGTTGAAGGCGGCTTTGACAAGTCGCGGCGTCCAGGTGGCGTAGCCCTTGCCGTCAGCGCCGAAGAAGTACGGGTAGGCGTGAGAGTCATACGTGATGGCTCCGCCGTGCGCTTCCGAGTACGACTGCATCTGCGCGTAGAGCGCTTCCGCCAGGGTGGCGACTTCACCGCTGATCCCTTCGGCCACATCGCCATCGCCGTCGTAATCCACATCTGTTTCGCGGATGGTTGTCGGGTCGGTGGTATCGTGGCAGGTTTCGCAGGATTCAACCTTGGGTTCGAGCGCGTGCGCGTCATGGCAGTCCTGGCACTTGTTGGCTTTCCCTTCTTCAGAGGCGTGCAAGTTCAAGCCGACATATTCCTTGCCTTCATACATGTACGCGCCTTGCGCGTCAGCGCCGAAGAGAGTTGCGCCAGCCGCAAAGTAATGGATGTTCTTGAAGCGGATCTTCGCATCTACTGTATCGAGGTCTTTGCCTCGGAGGCCGGCGTTCATGCTGGTTGTAGATTCGCGTCCCTGATGGCAGGAGATGCACAAGTTCGAGTCGTCAGGCAGGAAGTTGCCATCGGCATCTTTGCCGCCGTAACTGACGGTCTTGCCGCTGGGGAAGACAACCGAGTTCACTGTGTAGCGATCCGGGAAGTTTGCTCCGTCATGGCAGGTGGCGCAGGCAAAGCCATTACTGGCAGGAGCCGGGCTTAGCCCGACTATGGTGGTTGCGCCGCTTGCGCTGACCATGGTCGATCCGCCAGCCGCTAGGAAATCGGGCAAGCCGGTCGCGGTATGGCACTTCACACAACCAAACGGGACCACGCCATTGCCTTCTTCTTCGCTGTCCCAGTGACGGAACGGCTCTGTATTCCCGGCGAAGTGACCGGCATCGGAGCGGACGAGCGCGCTCACATCGCCGCCCAGGTCGGCAATCGAGTCGTGCATCAACTGGATGATATATTTTCCGCCGTGCGCGTACGCGCCGGGGTCTTTTAACGACACTTGATAGTTGTACGCGGCTTTCAGCAGGCGCGGAGTCCAACTCGAATATGCGTTCGGGAACGAGGCTTCGCCCTCCTCCACCGTGCCGTTGGCGTTGGTGTCGTTGAAGAAATATGGATAGGAGTGCGAGTCGTACACAAGCGCAGACCCGGCGGTAGTTGCGGCATACTTTTGAATCTCGGCATACAGGTTTTCCCGCAAGCCTTCGACCTCGTAGTAAATGCCCTCTTCCACGTCGCCATCGCCGTCGTAATCGTTGGCGCTACTAACCATGCGGACATCCGTCAGGTCTTCGGCGGTCTTGACATCCTCATGGCACTCCGCGCAACTTTCCACTTTCACATCCAGCGTGTGCGGGTCGTGACAACCGGCGCAGGTATTAAAACCATCCACGTGTTGATTCTTCGAGTCGTACGCAAGACCGTCGTATTGATACCCGCCCATGGTCTTGCCGCCATAGAGAGTCGCGGCGGCGGCGTAGTAGTGAATGTTGCGGAAACCAAATTTAATATCCTTACCCTGGTCGTCTTTGATCGGGGCGACAACGGCATCGGGGTCAGTCGCCGCAAATTTTTCGATCTGCGCGTCCACGCTGACTTTCGATTCCTGCCCTTGATGACATTCCATGCAACGGGCGTCATCCCCGGCGGTGACTGTCACGCCAGAGGGGAAGGTAACCGTTGTCTTGGACATTGTCACGGCATTGTGGCAAGCCACACACTGGATGCCTTGCGCTTCACTCGCAGGGACGGCGGCGTCTACCTTGGAGAGTTCGCTCCCATCCACGCCGAGGAAATCCTCGTAGCCTGTGGATGTATGGCACTTCGCGCATGTTGTGGGCACCTCGGCTGGGTCTTCCCCGTCCCAATGTCGGAAGGGTTCGCTGTCTACATCCGCATGACCCGACCCTTGCCATTCAACCAGATAGGGCGTAACAGGAACGAGGGCAGGGGCTTCGGTAGGAACCGTCGGTTCGGTTGGGGCGGCTGTCGGGGTGGTTCCGCAGGCGGTGATAATAACCCCGAGGATGAGGGTTGCTCCGATGGAAATCAGTACGTTTTTCAATTTCATAGTGGCATCTCCTTTCAGTTTTCAATGCGTAGCCTGATTGTTGCCACATCTATGCAAACAGATCAAATACCAGTAAGCAGAGAAGTTACGTCCTGAATTTTATGTGAGCGCCAGATTAAGAGACAGTTAAATTCTGTCCCCTTTGCGGTGACAAATGTCATCAAAGTTGTGTCCGAATTAGTTTACGGGTAACTGGCATAGATCTCCTGCCTGCCATCGGCGGAAAATAAGATCACATCGTACGGTTCAGTCGCAACGCCCGCTGTTTCCATGCCGGGCGAGCCGATGGGCATCCCTGCGACAGCCAAGCCAATGGCATCCGGCTTCTCTGCCAGCAGGCGGTTAATTTCAGATACTGGAACATGTCCCTCGATGACATAGCCATCCACGATGGCGGTGTGGCATGATTCGAGTTCAGCAGGCACTTGATATTGGGTTTTGACCGGACCCATATCTTGCGCATTTTTCACGGTCGCATCAAAGCCGTTATCTTCGATGTACTGAACCCAGTCGCCACAACAGCCTCAGGTGGGTGAGCGATAGACGGTGATGGCAATCCCGCTTGAATTTTGGCTTGCGCATGCGCTCAACAAGATGGAGAGTATGGATAACAATATGAACAGTTTTTTCATTTCAAATCCTTTGTTAGTATTTCAACCCAGCAAAAGCCCGAGGCCCGTTCCAAGCGCAAAAAGTAGAAACGTCAACAACACACCCGCCTGGGCAGGGATGATCTGACCGGTATTCTCAGGGTTTGCAAGCAGGCGTTTGATCGCCGCGTATGCCGGTATCGCCGCAACAAATCCAAGCCAGAGGGTGAACGGGAAATTCAGAAACGGCAGAGCAAACAAGACAACGAACGGGATCGCGGCGAGTCCTGCAAACACCCGGCTTGTGGTTTTTCTTCCCAGCCGCACAACGAGCGTTCTTTTGTTCGCGCTTTGGTCTGCGTGATAATCGGGAAATTCGTTAATGAGCAGGAACGCGCCGATCAAGATTCCCAGCAGGCTTGAAACAAGAATCACGTCTGTGGAAATCGCGCCGCGCTGAACGAGATAGGTTCCCGCGCAAATGATCGGACCGTATGTTATGGCGACAGCCAACTCGCCCAGCCCGCGATAGGAGAGTTTGAACGGCGGCGCGTGGTAGAAGAACGCCAGCGCGACGCCCGCAACCCCAAGCCAAAGTACTCTCGGTTCGCGCCACAGCACGATGGATAAACCTGCAAGACTCCCGAGCAGATAGCATGCAAGCGCGATGCCGGCAGTTTGGCTTTGTGTCAGCAGGTTGTCAATCAGCGCGCGCTTGCCGCCGGAGAAGGGAGAACGGTCTTGCTCCTGCACCGCCTGATCGTTGCCGCTGTTCCAGTCGAAGATTTCACCGGAGGCGTTCTTTGCCACTTCGATGGAAAAAATTCCCAGTAGGGTAACAGCCAGCCATCCGAAGTGAAGCGAGCCGTTTGCCGCCGCCGCGCACGCTCCCAAAAACATCGAAGCGAAAGAGGCGAGCGAAATTTTCGGGTCGGCGAGTCGCCAAAATCCATGCCAAAACGCGGATGTCATCGGTTAAGTGTGAATTGCAAGTATCTGGTACATGCCGCCAAATAGGGTTTCCTTGAACACATCCACAGGGACAAAATCCTTTGGAAGCCATGATCCAATTTTGTTCCTCCAGATATCCAGGGCAAAGGGCTCGAGCGCTTTGAACATGATCGGGTAAAGATAGCGGAGGGGGTTCCACGCAAACGGTTTATGAAAATCAACAATAACAAGTTTCCCGCCGGGTTTGAGGACGCGAAGCGCTTCGCTCAGCGTTTGTTTTCGAACCTCGTCGGGCATTTCATGAAGCAGGAAGAACATCACCGCCTGATCGTACGTTGCGTCTTCCATATTCAACTTGCTGGCATTGTTTTGGATGTATTGAACAGGCGCGTTGTGGGGCATTTTCCGCCTTATGTTTTCTAATTGCGCGGGGACAACGTCCACAATATCAAGCGAGCCATCCTTGGCGATGCGGCCTGCAAGCCGGGTGGAAAACTCGCCGTAGACCGCGGCAATTTGCAGGGTGCGCCCATGGAGTTGTTTGCCCAGCGCGTTTAAAGCCCCGTCGCGTAATTTGTCCATATTTCCGAGCAAGATGAGGTTGACGATCCACGGATGGTCAAAAAAGGAAACCGCGTAGGGGCGAACGTAAGCCCACCAGTAGGTGTTTTCGAGATAGGTTGGTATCGGAACGACCGCAGGGTACGGTTGATCCTTGTCTTTTGCCCACGAGTCTACGATCTGGGTCAATGTTCTTCCGTTCTTGAGGTTCCCGCTGATTGTGGTGTTCATGTTGTTGCTTCTCCTTTTAAGAAGTTTATTATTTTGCAACGCCGCCAACGATTCCAATGATGCCGACGACGGAGAGTGCGAGCCAAAATAAGAGCAGGAGGATATTCAATGTTTTTCGCGCAGTTGCGCCGGTTGCGAAGTCGAAAAGTACCTGCCTGAGTCCGGTTATGCCATGAGAGAAAGCGAACGCCAGTAATAAGGCATCGTAGACGCGCCAGCTGATGGTTGCCCAGCGCGCCGCGACTAAATTTAGGTTGACGTTCTCTGCGCCGACGATGAGGGTGGTGAAGATCGTATGGAACCAGACCATCGGTATCAGCAGGATGGCGCTCAAGCGCATAAATTTCCATGCGGTTACGTCGAGAGTGGGTTTGATTCGAACGCGGCGGTTGGTTGCCATTGTTTTCTCATATCAGGCGCAGGCTGTGCAATATCATGATGGCGACTGCGGGAAGCCAGAGGAGGATGGAAACGATCCAGGTGGCGCGAACAGAATGAAGGGCGGAATGCGGCGTCCACAGGTCGGGGTGAAAGAGATCGAAATAGGTGATACGAAATCCGTTCACGCCGTGAAAGATGACCAGGAGCGCCATGACGATTTCGGCGGTCAGCCCAAGCGGCGTCTGCAAGCCGGCGTTGAGTTGGTCGTATAGACGCGGCGCATAGTGAGCCGTTGATTCAAGCAGGATATGCAGGCTGAGGAAGGTCAAAACTCCCAGCCCGGAGATGCGGTGCATGAGAAATGTATAGTGCGCCACGCCCCCTTTGTAGTGGATTAGCCCTGACACGCCGTTGACAATATTTTTAACCATGTCGTACGTGCCTTTATGCGCGGATGTTTAGAGGATTAATTTATGGAGAACAACATCCGCCAAGACGCCGAGAATAAAAAGCGAACCAAACGAGCGATTGTATAAAAACGCGAGCGGCGCGAAATAAAGGGGCCAGCCGCCTTGACCCTGCGGGAATCCCTCCGGCCGCTCTTCGGGCTTGGGCGCGAGGAACGCCGGGGCAACCTGTTTGAACCGGGGAAGGGCAAACAACACGATGAGCAAAACCGGTGAAAAACTGCGCGTTACAACGAGATAGGCGACGATCAAGTAGGGGAGAATCATCATGCCCAACACGGCGTACCGGGAGGCTTTCTCTCCCAGAAGCGAGGGCAGGGTGAGGATATGTTTTTCCCGGTCAGGTTGCATTTTGTCGATGTGCTTGCCGAAGATGACCGTGGTTACGCCAAGCGCGTACACCGCGCTGGCGATGACGATATTCCAATTCCATAGATGCGTGATGACGAAATATCCCCCGCCCACCATGAGCGGACCCCACACCAGAAAAACAGCGATCTCGCCGAGGGCGATATATTTCAGGGGCCAGGTGTAGAACAACAGGAAGAACGCGCCGGCGCCAAGCAGCGCCCAGGTGATCGCGTCGAAGTTGGTTTGCCAGACCAGATAAAGCCCGCATACGAACGCAAGCGAAACCGTGACAAAAAAATACGCGAGATGTTGCCGCCGGCTGAGTAGTTGGTTCTCGAGAGGATGAGGACCATACATGGTGCGGAAATAATTTTGACGATCCACGCCGCGCGCATAATCTACGTGATCGTTGAGCAGGTTGTTGCTGGCGTGAGCAAGGACAAGCCCTGCTGTAAGGGCGAGCCACGAGGGGAAATCGAAAGCGTTATCGCGCCAGGCGAAAAGCCCCGCAAGAACTGCCGACATGGCTGTCATCACCAGCACAGCCGCGCGAGTCGAGATCAGCCACTTCGAGAAAATATCCAGACCATCCCATTCTTGCTTGGTAACGTCAGGGATTATTGTGAGAGCTTTTCGCCACATCGTGAGGTTCATTGTGCGCTCTTCAGCATCGCGTTTAAGGAGCTAATTGCGCAAAGGTGGTGTTCTTGAGTTTTGTGATCAACTCGTTTTGCGCGTCGCACCAGACCGGGCGGATCGGGCAGACCTCATCGAACGAGCACGCGCCCGATTTTTCCACACACATGTTGAGTTGGATGGGTCCATCGATCGCCTCGATCACTTCCAACAGTGAAATTTGCTCCGGCTCCCGCGCGAGCGTGATGCCCCCCCGGGCGCCCCGGGAGGTGTGCAGTAACCCTGCCACAGAGAGCTGTGAGATGATCTTCGCCAGAAAAGACGGCGGAATCTTCTGCTCCCTGGCAACCTGGCTGGTGGCGATCCGTTGTTCTTTGCCAGCGCGCGCAAGGTATAGAATGGCTCGCGTGGCGTAATCGGCTTGGCGGGTGATTTGCATGGTTACCTTCCTTGGGTAGAGACGGGTTCGGCGGCGCTTCATTCCGATAATTCGGACATTCAAAATCCTCGATACGAGTGTATTTTGGAAGGGCGTGTCCGATAAGTGACAGATGTCATGAATGCGGATGATAATTTTCGCGCCCAGATTCCTTGACGGATCAACGGGGGAGGGGTATATTCACCCTACCCCCCTGGGGGGGGTAAGACACAAATGGAAGCCACCGTCAATAATGCCGAGGACAACATGGAAAATGAAACCACCATCCGCCGACTGAAAACCATTGAAGGACACCTACGAGGCGTCATCCGCATGGTGGAGGAAGACGCGTACTGCATTGACGTCATCCGCCAGATTCAGGCGGTGGATGCCGCGTTGAACAAGGTCAGTACGCAGATTCTTGAAAATCACCTGAACTCTTGCGTCATCACTGCGATCCAAGGTAACGACAAAAAAGAAAGACAGCGCGTGCTGAAAGAAATCACCGAAGTCTTCGAGATGTCGGCAAAGGTGTAGCGTGAGCTTCGTAACGGCGAGTCAGGTTGAACGAGCGCGCGAAGCGGTTTGTCCATCGAATGAAAGGATGGGCAGGCGAGTGGATTCCATCTGATCAATGCGCCTGTGATATCCGCAACCCGCAGGACAGTTGTTGTTTGGGTACTGTGAACAATCTGGTGAAAAGACGCCAGTTTGAAAATTAGAAACCAAAGGAGTTTTAGGAATGTTGAAAAAGATTCTCGTTCCAGCAGTTCTGGCTGTTTTGCTGAGCGCGTGCGGCGGGGCGCCAGCCTCAAAGACCGCGATCAACGTGGAGATGACGGACTTTGCATATACCCCGTCGTCAGCCACGATAACGGCAGGTCAACCCGTGACGATTACGCTGGAAAATAAAGGCTTGGTCGAGCATGATTTCGTTGTCTCGAAAATTGACGTGACGGATGTCTCTGAAGGAAGCGGAGGGATGGATATGGGTCATGATATGAACAATATGGGGCACGACATGGGAGGCGCGGAGTACGATTTGCATGTTTCCATACCGTCCGGCGAATCCAACACGATTACATTTACCTCCAAGTCTGCGGGCGTTTATCAGTTCTTCTGCACCGTGCCAGGACACAAAGAAGCCGGCATGATCGGCGAACTGACTATTGTTGAAGAAAATTAAAACCATTTCCAAAAGGAGAAAACCATGACTACCGTTACCTATTCCGTCCCCGCGATGCACTGCGACCACTGCACCCACACCATTGAAATGGAAGTTGGCGAGTTGCAAGGCGTTCAAACAGTCAAAGCGGATTTGAATACCAAGAAAGTTCAAATCACATTTGATACGCCCGCTAGTGAGCAGAGCATCAAAGCGCTGCTTTCCGAAATCGATTATCCCGCCGAGGGATTGATCACCCTGTAAAACAAAGTTAGATACCCTAAGGGTTCGTAAAAATATAATTTCCTTGTTGGGAATGCAGTTGCGCTGCATCCCGTTCGCAGTACAACTGCGAACGAACATAAATGCGGGAAGTTATTAATTTACAAGCCCTAAGTGAGAAAGGTCAAAATGACAGACTCTCACGCCAAACATGAGCGCCATGACCATTCCCAAATGGAACACGACGCCCATCCCAAGCCAACAGCGGACACACACGCTGAACACATGATTCACACTGCCGCCGCAGAAGGCGGACATGAGATGCATGGTGGGCGCGCCGCGCATGGAATGGGGATGGCGGATGAACATGCCCAACACGCAGATCATAGCGGACATGAAGACATGTTCCGCAAGCGCTTCTGGGTCTCTCTGCTGTTAAGCATTCCCGTTCTGCTGTACACGCCCATGCTCCAAATGTGGTTCGGATTCAGAATGCCTGAATTCATGGGCAGTCAGTGGATGGCGGCTCTGTTTGCTGTGATCGTTTTCGTCTATGGCGGCGTTCCATTCATTCAAATGGCGGTTCCCGAAGTCCGCAACCGCCAGCCTGGCATGATGCTGTTAATCTCGCTGGCGATTTCAGTTTCTTTTGTGTACAGTCTCGCCGCGTTGTTCTTCAATTTAGGCGAAGGCTTCTTCTGGGAATTAGTCACGCTGATTGACATCATGCTCTTGGGGCATTGGATCGAAATGCGAAGCGTGCGTCAGGCTTCGGGCGCGTTGAACGCGCTCGCGAAGTTGATGCCCGACACCGCTGAACACATCATGCCCGATGGCAGTGTTCACACTATGCCAGTCTCTTCATTGAAATTGAATGACCTTGTGCTTGTCCGCCCGGGGGCGAGTGTCCCGGCTGACGGCGTGGTAGCAGACGGCGAGTCGGATGTGAACGAGGCGATGATTACGGGCGAGTCGCTTCCGGTGAAAAAAGTCGCGGGCGCGAAAGTGATCGCCGGCAGTATCAATCAAGATGGGAGTTTGCGCGTGCGCGTTTCAGCCATTGGGGAACAAACCGCGCTGGCTGGAATCATGCGTTTGGTGCGCGAGGCGCAGCAAAGTAAATCGAACACTCAAATCCTAGCCGATAAAGCCGCGGGCTGGCTGTTCTATCTTGCCATTGGCGTTGCCGCGCTCACTGCTATTTTGTGGACGATTACATTGGGCTTTGACCTTTTCACTTTGGAGCGCGTGGTCACGGTGCTGGTGATTGCGTGTCCGCACGCGCTGGGGCTGGCTGTCCCGCTGGTTGTGGCGATCAGCACCACGTCCGCCGCGCAGAACGGGATTTTAGTCCGCAACCGCTTGGCGCTTGAAACCGCGCGTGAAATTGATATTGTCATCTTCGATAAAACTGGCACGCTGACCAAAGGCGAGCAAGGCGTGGTTGCTGTCAAAACAAACGGCGTGGATGAAAACCACGCTCTTGCCCTCACTGCGGCTGTTGAGGCGGATTCGGAACACATCATCGCCCGCGCGATTCATGATGCGGCGAAAGAGAAGAATTTACACTTGCCAGTCGTCTCTGATTTTGAAGCCATCAAAGGACGCGGCATCCGCGCCAAGCACAACGGGAAAGATTTGTGGGTGGGCGGTCCGCGCTTGCTGGAGATGCTCAACGTTCAGCCTGATTCGGTATTTTTGGACTTCGCTTCCTCCGCAGGGAAAAAGGGTCAGACCGTCGTCTACCTGATCGTTGACGGGAAGATTTTCGCCGCCCTTGCGTTGGCAGATGTCATCCGCCCTGAAAGTTATGCGGCGATTAAAAAACTAAACGAAATGAATGTGCAAGTCGCCATGTTGACAGGCGATAGCAAAGATGTCGCCAAGTCTGTCGCGGACGAACTTGGAATCAACTTGTATTTTGCAGAAGTGTTGCCAGAACACAAAGATCAGAAAGTGATCGAGCTTCAAAAACAAGGAAAAAAAGTAGCCATGGTTGGTGATGGCGTCAACGACGCTCCCGCGCTCACTCGCGCCGACGTAGGCATCGCCATCGGAAGCGGCACCGATGTTGCTGTTGAGTCGGCGGGGATTATCTTGGTAAAAAGCAATCCATTGGATGTCGTCAAGATTTTCAAATTGAGCCGCGCCAGCTACAACAAAATGATCCAAAACCTGATCTGGGCATCGGGCTACAACATTGTCGCTTTGCCTCTTGCGGCTGGAATTCTTTCATTCGCTGGGATTCTACTTTCGCCAGCAGTCGGCGCGTTATTAATGTCGGTAAGTACCATCGTCGTGGCGATCAACGCTCAATTGTTACGGCGCGTTGATTTGTCTGAGTAACTGATGTTATGTAGTCCAGCCACTGAGACGCGGAGTCGCAGAGAATAAAAATGGGATTTTCTCAGCGTTCTCTGTGGCTCTGTGGCAAAATTGCGTGAAGTGAGTGAGTAAACCAAATTTCGTACAAGGAGATTCAAAATGACAGAAACTTTCGTAGACCCCGTATGTGGCATGGATGTGACGCCTGAGACCTCGGCTGGCACATCGGAATATAACGGGCAAACTTATTACTTCTGCGCGCCGGGTTGCAAGAGGTCGTTTGATAAAGACCCCGAGAAGTATCTGAACAAAGACGAGAATACTCAAAGCGATCCATCTTCCTAACACTGAAACTGGAAAATTATGTCTGATACGAAACAACTAACCCTTCCCATCACAGGCATGACCTGTGCCAACTGCGTCGCGACGGTCGAGCGCAATCTCAAGAAACTCGATGGCGTAAACACCGCTGTCGTCAACCTATCCTCCGAACGCGCCACAGTGGACTTTGATTCTGCAAAACTGGGAATCACCGACATGATCGCGCGCGTCCAACGCGCCGGCTATGGCGTTGCCACCGGTGAAGCCGAGCTCATCATCAAGCGTCTCTCCGACGATAACGATGCGCGGCGCCTGGAAAAAACATTGCTCAATCTTGAAGGCGTGCTTGAAGCGCAAGTATCATTTACGAGCGAGAAAGCCCGCGCGCGATATATTCCAACGGTGGTGAGTCAGGCTGAGATTCGCGCGGCAGTTTCACGGTCGGGGTTTGAAGCGGTTGAGTTGGGCGGCGACGCGGAAGACGCGGAAGCCAAAGCGCGCGAGCATGAGATTCAAGAACAGCGGCGTTTGCTCATCCTCGGTTTGATTTTCACCGTCCCGTTATTTATTTTTTCCATGTTGCGCGATTTCAATATTTTGGGTCACTGGGCGCATGAGGTCTGGGCGAATTACGCGATGATGCTGGTCGCCACGCCAGTGCAATTTTATGTTGGCTGGCAATATTACGTTGGCGCGTACAAATCTCTTCGCAACGGCTCTGCCAACATGGATGTTCTCATTGCAATGGGTTCATCGGTCGCGTATGTTTATTCCGCGTTCATCGCCTTCGGGTTCATCCCCGGTCACGTCTATTTCGAGACTGCCGCGGTGATCATCACTTTGATTCGGCTTGGGAAATTTTTGGAAGCGCGCGCAAAAGGACGCACCTCCGAAGCGATCAAAAAACTGATGGGACTCCGCGCCAAAACCGCCCGCGTCATCCGCCCCGCTGCGAACGGCGGGACAGGTGACGGGGAGGAGGCTTCGGTTTCCATTGACGACGTTCGCGTCGGGGATGTCGTTCTCGTCAAGCCCGGTGAAACGATTCCCGTAGACGGCGTGGTGATCGAAGGCAAATCCAGCGTGGACGAGTCCATGCTGACAGGCGAATCGCTCCCCGTTGAAAAGAAGCAGGGCGATGCGGTCATCGGCGCGACGTTGAACAAGCTTGGCGCGTTGAAATTCGAAGCGACAAAAGTTGGCAAAGAGACTGCGCTTGCTCAAATTATTAAGTTAGTGGAAGACGCGCAGGGAAGCAAAGCGCCGATCCAGAAATTGGCGGATCAAGTTTCGGCGGTGTTTGTGCCGGTTGTCATCGCGATTGCGTTGACTACGTTTGCAGTTTGGTATTTCATTGTCCCTCAATTTACCAATTACCAATTCTCCAATTCTCCATTTACTACTGCTCTAATTAACATGGTTGCCGTCCTTGTCATTGCCTGCCCCTGCGCGATGGGGCTTGCCACGCCAACGGCTGTGATGGTGGGAACAGGCAAAGGCGCGGAACTCGGTGTGCTGTTCAAAAATAGCGAGGCGCTCGAACGCGCGGGTAAAGTGAATGTTGTGGTGCTGGATAAAACGGGAACGATTACCAAAGGTCAACCTGCTGTTACAGATATAGTCATCAGTAAACAGTTATCAGTGAACAGCACTGATAACTTATCACTGATAACTGATAACTTGTTGCGCCTCGCCGCATCTGTCGAGAAGGTTTCTGAACACCCGCTCGGTGAAGCGATCTGGGCAGAGGGGACCGCTCGCGGCTTGGAGTTGGGCGAAGCGGCTGGGTTTGCGGCAGAGGCTGGGCATGGCGTGCAGGCAGAAGTCGAGGGAAGAAGCGTTGCCGTAGGCAATATCCGCATGATGAACGCGCGCGGCTACTCGTTGAACGGACTCGAATCTGAAGTGTCGCGTTTGCAATCCGAAGCGAAGACTGCGATGCTCGTTGCGATTGATGGTGAGGTTGCTGGCGTGATCGCAGTTGCCGACACGTTGAAAGAAAATTCAAAAGATGCGATTGATGAACTGCATCGCATGGGCTTGAAGGTTGCGATGATCACGGGCGATAACCAAAAAACCGCCGAAGCGATTGCAAAACAGGTCGGCATTGACCAAGTGTTAGCCGAAGTCTTGCCCGAAGGAAAGTCTTCCGAAGTGAAAAAATTACAGTCGCAAGCCAAAGGTCAAAAGTCGTCAGACCTTCGACCTTCGACCTTTGACGTGATTGCAATGGTCGGAGACGGCATCAACGACGCCCCCGCGCTCGCGCAAGCGGATGTAGGTATTGCAATTGGCACTGGCACCGACGTTGCCATCGCCGCCGCGCCTGTCACGTTGATAAGCGGCGACCTGCGCGGTGTGGCGCGCGCCATCTCGCTTTCGCGCAAAACGCTTTCCACGATCAAACAAAATTTGTTCTGGGCATTTTTCTACAACGTGATTCTCATCCCCGCCGCCGCGCTGGGTTGGCTGAACCCCATGCTCGCCGCGGGCGCGATGGCGTTCAGCAGTGTGTTCGTTGTGACGAATAGTTTGAGGCTACGAGCGTACACAGGTAGACAGGTACACAAGTAAACACGGGTTGCGCGTGTCTACTTGTGTACGTGTTTACTCCTCCCAGTGTATACTTTCCACCATGCCCAAATACTTCACCCTTGTCGAAGCCAACGAAGCCTTGAACCTCATCCGCCCACTGATGGATGAAGTGATGTTGATCCGCCAGCGGATTCTTGCGAATCAACCCGAAATTTGGTCTGCGGTGGAAAAGTCCGCGGGGAACGGCGGCAATCCCACGTTGAGCAAAATGGTCGTGGACTTTGAGAAGTTCGACGCGTTGATTCACAAAATGCAAGATGCAGGCGCGCAGATCAAAGAAATCAACATCGGCTTGCTGGATTTCTCCGCGCTGAAAGATGGACGCGAAGTGTATCTATGCTGGCAACACGGAGAGGGTGATATTGCCTATTGGCACGAAGTCGAAGACGGGTATGCAGGGCGGCAACCGATTCATTCGTTTTAGTAAGTTCATGTGACACAGCCGCATCCAAGCCGAACGACTCAAAATCGCACAGGAGAAAAATGAAGAACAAGGGTCTTCTTTACGGCATCATCGCGTACATTTTATGGGGGTTCTTCCCGATCTATTGGAGGTTGCTCCAAGAAGTGCCTGCGATTGAATTGCTTGGGCATCGCATTGCCTGGTCGTTTTTGTTGTTAGCCGTCGTAATTTTGTTCATGCGCCAATGGAGCGGCTTTCGTTCCGCCTTGAACGCGCGGACGTTCCGGGTCTATTTCATCGCCGCGATACTCATCGGCGTTAACTGGCTGACGTACGTGTGGGCGGTCAACGCGGGGTTTATCATCGAGACCAGTTTGGGATACTTTATCAATCCGTTGTTGAGCGTGTTGATGGGCGTGTTCTTCCTCCGCGAGCGATTACGATCCGCGCAGTGGATTCCCATTGCGCTTGCCGCAATCGGCGTGGCATATCTCACATTCGCATATGGTCGCCTACCGTGGATCGCGCTCCTGCTGGCATTCTCCTTTGGTTTTTACGGGCTGGCGAAGAAACTCGCGCCGCTCGGCTCGGTGTTCGGTCTCACGCTCGAAACGGGGATACTCTTTCTGCCCGCGGTTGCTTATCTGGGTTGGGCGGAAGCCAGCGGAAGCGCATCGTTTCTACATACAGATGCAGCCTCCAATTTGCTGATGGTCGGCGCGGGCGTGGTGACGACCATTCCGCTATTGCTGTTTGCCTCCGCCGCGAAGCAGATTCCCCTTTCGATGATCGGCATCCTGCAATACCTCGCGCCGACGATTCAATTCCTCCTCGGCATCCTGGTATACAAAGAGCCGTTCGACCGATCCAGGCTGATCGGTTTTGGCATCGTCTGGCTGGCATTGGTCGTCTTCTGGGTGGAAAACTATTTGGCGAGCCGCGGCTGGGCGTCCCCACTTCCTGTTTTGAGCGAAGAATAAGAAGAAACTTTTTTTGGAGCAAATGCTATGTTTTTGGAAGACTCGTAACGTTTAGCGCCAAAATCCTCGTGATATACTGCTTGGGGAGGCTTCGATCACGTGGGCTTCAATCGCATTCGACAAATCTTCAGACCTCTCTTCGGGGCTGACCGGCGCGAAATGACCGCGCGGCTTTTGTATTCGATGACCTGGGCGGTAATTGCCATTGGCGCCATCGTTCTACTTCTCGACATGCGCGAGCGGGGTCTATCCTTCGATGCAAGGACGAGCATCATCCTTGCTTTACTGATCGAACAATTCCTTCTGCTTGTCATTTTGAGATTAGGTTACGTGTACACGGCGGCGAACATTGCTTTGATCTCGTTCTGGGGCGCAATGACCTACGGGGCGTGGAATGCGGGTGGCGTGCACGATCTGGCGATCTATGTGTACATGCTCATTATTCTTATCGCCGCCCTGCTGACGAACTGGCGAATTCCTATTTTCATTGCCGCGTTGAGCTTGATTGCCATTTGGGTCATGGCGGTTGCCGAACTGCGCGGAGAGTTGGTTCCGCAAGTTGATTCCGCGTTGAATCGCGCGCGTGATTTGACGGCGATCTTTATCTCCCTGATCGTCCTTATCTTTTTATTGATCAAAATCCTGCGTGACGATCACGAAAAAATTCAAGAGGATTTTGCGGGCAGGCTGCAGGCGGAAAAGGCAATACATGAAGGCGAGGAGCGATTTCGTAGAATTTTTCAAGCCAG
>CASGHD010000013.1 GCA_949319575.1 uncultured Anaerolineales bacterium | reverse complement strand
TTCCAGTTCGTCTTGTTCTGAGTCAAGCAAATAAAGCGTGCCCGCGTTCCCGCCGCAGACTTCGATGATGAGATCAAGCATCTGATTGAGGAGATCGTCCAGCTCGGTGTTGCTGGCGATCTGGTTCGCGCGGGTGAGAATAGTATAGAGTTGCGAAGTTTCGTCGTTGGCTGGCGGTTTGCGTCTGCTTGCTTTTGCCATGATGGGGATTATACGACTGGTTGAGGAAAAGATATTCAACAAATTGTATTTTATGGAATCTATTCTTCCTGATCTTCCTCTCCCAAATCAGGTAGCGACCTGATTTGGGATGAAAACGCTTTGTGGAATTTTTCCGCATTATCTTTGAACCATTTAAATGTATCTTGCCAATTGTTTCGATCTCTCACGTCAATTTCATGCTTGAATAAAACAATTCGGCAATTTTGTTTGTTTGGTAATTCTTGCCAATCAAGCGCGCCTGTAATATTCTCGATTTGCCCCTTTTTCTCTTCAAGGAGTTTGAATGCTGCCTTTGCATTTTTACCTCGGATATAAACTTCACACCCAATTCTTCGATGCTGTGTGCTCGCCGTTAATGAAATGTGAAATTTACTACGCCCGACTGAAATTGAGAACCAATGCTGAGGTCGCGGTTTTCTGATTTTCAGAAATGTGCCGTTCTCAACACAAAACTGCTTGAATCCATTCCACAGATCTAAATAGAGAGCATTTGCTTCTGTCAATTCACTTGAAGTTGCGTCTGCCTTTATTTCAGATGTGTAATCATTGGGGCGGGAAATTATCTTGAAATTAGGCGCAGGGGCGGATTCCCTAATTCTCCAAAGTTCTATTTCTATGCCATAACATTGAAGATTCGGAGAGGCTTGCTCGTTGATGAAATCGAAGGCGCGACGATGCTCCTCTGAGAATTCCTTTGCAATCCAAATCATAGTAGTTGCATCAAGTCCAGATGCATATGTCAATACTTTGCCCAAGTGGTCATGATTTGTTTTTTCAAGTTGGTTTTCGATCACCACCCGTATATCTGAAGACACATCTCGCGCAACGATATCGGCTTTATATGGACCGACTGCCACCTCGACGCCTTCAAGCTCCAACTCCATGCCTAAAGCATCTGAAAGCAAGCCGAGGTTCTGTTCTTCAGCCAACCAGTTAGTGAAATCTCTGGCTTCATCCTGCCAATATTCCCGTAGGTTCACTGGCTCTAACCGACCCAATGATTTAGGTATCATCCTGTGGTTCCTTCTTCGGGATAATTTTTTCTTCTTATCTCCCTCAGAGCGTATTGATTAACGGTGATTGTTCCATCTTTGTGATGAACACGGACGGTATAGCCTTTTTCGAGTGGGCGATGGAACTTCCCGCGCTCGGCTTTGCTGAAATCGTACTCCGCGCGCATTTCGTCGTTTTTCTTGTTGATTGTTTTCATATTGTTTCAATTTTAAACCCAACTGATAACTGTTCACTGATTACTGACTTACCTGCCAACAACGAATCTACCGCATCAGCCAGTTCCCTCAAATTGCTGACCTTCAGCACATTATTGCACAGCGGAGTGTACTTGGGCATGGTTCATGCCTCTTTCAAAACGCGTTCCAATAAATCGGATACTTTCAGTTCTCTCGCCCATTTTTTTAGATAGTCAATATCTAGCTCGCCCGATTTCGTTTTTAGCACACCTAAAATATCCCGCCATTGACGATCCGATACTTCTCCGCCTATTCGATACCATTCGAGTTTAGCCAAAATGATATCTTCAGGACTAACAACATACACGCTTTGCTCAGGGTCAATGGCAATGACCGATGTTCTGCGTCGTTCCAATTGAATTTGGTCGAAGGCGCGTAATTTTCGTATGAAAATGTCCACCTTGAAAGCTGTCTCATAATGGATCAGGTTAAAACTGCTGTGGCGTTCAATTGCATCCTTCATCATTTCATCGTCGGCGTAAAATTCCTTCGAGAGCGCGGCGACCAATGCTTGAATATGTTCCAGTCGCATATCTGCGACAATATCTACATCCAAGGTGGAGCGCATGACGCCATGTACAGAACTTGCCAGTGAGCCGCCTACTGCATAGGGAATTCCGATTTGCTCCAGCGCTTGAGTTACAAGCAGTGTTAATCGCGTGGATTCACTTTGCATCGCCGTATACCTTTTGAGCAAGTTCCGCGCCAAGCATCAATTCCGCCAAGATCCGCAGAATTTGTTTCGGTGTCGCGTTGGGATTGCGCTGTTTAATCCCGCTGATTGCCAGCGTTCTAACCGTTTCGTTCAAGTCGCTCACAATGGAGATTTTTTTCCATGCGGGCATACGCCGAATGAATTCAATTTGCAAGGCTTCCATTTTTGGATGAGTATCGGAAGAGAGCGCTGTCATTTGAATGAATTATAAGCCCAACTGATTACTGCTCACTGATTACTGACTTACCCCGCCAACAACGAATCCACCGCCTCTGCCAATTCCCTCAAATTACTGACCTTCAGCACGTTGTTACAAAGCGGCGCGTACTTGGGCATGTCACTATCACCGTGCCACAAGTAGGGAGGTTCGGGATTCAACCAAATGGTACGCGAGGCGCGGCGCGACATGGTAGAGAAAATATCGAGGCGCGGATCATAATAATTATTGCGCCCGTCGCCGACGACGATGAGAGTCGTCTGCCCGTTGAGCGTGTCCATGTATTCGCTTTGGAAATCGTTCAGCGACCAGCCGAGATCGGTGTTATAACTTCCGCTGGGCATTCGCCACAAAACGGATTGAATTGCTTCGTCCGCATTGGAGCCGCTGAAATCTTCCGAAATCGATTCAAGATGATCAATGAACGCGAAGGCATGCGTCTTGCGCACTTGCCCTTGCAGTGCAAACAGAAAACTCAACATCAACTCCGAACAAAAACGCATCGAAGTGCTGATGTCGCAAATCACAACGATCTTCGGTTTACGCACGCGGTCTTTGTGTTTGATCTCCATCGGCACGCCGTGATATTTCAAATTCGCGCGGATGGTCGCCTTCGGATCGAGTTGTCCGCTTTTCATTCGTTTTTGCCGCAACGCGATTCTTGTGCGAAGCATCGCGGCGAGCTTCGTCACCTCATGTTGTAAAACTTTTTTATCGGCATCGCTCAGCGTGTGGAACGGACGATTCATCAAATTGTCCACGCCTTCGCCGCGCGGTTTCTCGCTCATGTTCTCTGCAATGCGTTCGCCCGCGAACTGTTCGATCTGCTCGCGCATGCCCTGCAAATTTTGCTGAATCATATTTCGCATTTGCTCGATGCGATCTCGACTCATTCCCATCTGCTGGAGTTGTTCCATCAACTCTTTCAACGCCTCGCGCACTTCGGGGAACGCCAGCGCGCGCATCATCCGTTGCGCCATCCAATTTTGATAGCGGAGGTCGTCCATTTGATTCAGTCCGACCATCTGACCCAACGCTTCTAACTCGGACCGTGATAACTGATCGCCGCTCATCAGCCGTTCCATCCGCTGACGAAGACTCTCCGCGAACTGCCGCAACGCGTCCGCGAGTTGTTGCGCCTCCTCAGGCATCATATCGTCGGATGGATTGCCTCCCATCATCGGCGGCGTTCCTGTTCCGAAGAACAATGGAAATAACTTATTGAAGATTGGAATATCTTTGAGGTCTTTGATGAGCGTCGCGCGTAACGACAATCGAAACTCCTCACGGTCTTGAATCCCCATAATGTCCACCGCCGAGAACGCCTCGGCTGATTCTGCCAACGATACGCGCACTCCGCTCGCGCGTAAGGCTGAGATGAGTTGTAGGATGCGGGATTCCATTTCAAACCTCTTTTGAACCGCTAAGCCCGCGAAGTACGCCAAGAAAAACTTCTAAAAACCTTCGCGATCTTTGCGCTCTTCGCGGTTTAAAGTCTCTGTGCTTAATTCCCAGAAAACTTTCCAAACTCATCCGTTCTCGGCTTCGGCGGCGGTGGAGGATTGATGTATTGCCGCTTCGCCTTTTGCAAATCCGCTTCGTGTTTCAGTAAAACAGAAATCGTATCTTCCAATGTGTTCTTGTCCAAATTGGAGGCGTTCAACGCGACGAGCGCGTTTGCCCAATCCAACGTCTCGCTGATGGAGGGGGATTTACGCATGTCGCCTTTGCGGAGGCGTTGCACAAACTCCACGGCTTGTTGCGCCAGTTTGGGATTCAGGTCAGGGACTTTGAGTCGCACGACTGCAAGTTCTTCTTGCAATGTCGGATAATCAATGAAGAGATACAAACATCGTCGCTTCAACGCTTCGGAGAGTTCGCGCGTGTTGTTTGACGTCAACACGACGAATGGTTTGTGTTTTGCGACGAGAGTTCCCAACTCTGGCACCGATACTTGAAAGTCGCTCAGTATTTCCAATAAGAAGGCTTCGAACTCCGCATCTGCGCGGTCAATTTCGTCAATCAATAAAACAGACGGTTGCTCGCTCAAGATCGCTTTCAACAACGGACGTTGCAACAGGAAGCGATTTGAGAAGAAGACATCTTCCTCTTTTGCCAGTTTATCCGCGGCTTCTGAAAGCGAGTCTGCTTTGCCTAACGTATCGTTCAACTTGTCGCGCAGTAACTGTGTGTACAGCAACTGCTTGGAATATTCCCATTCGTACAATGCTTTCGATTCATCAAGCCCTTCGTAGCACTGCAAGCGGATCAACTCGCGTCCCGTCGCGCCTGCGATTGCTTTTGCCAATTCGGTTTTTCCCACGCCTGCGGGTCCCTCCGTAAGAAGCGGCTTGCCCAACTTTTGCGCGAGATACGCGATCGTCGCGATCTCGTCGGATGCGATGTATCGTTGTTTGTTCAACTCTGATTTTACAGTTTTCGTTGAGTCAAATAGTGTTGTCATTCTGCTCCCAGATGATTTTCAACGGCTCGATCTTTTTCCAGCCTTCCCCTTTGTTCACATGTTTCACTTCAAGTCCTGTGAAATATTCATCCAGCACGGCGGCGCGTTCCTGCGCCAGCGGCGGGGCGCAATAATCCTCTTCCTCCCATATCGCCACGCCGTCTGATTGCCAGCGCGCGTTATCGAGTCCCATGTGCAACGATTGTCCGAACGGTCGCATTACGCGGATCTCGCCCGAGTCGAGCCATTTGCGCAGGTCGTTCATTTTCGATTGGATCGGTTTTGCAGTGACGAGATAATACGCCATGTGACACCTATAAACTTCGGTGGTCGAGTAGGTCGAGGGTTGAGTAGCGAGCGAAGCGAACGTATCGAAACCCGAGACCGTATCGAGACCACAAATTCGCATACAAACCGTTGAAACAAAATTACTTTACGACGTGGTGGTCTCGATACGTCCTTCGTCTCCGCTACCGCTTCGCTCAGGACTACTCGACCACCGTGTTGCCTCTTAATCCAAGCTTTCGATAGACTTCCAAATTCGCCGTCAATTCCTGTTCTGGCTCGAACTTTCTCACAACGAATTCTCTCGCACTTTTACCAAGCGACTCGCGCTTCTCAGTGTCATCTAACAATGCAAGAATTTTTTCTGCCAGCATGTCCGCATCATTGACGTTGACAAGCATACCATTCTTTCCGTCTTCAATAATATCTTTTGTACCGCCCGCGGGCGTGGCGATAACGGCTTTCTCACACGCCATCGCTTCGAGAATTGCATTGGGCATCCCATCGTGCAGAGACGGATGCACAAAAATATCAATCAATGAATAATACGCGGGCAAATCATTGGGCGCGACGTATCCAGTGACTATGATATTTGATTCGGAGATGGACGCCCGCATCTCTTCGAAGGTCTGGCTGTCTTCGCCGTGGCGAATTTCTCCAACCACCAGCAGGGCGGACGGGCGTCTCGCGTTGACTTGCGCGTAGGCAGACAGGAGAGTCTTCATCCCTTTTTTCTCACGCAGTTCGCCGACGAAGCCGATAACATTGTTGCTCAAGGCGGCGTCCCCGCCGCCGTCCCTCGGGGATGCTTCGCGAAGGACGGCGGCTGAAGCATGATTAATGTTCAACGATTCTGCCAACGCTTCATTCCTCTCCATCGGCTTGAAATGATCTGCATCAACACCATTCGGAATCAAAATGATCTCGCGATCAAAAAATGCTTTGGCTTTGCGGATTGATTCTTTTGCATTGGCGGTGACTACGTTTGCATGTTGCAATGCAAACATGGTGTGTGAGAAACGCGAAGGATCAAATGCGGCGCGGTCTACGTCGTTGCCGCGGATGGAGACAACGCTGGGGATGTTCAAGTATCTTCCAGCGAGCGCGGCGATGAAACCTGCCTGGGTGAGGAAGTATGCGTGAAGCACGTCGAAGGGATCGCGCGCGTGTTCGGCGATGATGAGGTCGAACCAATCAACGAGAGTATCGTCTGCGCGTTTGTGTGAGCCGAAGCGTGTGACGATTGCTCCGCTTGAAGGGAGAGTCCGCTGTTCGGAGGGGAGCAGGTTGCCCGTCGGAGAAAAGACGCGTACTTCAAATCCAGCAGAAGATAACAAACGCGCGAGTCGCTCGGATGAGATTGCCAGTCCGCCGATGTCGGGTGTATACTTTTCAGTGAGGAGAGCGATTTTCATGGCAGACACATCCGCTTTGCAATGTGAGATGGTGATCGGTTATTTGGTGCCGCATCGTTGCGACAATCCGTCGTTGGGGAAGTGTATCAAATGCGGGCGTGGATTTTGCGATGAGCATACGAACAATACGCGCGAGGGGCGTGTGTGGTGTCTCGCGTGCCAGCAGGGACTCGATATGCCCGTTGCATTGCCGATTGCCGCCGCAACATTCACTGCCGCCGACCTGCATACGTTCAATCAAGCCAGCGCCTGGGATGACGATGACCGCGCGGATATGTTTTCTGATTTGAGTTAAATCTTTTTTGAACCGCTAAGCGCGCGAAGGTCGCCAAGAAAACCTTTAAAAATCTTTGCGCCCTTGGCGAGCTTCGCGGTTAATTGTTTGAGGGTTAATAAGGTCCGATCGTTTCCCAAATTTTTTTATTCTCAACCACAAAATCATCGCATCGTTGACAGGGCTTGAGCGCGGGCGGGTGCATGTTCAAACGGATCTGACGATACGCCGCGCCTTCCCAGATTTCGGTGAACGATTGTTTGCGGACATCGCCGAGCGGTTTGATCTGCTCGCGCGTCATGCAGCACACATAAACTAACCCATTGAAGTCAATGAGACTGTGCGTCCACGGCGCGAAGCAGGGAAATTTATTGTAGTAGCCGAACGCATAACGACCAGCGCGCCCTAGCTTGATTTCGGTATCATCTTTGCCAAATGGGAACGCATCCTCGTCTGCGATGTTTATTCCCAACTCTTGCGCGCGTTGATCAATGACGGGCGCGATCTCGGAGTTGTACAACGCGATATCTTTCTTCCGCATTGATAGGTGCTCGCCGCAATGATCGTCAACAGGGATCAAGTTGATTCCGTCCGCGCCGAGTTCGTGCGCGAGATCGGGGAGCGTGGCAAGCGTTTGATAATTGGAACGCCCAACGACAGTGTTGATACGGACGGTCAGTTTGCCCTTGTGAGAATATTTGTTGAACAATGAAACCGCGCGCGTGGTCTGTTTGAACGAGCCTTCGACGCCGCGAATCTTTTCGTGCATCTTGCGGAGCGGAGAATCAATCGAGACATTCACGCCGCGCAAACCCGCTTCAACGAGTCGCTTGGCTTTGACTTTGTCAATCAGCGTGCCGTTCGTCGTGAGCGTGACGCGCATCCCGAGTTGAGTCGCATGTTCGACCAAATCAGGCAGTTGCGGACGAAGCATCGGCTCGCCGCCTGAGAAATGAATCTTTTTGCATCCGAGTTCCGCGAGTTCAGAAATGATCTCACGAAAGCGACCCATCGAGATAGGCGTTTCGCGCGTCTCGCGCCAGTGCTTGCACATCTCGCATTTGAGATTGCATCCGTAGTTGATTTTGATCTTGACGTAAATGGGTTTGTACGCGCGGGCATGAAGGACCGCTTCGCGCAGTTCATCTTTTTCTTCGGCGATTTGGGGGAGGTTGTACATGGATGATGGGGTCGATTGTAACACTCGCAACCATGCGGGGACACTCTGTTGCAGATTAAGAATTTAACATAGCAATCCATCCGCTCCGTTTTGAACCACGGAGACACTGAGTCGCGGAGTTTTTCATTTCATTTTCTCCGTGTCCCCGTGTCTCAGTGGTTTAATTGTAACTGCTCAGGCATGTCGTTGCGAGGAGGGCTCTTGCTCGCCTGCCCCGATGTTTTTTCGGGGTCCCGCCGAAGCAATCTCCCGGGATGGGGAGACTGCTTCGGCAAAACCAAGAGCGCCTCGCAGCGACATGTTCCGAGGCTGAGTAGTTACGATTAATTTGGAAAAGAGCAAAAGAGCGCTGTTGCGAACCCGCGCGCGTTTCTTCCAAAGCCGACTCAGGTTTGGAAGAAACGCACGATTACGCGGAGCGAATAGGGTAAGAATAAGCCCCCCGATTTTCATCGAAGGGCTTGTGACTCAATGCCTCTTAATCTTCTTCCTTGCGAGTCGATTGAGCAGTTCGAGAAGTTCCTGCATTTTCTCATCCTCGGGCGCGTCGCCGGTGATGACCGTGTGATGCCATTTCCCTGCCTCCACTGTGATACTGTAAGTGAATGAATCGGGTATCAACTCGCCGCCCGTCAGTTTGGCGGGGAGTTCGGGGAAATCGAGGGCGTCGAGCAGTTCCCTCAGCGTTTGCGAGAGATCGTCGGGGAGGTCGCTCACGTCGAAGTCTGCCGCGAGGCGGATGCCTGCAAAGCCCCCGGTGCGTTCGAATTTGATTCGTTCCACGTCCATTTGAAACTCCTTGCTAATCACCGAAATAATTAGCCGCAGTGCGCGCAGAGATTCTGAGGCTTTCTCTGGTGATTCTATGATCTCTGCGGCTGGAGGCGCTCATCCGCTTTAAGACGGAGCCGCGCCGATAAAGCGCAGGGTTGCCTCGAGGCAGCCTTTCGGCTCTGGCGTCTCGCCGCCGATGGTGATGCCGACTCCCGCCCAGCCGTTTTTCACAGCCTGTTGCTCAAGGCTGCCGCTGCCGAACAACTCTCCCGCCGTCTGATGCGTGAGGTCCGCGCATTGCTGGAAGTTCGAATTCTCGCCAAGTTTATCGCGTAAGGTCGCGTACCAGACCATCCCCGCTTTTTCCCATGCGTAGCCGCCGATCTCCATCGCAGCGCGATAGAAGGCATGGTTTGGGATGCCGGAGTTGATGTGCACGCCGCCGTTATCGCTCGCCGTGTTGACGTAATCCTTCATGTGCGCGGGTTGCGGGTCTTTGCCGATCACGGGATCATCGTACGCGCTACCCGGCGCTTTCATTGTGCGGATGCCGACGCCGTTCACGTTGGGGGTGAACAAGCCCGCGCCGATGATCCAATCCGCTTCGGCGGCGGTCTGACGCGATTGATACTGCTTTACCAGTGAGCCGAACACATCCGACATGTGCTCGTTCAACGCGCCTGGCTGTTGCGAATAGACGAGTTTGGCTTCGAATTGCGTGACGCCGTGCGTAAGTTCGTGCCCAATGATATCGATGGCGATGGTGAAGCGGTTGAACAGACGATCCTCCGCTGGAAGGTTTTCGTCGCCGTCGCCGTAGACCATTTGTTTGCCGTCCCAGAAGGCGTTGTCGTAACCGGTGCGATAATGCACGCTCGAGTCGAGCCGCATGGCGTTGTTGTTGATCGAGTTGCGCCCATACACCTCTTTGTATAGATCGTAGGTGATGCCGCTCCCATCGTACGCTTCGTTCACCGCCGCATCTGCGCTGGCAGGGTCACCTTCGCGGCGCACGGCGGCGCCGGGCAGGGATGTGCCGCGCTTCACGTCGTACACGATGCGTTCCTTGCCGCCATCCGCGGCGCGCGGCATGGTGGGAGCGAACAAGTCTGCCAGGCTGGCGCGCATGGCGCGTTCTGCCCGCAGTTGATAGACAACGTTGATGTTGTCCATTGCCATTTGTTTCTGCGCGTCGGAGCCTTTGGTGGCGATCTGCTCCAACATGTGTTCTGGGAGGATACATTCAAGCGAATGACGATGGTTGTGCATGAGGTTTGTCCTTTCAGGAGTTGCCTTGCTTCAGTATACGGCGTTTCGCAACAGATTTCAACTCGCGCGATACTCGCATCCACTCACGGCTTACTGCTCTCTGCTTACCGGCGACTGAATCACACCACGCTCAATAATGCCTGCTTTTGCTCCACACTCTCGCCGGGCTTGACCTTGATGCGGCTGACCTTCCCATCGCGCGGCGACTTTAACTCGTTCTGCATTTTCATTGATTCGAGGATGAGGAGCACCTGTCCTTTTTTGATTTCCTGTCCCTCGTCCACCGGCACAGCGATAACCAGCCCGGGCATCGGCGCTTTCATGTTGAATTCGCCGCTTTCGGCAACGCCCCCGCCCGCGGCGGCGCGCAAGCGCTTCTCGCGTTCGTCTTCTACGAGGACGGGATACAACCGCCCGCGCAGAAGTACCTGCCAGCCATCATCTCCGCGCGCAATGTACGACTCGTGCGACATGCCGTCTGCGATCAGCGAGTAGACCGGCTGTCCGCTCACGGTGACGAAATCGATCTCGTACGTCCTGCCGTTCACGCTGACGTGTTTTTCGTCGATGATATCGACGAGGAAGTCTTTGCCTTCCACTGTGGCAACATATTTCATGATCTACCTGTGCATCCTTTCCCAACGGCTGACCCACTTCCAGTTGCTGGCGTCCCGTTCGTTGCGTTGCACGAATTGCGATGAGACTTCAGTCTCGTGGTGTTCGACCAGGGTGGCGAGGATCGCCGCGACTTCTGAAAAATCCTGGCGGTTTTCCTCCGCGTCTTCCATTGAGAAGCGTTCCTCCACAAAACGCGTATCGTACTGCCCGCCCATGAAGCGGTGCGAATCCATCATCGTCTGGTGGAAGGGGATGTTCGTCCGCACGCCGACGATGCGATATTCTTCGAGCGCGCGGCGCATCCGTAGGATGGCTTGGGCGCGCGTTTCGCCCCACACGATCAATTTGGCGATCATCGGGTCGTAGAATGGGGTAATCTCGAAGCCGGGATACACGCCGGTGTCCACGCGCACGCCGGGCCCGGTGGGGAGCAGGCTGTGCGTGATGCGCCCGGTGGATGGCATGAAGTTGTTGTATGGATCCTCGGCGTTGACGCGGCACTCGATGGCGTGTCCATTGAACTGCACCTCGTCCTGGGTGTAACTGAGAGGGCGTCCGCGGGCGATGCGCAGTTGTTCCTTTACGATGTCGATGCCGGTCACCATTTCGGTGACGGGATGTTCCACTTGCAGGCGGGTGTTCATTTCGAGGAAGAAAAAGTTCTTGTTTTTATCGAGCAGGAATTCGATTGTCCCTGCATTGACATAGTCCACCGATTTGGCGGCTGTCACAGCCAGCGCGCCCATTTTCGCGCGCAGATCATCGTCCAATGCGGAGGAGAGCGCTTCCTCCAGTAATTTCTGGTGGCGCCGCTGTAGGGAGCATTCGCGCTCCCCGAGGTGGATCACGTTGCCGTGCTTGTCGGCAAGGATTTGAATTTCGATATGACGCGCGTCGATGATCAGCTTTTCGAGGTAGACGTTGCCGTCTCCAAACGCCGATTCAGCCTCGCGTCGGGCAGAGGCGAGCAGGGTCGGCATCTCTTCGAGGCTGGTTACCTCGCGCATCCCTTTTCCGCCGCCGCCCGCTGTGGCTTTGATCAACAACGGGAAGCCGATCTCCGTCGCTTTGGCAAGTAGTTCATCGTCGGTCATGTTGCCAACGTCCTCGGTGCCCGGCACGACCGGCACGCCGGCTTTGATGACGGTGGCGCGCGCTTCGGCTTTGTCGCCCATTGCCGCAATGGCGGATGGTTTTGGTCCGATAAATGCGATACCCGCCTCTTCACACATGGCTGAGAATGATTCGCGCTCGGCAAGGAAGCCGTAGCCCGGATGGATCGCATCCACATTGGCTTTGCGGGCGATATCCATGATCTTGTCGACGCGTAAGTAAGAATCGCGCGATGGCGCGGGACCGAGCAGGTAGGCCTCATCCGCAAAGCGGACGTGCAAGCCGCGCCGGTCCGCTTCGGAAAATACCGCCACGGTGTCGATGCCCAACTCTCTGCACGCGCGGATGATCCGCACTGCGATCTCGCCTCGATTTGCTACTAATACTTTATTGAACATGTATGCTCCGCATGTGTCAGGTTCCAGGTTTCAAGTTCCATGTGTTTAATCTTGGAACGTGACACTTGGCGCATGACACTTAAAGTGGAATATTCCCGTGCTTCTTCGCCGGGTTAGAGTCGCGCTTGTTGCTCAACATTTCCAGCGCGTTGATCAGGCGCGGGCGCGTTTCTTTCGGCTCGATCACATCGTCGATGTAGCCGCGTTCCGCCGCCACATACGGGCTGGCGAACTTCTCGCGGTAATCCGCTACCAGTTCCGCTTTGCGCGCCACAGGGTCTTTTGCTTTTTCCAATTCTTTGCGGAAGATGATATTTACCGCGCCATCGGGACCCATCACGGCGATCTCGGCGGTGGGCCACGCAAGGTTGATGTCACTGCGGATATGTTTGGACGACATCACGCAATATGCGCCGCCATAGGCTTTGCGGGTGACGACCGTCAATTTGGGCACGGTCGCCTCGCAGTAGGCGTACAATAACTTTGCGCCGGAGCGGATGATGCCATGATGCTCCTGATTGGTGCCCGGCAAAAAGCCCGGCACATCCTCGAAGGTGATGATGGGGATGTTGAACGAGTCGCAAAAGCGGACGAAACGCGCGCCTTTTTCGCTCGCGTCGATATCCAACACGCCAGCCAGCACAGCGGGTTGATTCGCCACAATTCCCACCGAGTGCCCGCCCAACCGCGCAAACCCGACGACAATATTTTGCGCGTAATTCTCGTGGATCTCAAAAAACTGCCCGCCGTCCATGATCGGGCGGATCACATCCTTGATGTCATACGGCTTGTTTGCGTCGTCGGGGATGATGCTGTCGAGCGATTCATCCATCCGCAGGGGATCGTCGGTGGCGAGAAAGGGCGGGTCTTCCATATTGTTCTGCGGCAGGTAGCCGAGCATCTTGCGGATCAAGAACAACGTATCGGCTTCGCTGTCTGCCGCCACATGGCACACGCCAGACTTTTCGGAATGCACGCTCGCGCCGCCAAGTTCCTCCTGCGTCACTTCCTCGTGGGTGACGGCTTTCACCACGTCGGGTCCAGTCACAAACATGTACGAGGTGTTGCGCGTCATGAAGATGAAATCGGTGAGGGCGGGGGAGTACACCGCGCCGCCGGCGCAGGGTCCCATAATGGCTGAAATTTGCGGAACGACGCCCGATGCCATGGTATTGCGTAAAAAGATATCAGCGTAGCCCGCCAGCGCCACCACGCCTTCTTGAATGCGCGCGCCGCCCGAATCGTTCAACCCGATCACGGGCGCGCCGGACTTCATTGCCATATCCATGATCTTGCAGATTTTCTCCGCGTGCACTTCGCCGAGGCTTCCCCCGAACACAGTGAAATCCTGCGAAAAAACATACACCAGCCGTCCTTCGATGGTGCCCCACCCGGTGATGACGGAATCGCTGATGAACTTTTGCTTGTCCAACCCGAAGTCGTGCGTGCGATGTTGGACGAACGCGTCCATTTCGCGGAACGAGCCTTTGTCTACCAGAAGTTCGATGCGTTCGCGCGCGGTGAGCCGCCCTTTCGAGTGTTGCGCTTTAATGCGCTCCTCGCCGCCGCCCAAACGGGATTTCGCCTTGAGGTCATGCAGTTTTTGAAGATTGGTCTGCTTGTTCATGTTCCTCGCTCATTGAAAAATATCGGATCGTGCTTTTGTGAAACAGGATGATCATCACGATCAACAGGATGACCGCCGATGCGACTAGCGCAAATGGCAGGTTCGCCCGCTCGGACTGAAAAAAAACACGTTCGACCCACCATTGCATCTGCCACACACCTGCGGCGGATGCCACCCTCAGCCGCGCCGCCTCGCTTCGACGAATGATACTCCAGCACAGCGCGATCCCTGCGACTGCCCAGATGGCGCCGGTCAAGGCGAGATAAGGTGGACTGAGACGCGAATCGAATTCGATCAGCGCGTCCCACCAGCGCAGGGCGGCGGCAACACGCGCCGCTCCCCATGCTGATGGGATTAACACCAGCCATAGGAGCAGGGTTACACCGAAGGGACGATTGGCAGGCATGAGTCTCTGGGGAAAAGCGAATCAGGCTGAATGGTGGAAAGACGCGGTCTTGTCATTTCGGACTCTCGTATTGTAGCAATTGTTTCCCGCCATAGGAAACGGCGGTGGGGCGCAAATATTCGTTGAATTGACCGTCATAAGGCTGGCGGTCGAGGATGCCGGGGTTTGCCAAGACATAGTCCAAGCCGATGCTGGCGAGATACTCGCCGGCTGTGCCATTTTGCAAATGCTCGAAGTATTCGGGGCTGTTGATCAGCCCGTCCATGTTGAGGATGGCGCGGTCGTGAATGAAATAACCGACGTTGCCGCCGCCGGTGAAGCCGATCAGACTACCGGGCGCGGTGTTCGCTTCGAGCAGGGTGGCGATCTCCATCATGGGCGCATCATCGGACCAGCGATTGTATTGCATGGTGAGTTTGATTCCCGCCCAGTAGGTTTGCCACATACCAACGCCGAGGTACAACACCGCGACCCACGCGAAAACCTGACGGTATTTGACCTTGCGCGTCAATGTAAACGCCAAACCGATCGCGGCGCAGAGTAGGAGAATGGACGACACCCTTTGCGTGACCCAATACCATTCTTTGTATGCCGAGTAGCCAGTGGCGTGATAGGAAATTGCCTGCATGAAAGACCCCGCCATTAATGGGATGAGGGCGAGTTGCGCGATTGCGATCCTGCTTTTGTTTTTATTCAGGAAGAGCGCCGCGCAACCGAAGAGCGACAGGGCGATCAAAGCATACAGGTAAAACGACTGAACTTCCCGCGTCATGTTCGAGAGCGGAGCGACCCATCCGCCGAGGGTGTTTGTGATCGGAGTCCAGGCCAGCCCGTCGCCCTGAAAATCGACGCCGAAGAACTCAAACGGACTGCGCGTTGCGCCGCCGTACACGCGGGCGGGGAACGATCCCCACCAGCGTTTGATCTGCCCGCTGACGGGAGAAAACGACCCGATGGCGAGTTTGTTCCACAACATATACACGGCAAGCGCGCCGAACGAGATGCCGAAAAAGGCAAGCCCATCGTGGAGCCAGGTTTTCCATTGTTGAGTCACTTCGGCGAATGGGGTTACTGTTGATGGTGTTTCGAGTTTTTTATTCCTCAGCGCCGCGTAGCCGAGGCGCGTCAGCCCGAAGAATAGAAGCGTAAAAATGAAATCGGTCGCGATAACCACGCGTGGGAACCCGTTGATGTCACCAAGTTGGGAGAGGGTCAGCATCGCCACGCCGAGGAGGGCGGAACTTGCGACTGTGGATAATGCAACACGGGCGAGGGTCTTCCATGCATTCATCAGGATGTGTTTCTGGTACAACCCAAAGAAAAAGGCGCAGAGGAGTTTGCTTGCGAGTCCCAGCCCTGCCATGGCGAGCGCCGCGTTTGTATAAGCAAAGTATTCCGGCAAACCCAGCCGAAGGATGAACGCGAGTAGAACGGAAATGATTGCCGCCACGATATCCAGCGGAAGAAACCAGCGAAACCCGCTCCCGCGAAACACGACCCAAATCCCGGCAAAGGCAACGAGAAAGATCAGGTCGAGGCGGCTGAAGATGGTCAACGCGCCGAGGACGCCAAGCGATACAAGTTGTCTTTGTGTATTGTTCGGCTTGCGCCACGCGGTCTCGAATTGATAAAGCTTATAAATGAGTAAAACAACGAAGAACGCGGCAATGCCCGATTCGAGTCCTTGCATGTAGAGGTTGACGAGAATATCGAAGTTGAAGACCCAGTACAACGCGGCGAGCGCGCCGATGGCAGGCGCGAAGATCTTTCCGAGCAGGCGATACAACAGGATGGCGGTGGAGACTTGCAAGCCAGCCATCACGAGGAGCAAAATGCGGAGGGGGAGGACCAGGTCAAATCGCGCGAGAGCGAAGAGCGGGATGCAGACCAACATCCACAGCGGATGGTATCCGTTCGTTTTGTTGATCCCATCGAATGTGGGTCCGTGTCCCTCGCTGATATTTTGCGCGACTTTGAAATAATAATAGGCGTCGTCGCGCGTGAACCAGCGCAGTGAAAAATTTTGCGCGTCTGAAAGGGCGGCGTACATGCTGACAGACATCACGACGACGACGAGGAATATCTCGAACCAAGGCAGGCGCTTGAGCGCGTACAATTTACTTGAAACCAAGTTCGCTTCTCGAAATGACGTGCCGCTGAATCTCGCTCGTGCCTTCGTAAATCTCGGTGATCTTCGCGTCGCGGAAGTATCGCTCCACGGGCAACTCTTTGCTGTAGCCCATGCCGCCGTGAATTTGCACGGCTTGATGCGTCACATACATGGCGGTTTCGGATGCGAATAATTTTGCCATCGAGGCTTCGAGCGAATACCGACGGTTATCCCTTTTGGATTTCTCTTTCGCCATTGCCGCGTTGTAGATGAGCAGGCGAGACGCTTCGATACGCGTCTTCATGTCCGCGATCTTGAATCCCGTCCCCTGAAATTGCCCGATGACCTGACCAAACGCTTCGCGCGTCGACGCGTACTGTTTCGCCGCTTCGTATGCCGCTTCGGCAATCCCCAGCGCTTGCGTCGCGATCCCAATGCGCCCCGCGTCCAGAACGGTCATGGCAATCTTGAAGCCCTCGCCTTCCTTGCCTAATAAATTTTCAGCAGGGACGCGGCAATCTTCAAAGATCAACTCGCTGGTGGCAGAGGCGCGGATGCCGAGTTTCGGCTCTTTCTTTCCACGCGTCAACCCGGGCGTGTTGCCTTCCACTAAAAACGCGCTGACGCCTTTTTGTTTTTTTGCAGGATCGGTCATCATGAAAACGACAAAATAATCCGCCACCGGTCCGCTGGTGACCCACGACTTGCGCCCGTTCAGGATGAAGTGGCCGCCGTCGCGGGCGGCGCGTGATTTCATCGTCCCTGCGTCTGAGCCGCTCTGGGGTTCGGTGAGCGAATATCCGCCAATGGCTTTCCCCGACGCGATGGGCGTCACAAATTTTTTCTTCTGTTCTTCGGTGGCGAACTTCATGATGCCGTGACAATACAACGAGTTGTTGACCGACATAATGACGCCGTGCGACGCGTCGGCTTTGCATATTTCTTCGAGGGCGAGAACGTAGGCGAGCGTATCCATGCCTGCGCCGCCGTAGACTTCGGGAATTTCCAAGCCCATGAATCCCAGCGCTCCCATCTTTTTGATGGTCTCGTGTGGGAAATCGCCGCTCTCGTCGAACTCGGCCGCGACGGGAAGGATTTCTTTTTGGGCAAAATCGCGCGCCGCGCTTTGAATCATTTTATGCTCATCGCTGAGCGAGAACATGGCAAGGTCTGTCATGGAGCCTCCGTCTGGTGTGTTGCCCTGATTATACCCGCTGGGCTTATCTTGCTTGTTGTAGTGGGAGATAGGGAGTGGCGAAACCTGCGTGTAAAAATTCTCTTGCCATAGAGATCACTGAGACCATAGAGAGAAAATCTCTAACCACCTGACACTTTCCTTTTTGGACGCTGATGAACGCTGGTAAAAAACCTTTTTTCGCCTGGTTGTTGAAGAATCAGTGTTCATCTGCGTTTTTCTGCGTCCCGTTTTTAAAACTGTCAGGCAGGTAGGAAAATCTCAAAATCTTTGTGCGCTCTGTGGCTTCACACAGGACAATCGCCACTCCCGACAATGGAGCGATATTGTCGAATCGCGCTTATTGTATTTATCGGGGGCTGTACAAAAACCGATACGCGTTATAGATCTCGTAGATCAAGCGGATGTAGTCTCTCGTCTCTTCAAACCGCGTCACCTCGAGAAACAGATCGGGGTCGTCTCCGGCGAGTTCCTTCCAGGCAAGGGCGTTGCCGGGTCCGCCGTTGTAGGCGGCGAGCGCGGCGTAATAATTGCCGCCGAGCAAATCCAGGTTGTCTTCAAGATAATACGTCCCATACCGGATGGAGACATTCGGGCGGTACAAATCCTGCTCTTTGTAGTTGGAGGGCCAGCCAAGTTCGCTCGCGATCTGCGCGCCGGTTGGGGCGACGATCTGCATCAACCCATGAGCGCCGGCGTTGGATTTTACAAAACCCTCGAATAGGCTCTCCTGCCGAATCACGCTGTAGACGAAGACCGGGTCGAACCCAAAATTTTGCGATTCGGTCATCACAAGGTCGCGGTAATAAAACCCATAGCGGATGCGGTTGAAATACGGCGGCGCGGTCAACGAAGCGGATTGACTCTCCAGCCCGGCGAGCGAGAGCGCTTCACGCGCCGCAAAAATGGCGGAACGATACAACCCGATCGCCTGCAGATAATTGGCAAGGCGGAAGCTCTCCACGGCGTTGTTGCTCACAGACTCGCGCAACGCCTCGAATTCTAACCGCGCTTCGTCGTACATGCCGAGTTCCCACAATTCTGTACCGCGCACAAAACGCGGATCGCCCGCCAGCGCACCGGGTCCGTTAAAGTCTGTTTCGGCGGGCAGGTTGAACGTGATGCGCATCCACGCTTCGGCATTTTTTCTTTCCTCTGCGAGGTCTGCTTCGATGATCGTAACCGGTTTGCCGAATGGAGCCTCTCCCAGGATCAAATCATGCGCGCGGATGCTGTAGTAGCCGGTCGAGTTGATCCCCTGTGCCTGTTGCCATGTCTCCCGCGCCGCCGCATCATCTCCAAGTTGTTGTTGGGTTTTGCCGATCCAGAGTAATGCGCGGGCGCGATCTTCGGGAAGGATGGCAAGTAGTAGTCCGCGTTGAAATACGATCAACGCGCCGGAGAAATCCCCAAGTCGATACCGGGTGATGCTGGCAAGGTGTAGCGCGTCTGCTACCTGCTCACTGGCGGGGTACTCGCTGGCAACACGTTCCCAAATTTGGACCGCTTCATGTAGCCGATTATTGCGCTCGGTCACCCGCGCCGCGGTCATGAGATAAGATGGCGACTGATTTGAATTGGGAACTGCGGCAACAAAGTCGAGCAGGGTTTTTACGCCAGCCTGATAATTTCCCTGCACTGCCCATTCCAAAAAGGATTTGTCCTCCCATGCTTCCGTCCAGCGGGGGTGGGATGGGTAGGATTTGATGAACGCTTCCAGCGCGTCGATGGCTTCTTGATTGCGTTGCATTTCGCGCAGGGTGAGGGCGCGGTAGTACGAGGCGGTTCCATCGTGCGTTGGGTTGGCTTCGATGTACCGGTCGAACGCGACCAGCGCCACATCGTTTGCCCCGGCGAAGTAATCCACCAAGCCGCGATCGAGGTCGTCCACAGGAACGTTGGCGTCTACGAGTTTTACCAGCGACAGGTACGAGTAAATCGATAGCGGATAATTCTCCACGGCGTGCAGATAGCGCGCGTATGCCGCGTCGCTTTGACCGAGGGCGAGGTGCGCGTTGCCAGCCAGATGATCGATTTGGGCTTTGAGGAAATCGCTCGTTGTCGAATTGGAGATCTGGTCGTACAGCGCGAGGGCGCCGGCGTAATCGCCGAAGTCTGCGCGGGCTTGAGCGATCTTCACCTGGAGAGTCAAGCCGTCACTGAGGCGCGAAGCGTTTAGCGCGGAGGTATACGCGTTGATGGCGCCGGTATAATTCTTGATCTCGACGAGCGCGTCGCCGCGATATTCCTGCGCGTAGGAGTCGAGTACGCCGGGGATGCGCGTCGAATACATATCGTACGCGTCGGCAGATTCTTGAAAGCGGCTGAGGTTGAAGTAGGCTTGTCCCATCAGGAAATAGGCGCGCGCGGAATAGGTGGAATCGGGATATTCGGTTGTTAGGGTTGTGAGTTTTTCAATGGCGGGCGCGTAGCGTCCGTCGGCGAGTTCGACGCGACCCAGCCCCCAAAGCGCGGCGGCTTTGATGTCCTTGTCGGCGGTGTCGTTGTAGGCGCTGAGATAATGTTGTCGCGCCGAATCGAAATCCCCGTAGAATAGGGCTTTGTCGCCGGCATCGATGCGCACAACGGGAACGGGCGTGGGGAAGGGGGTTGGCGTGGCGGTTGGGCTGGGGGTGAGGGTCGGTCCGCCGGGCGTGATGGTGGGGGTTTGTGTCGCTACGGTAATGGGGGTGGATGAAATTTGACACGCCAGTGTGGCAACGATGGTGACGACAAAAATAATTCTAAATCTGGATTTCATGAAAGTTTATTGTTGATAGGCGCGGCGATGGTTTCCACGCTCATTCCCAATTGGAGCCTGCCGGCGTTGAGTGGGATGACGTTCTGCCCGAAGATCGCGCCCAGCGCATGCTTGCGATACTTGCCCAATGTTTTGAGCGGTTCTTTTTTTCGTTCCAGCGTTTCTTTGTCAATCGTGGTGACTTCGCACCGCGCGCACGGTTTGACGATGGCAAATTTAACGTCGCCGATCTGAATTTGGTTCCACGTATCCTCGGCGAACGCGTCGCATCCTTTGACCACGATGTTCGGGCGAAAGCGGTTCATGGGGAGCGGCGCTTCGAGGCGCGAGTTTAAATCTGCCAGCGATTCTTCCGAGATCAACAGAATCGGATAGCCGTCTGCAAATCCTGTGTGATCGTCTTCGTTCACCGCGTATTGCGGATTGACCAGTCGCTTGTACCCATCGGCGATATGGACCAACCTTACGGATCGATCGAGAAAGTCAGATAACCATTCCACCGCTTCTTCGCCCTGGTCGATGGCTTGCACGCCTTTGCTATGCCATACGTTGACGCGCCATGAATGTCCCGATGCGCGGATTCCGATCTGAAGCGAATCCATGTTCGGCGCGGAGAGGGTTAGAACGCCGTCCTTCTGGACGGGCGATATGAGAGCCAGTTTGGGAATTTCTCTTTGCGTGAGAAATTCGCCTTCAGGCGTGACGATCATCATGCGGCGGTCGCGTTCCAAGCCCATGCGTTCGACGTTCCATGCCCGCACTTCGTGTCCGCGACAGGCTTTGACGGGGTAGTAGATGAGGGAGGATAGTGTGATCATATTAATTGCTCGTACACCAGTTTGGAAATGTTTGCCATGCAATCGTGCGCTTCGTCTGCTTGATCTTCTGCGAATCCGCGCGTCATGATCGAGATGGCGTAGGGTTTGCGGTTTACAGGGAAGACGATGCCCGTATCGTGATAAAAATCGTCACTCCAGCCTGTTTTGTGCGCGACTCGCGTCCCTTCTGGGAGCAAATGCGGGATGCTCTCGTTGAATTCCTGTTCGAGCAGGACTCCAATCATTTCATCCGAGGCTTGTTTGGATACGACCTTGCCTTCCGCGATCAGCCGCATCGTTTGAGTGAGTCCGCGCGCGGCGCCGCGGTTGTTCATCCCTCTGTTGAGCGCGAGCAAATCATACATCCCGCGGACGAAGGCGACATCTTGAATTCCAAGCTCCGCAAGGAATTCGTTGATTGCCCGCGCCCCGATTTTTTGAAACAGGATGTTCGTTGCGAGATTACTGCTCCGCACGATCATTAGGCGCGTCAACTCGCGAATGGATTCGGTCTCGCCGATCCTCTCGTACAACGATGTTTCGGAGTCGTCTTTTGCTTCGAGGGAATAGGGGCTTCCGTCCGCGATGCTGGGGAAGGAATTGAAAATAGTCAGTGGATCATCGAGTGAAAATCTTCCCGTGTGCGCCTGCCTGAACACTTCCATCATCAGGTGAACTTTGACCGTGCTAGCGGGGTGATACGACTCATCCGCGCGGAGGTTGATTTCCCTGCCTGTTTCCAAATCATGGACAGACAATGAAATATCCTTGCCGCTGAATTGCGCGATGTATTTTTCAATAGGAAACATAAGCCGCAATTGTACTTCATTACGCCCATATGTCATTCTGAGCCGCGCTCTTGTTTTTGCGGCGAAGAATCTCCTCGCAAAGAGGAAGACCCTTTGCTGTCGCTCGGGGTGACACCTTAGAGAGGTTTATTCTGGATCCCCCGGGTCACACTTTTGAACCGCGAAGCTCGCAAAGAGCGCAAAAAAGATTTTTCTTTGCGACCTTCGCGCTCTTCGCGGTTAATGCTCTTTAGCCGCCTTCGAACTTGAAGGAAACCTTCAATTTGGCGCGATACGCCGTGATCTTGTTATCGTCAATCACCATATCCAATGTGATGACCTCGGCGACGCGCAGATCGCGCAGGGACTTCGCCGCGCGCTCCACGGCGACCGACGCCGCTTTCTCCCACGATTCCGTGCTTGTGCCGACCAACTCGATGATCTTGTATACGCTGTCTGACATGGGGTGCTCCTTTTGTGAATTTTGATCAATCGTAAATCGTCAATCCAAAATCGTCAATCAAATTACCATCTTTCCCAATGGATGATTTCTTCGAATGCTCTGCGCCCGCCTTGTTTCGGCGCAGACGTGAGTTTCGCCTCCTCCGCAGGGTAGCCAAACGACAGGGCGATACGCAAATGCCACTCGGGCGGGAAGCCTAAGATTTGGCGAGCCAGCTCGGCGTCGTAAATCGAAGCGGGAACGGAGCCGACCCCCAACTCCCATGCGGCGAGTTGCATGTAGGCGGCGGCTTGACCGGCATCGAACATCGTCTGAAATTTTGCGGTCGGTTCGGCGGTGAGGATCGCCACGCCCATTGCCGCGCCCGCGAGATGTTTTGCCCACTCGCCGCATTCGGATAATGCCTTCAACGTCGCTTTATTGCGGATGACGATAAAGCGCCAGCCCTGCTCGTTCTTCGACGATTGCGACCTGCGTCCCGCGTTGAGGATCGCGTGTATCACATCCTCCGGCAAGGGAGTCTCTTGGAATTTTCGCACGGCTCGCTTCATACGGATCGCTTCTGAGACGTTCATGGGGACCTCCATCTGCTTTTCGGATTATACCTTCCTGATGCCCTGATATAATTTGCCGTCGACAGGAGAAATAATGCAATTGTCATCACAGCGCGCGATCGGGCTTATCATTGGGTTGTCTCTTGGTTTGGGCTATGCGGTCGCTTCGAATTTCGTCAATGGATGGGTGATGCCGGGCATTCCCTTGTCTGCCCCGTGGCCCGGTCGAATTGGAGTGGCGCTTCTTACCACAGCCGTATTCGGGTTGTTGGGTCTGCTTGCCGCATGGACGGAAGAATCGATTCCCGGCATTCTTCTGACCGGCGTGGCAGGCTCGTTCCTCACCTCTATCTGGATCTTTATGACCGCCTCCTCAAACCTGGGCGGCGTGTTCGCCATGCTCGCGCTGGTTTTTCTACCGCGCATGTTTTTTTACGTTCCATTTGGCTGGCTGGTACGCTGGATCATGGACCGCCTCATCCCGCATCCGCATCGGGCTATCCCGCCGGCGCGTCGCTGGGCTTCGGCGTTGATGGGTTTCGCGGCTGTTTCCCTGCTCGGTCTTTTTTCCCTCTATGGCAAAGAGACACGCCTGTCACTGACCCGCATGGAGGCGATCATGCAGGAAGGCGCGAAGGCAACCTCGCGTGAAGAATTGCCGGCGCCCCTGCAAAAGGTGGAAGGGTTCATCCCGAACGCCAAAGGCGCATATGCGTTCGAGGTCGGCTCGAACCCCGACGCTCTCCCCGTGCAACGCCCGATCGTTCAATACGGCGAGGAAGAGTCGTTCATCATTGTCAAATTCAAAAACGGGTTTCGGTTTGGTTGCGTATTTTCGCCTCCATACATCGCGCCCGCCTGTATCGATTTTTAACGAACATCGAGGAAGAGTCGCAACGTGCCCACGCAAAGTTTTCGCCCATACGCAATATCTTCCCTCGTTCTCATCCTGGCAGGGTGGGGCGGCTTGTTTGCCGTGGTGAATTATTCCGCGCCGTTCGTTGGGTTCCGTTTTATTTTCTTTGCGCTCATCATTCTCGCGCTTACAGGCACTGTCCTGCCCATCGTGTACTTTTTTCACAGGCGCTTTCCCGCCGAGCCGCCCGCCGAATCAAATGTGATCGTGCGACAGGCGGCATGGTTTGGCGCGTACGGCGCAACACTGGCATGGCTTCAACTCGGCCGCCTCGTCACGGTGTACGTGATCCTTGGGCTTGCCGGCGGATTATTCGCCATCGAATACTTCCTTCGCCTGCGCGAACGCGCCCGCTGGAGTCCCCCCGTCATTGACGATGACAACCCTTCGTGACCTTCCCTCTGTTGACCAACTCCTTCATCATGCGGATGACCTCCTCAACAGATTTGGCCGCCCCTTGACTCTGGACGCGCTTCGTTTGACTTTGGATGAAGCCCGCGCGCGCATCAAACGCGACGGGGAAACTGCCTCGCCCTCCCCAGCCTCTATCCTCGCCTCAGCCGAATCCCACCTCGCCGCATGGACGACTCCCTCGCTCGCGCCAGTCATCAACGCGACGGGAGTCGTCCTCCACACCAATCTCGGGCGCGCGCCGTTATCCGAATCAACCATCCAAGCGATGAACGCCGTCGCCGCGAATTACTCCAACCTCGAATTCGATTTGGGGACAGGCAAACGCGGCTCGCGGTTGATCCATGCCGAATCTGTTTTGCAAAAACTGCTTGGCGTCGAGTCTGCATTGGTTGTGAATAACAATGCCTCGGCAGTGTTGCTTGTGTTGTCTGCGTTGGCAAACAAAAAGCGCGTCGTTATCCCTCGTTCGCAACTTGTAGAGATCGGCGGTGGCTTCCGCGTACCGGATGTGATGAAGCAATCTGGCGCGAAGTTAGTCGAAATTGGCACAACGAACAAAGTCCGCATCTCCGATTACATGGACGCGCTTGACGAACCGACCGCGTTGGTCATGCGCGCGCATCGCAGTAATTTCAAGATCGTCGGCTTCACCGAAGAACCCGAACTTGCAAAGATTGTAGACGTTGCTCACAAAGAAAATGTGATTGTGGTTGACGACCTCGGTTCAGGCGCGTTGATTGACACCGTGAAGTACGGTCTCACCCATGAGCCGACCGTGCAAGAATCTCTCGCGGCGGGCGTAGACGTTGTCTGCTTTTCAGGCGACAAATTGCTCGGCGGTCCGCAGGCGGGAATCATCGTCGGCAAGAAAGAATTGATTGACCGAATCAAAAAGCATCCGCTGGCGCGCGCGGTGAGGGCAGATAAAACGTGTTTGGCTGGAATCACCGCGACGCTGATGCACTACCTCAAAGACGAGGCGGAGCGCGAAATCCCCGTCGTGCGGATGATGTCGCTTACGGCGAAGCAGGTGAGGGTCCGGGCAGAAGCGTGGCGAAATGTGGTGGGGCAGGGTGAGGTGGTGAAATCCGAATCCACAGTGGGCGGCGGGAGTCTGCCGGAAGAATCCATGCTCACGTTTGTTTTGTCGTTGCAAGTGAAAAGCCCCGATAAATTTTTAGCAAAGTTGCGCGAAGCGAATCCGCCCGTTATCGCGCGGACGGAAAATGATAAGGTGTTACTCGATCCGCGCACGGTGTTGGACGATGAATCGTTGTTGCGCGTTTTGAAGGATGTGCTGCATGATTACCGTTGAAGTTCCCATCAAAGATGCAAAAAATCCCCCCAAAATAAATTTTCCCGATCGTTGCGTCAATTGCGGAAAGCCGAAATATACGGTCATGCCGTTGAAATTGAACATGGGCGTTGAAAAACGCGGGCAGGGCGCGCTGATGGATTTCCCCGTGCCGCTGTGCGCCGAGTGCGAGAAAAAAGAACGCCGCGTGACGAATGTGACTCTTTTGCCGTTCCTGATCGCGGGATTCATCCTCGGCGCGATTGCGTTCATCCCCGCGTGGTTGGTCGCTCCCGAAGGGACATCGCAACAAACGTTGGGATTCCCTTTGGTATTTGGCGGGCTTGTTGGCATGATTGTCGGCGTCATCGGCGGAACAGTTGTTGAATTTGTTTTGAAATTTTTGTTTGCCCCGGCGTATGGTCAATTGCTGTTGAAGCGTCCGCTCACGATCCTCAGCCTCTTCAACGACTCGGAAGATGTCATCGGTCTTACGGCGAAGTTTGCGGACAAGAAGAAATCGTTGAAAGTGACGTTTGAGAATGATGAGATTGGAAAAGAATTTCAGAAACTAAATAAATCCGTTGATTACCTTACACTTTCAAAATCAGGACGCTGATTCACGCTGAAAACGCAGATTTTTTCTTTTTGAATCAGCGAAATCAG
>CASGHD010000012.1 GCA_949319575.1 uncultured Anaerolineales bacterium | reverse complement strand
ACGAGAATCATCCGCTTGCTTCTCTTATGGAAGTCTTAGGGATTCTGATCGAGAAGTATGAAGATGAACATGTGCCAGAAATAACTGAAATCTAAAAGTTGAAGTCCCTGACAGTCGTCAGGGACTTTTTGTTTCGCGGTCAGGCATCCAACGACGCCATGTACTTGTGATACGCCTCCGCCAGATTGCGCTCGATGTCCGCGTGCAAGGGCGTCTGCTTGTATGGATTCTTCGCCGCTTCTTTGAAAATGTAATTGGCGCAGGTGTCGCAGAGGAAATATCCGATCAACACGCCGCGCGGACGGTACATGAACCCGTTGATCGCGACGGCATTCTCGCCTTTTATTTTGATCACGCCAATTGGACGCGCCAGACAGCCCGGGCACAATTCTCCCTCATAAAACCAGAACGATTTGACCGCGTCGCCGAACTGCGCTTTTGCCTGCGTGAACATGATGCTGAGAATCCTGTCAGCCTCTGGCTTTGAATTGTCCGCTGAGTTATGGGTATGCCGTCTCGATCTCATGGGCGCGTTTCCTTTTGATATAGAAGAATCTCCATCGGTTAGGTGACGGTCACTTTCGCGAAGCGGTCGACCGCCACCTTGCTCGTGACAAATAAATTGAGCGGATGTTTCGTCCGCTTGTCAACAAGAAGCGCGAGAAGCCATCTGCCCCCCGCGTTGCCTCGTCAATTTCCACAACAGATTCACAGTGAACCAACAAGCTCGTCGTACTTCCTGCGCGCTTCTTTGATATCCTCCCACATCAGCGATTTGGGCGAACCCGGTTCACGCGACTGATTCCGCAACAGATACGAAGGGTGGAAGATCGGCATCAGCCAACGACCATCGAATTGAATCCATTGTCCGCGCAGAGAAGTGATGCCGGTCTTCTTCAAAACGGATTGACACGCCACGTTTCCGGTCAACAAAATCACCAGCGGGTCGACCAAACGAATGATCTCAAACACAAACGGACGGTAATATTCCACTTCGGCATCCGTCGGCTTGCGGAAAGATTTGCCGTCTGTGCCCGGCGGCAAACGGAAGACTGAGTTCGTAATGTATACATCCTGCTCGGGGTCGAAGTTCCCGCCTTGTAATATTTTATCCAGCAATTGCCCCGCCGGCCCCACGAACGGTTTGCCCTTGATATTTTCCTGCGGACCCGGCGCCTCGCCGATCAAAAGCAGTCGTGCTTTCGGGTTGCCTCGGCTGATAACAACATTCGTCCCCGCGTTGGCAAGCGGGTCATCTTTCATGCCGCGTATGGCGGCGAGGGCTTCGTCGAGGGAACGGAAAGAATTCGATGAATCGGACAAGGAAGATTGTGATATGCGCCATTTATATCATTAACTCGGTACTATAATCGACGCCATACCTGTCAATCAAACACGCCAAGGAGATTGCCATGCTCGTCCTCATTAGCGACTTGCATTTGGGAGATGGAACGACCGGCTCGTCCATTCCGACCAGCGCGTTCCAGCTATTTGCCAAGCGGCTCCGCCTCGACGCGCATTTTGCGTCGGCACAAGGCGAACGATATCGTCCCATCGAGGAATTGGATGTCATCCTGCTTGGCGACATTCTTGAAGTACTTCACTCCAACCGCTGGCTGTATGCCGTTGGGGATGAAACCCGCGCCCGCATGACGCGTCCCGGCGAATCGGACTACATCCGCCCGTGGAGCGACCCGACCGACCCAAAGTATGCGGCAAAACTACTTGAGGTTACGCGCGCCATCCTCGAAGCAAACAAAGATTCCTTCGAGATCATGCGCAAATTGGCAAGCGGCGAAGCCATCGAGTTCGACGCCCCGGATGAACACGGAAACCGTGACCGGAACAGCGACAAAAAGATTCCTCTCAAGGTCCGCTTCCACTATATGGTGGGCAACCACGATTGGTATTACTATCTCAAGGGCGGGTCTTTTGACGCCATCCGTCGTGAGATCATTCAAGCCCTGGGGTTGAGCAACTTGCCGGAGCCGTTCCCGTTCGATCTAAGAAAAATGGACAAGAACTTTCCTTGGGAGGAAGACTCAGCCCCCGCCATCCGCAAACTTTTCGAGGAATACAGGGTCTTTGCCCGCCATGGCGACCTGCACGATAAATTCAATTTCAACCGCGAACGAGGGCGCGGCTACCCCACGCTCGGCGACCTGCTCGGCGTTGAGGTGATTAATAAATATCCCGAAGTGTTGAAAACCATGCCCGGGATCGACCCGCTTTTCGCGCAAAACCTGAGCGAGATCGCCAATGTGCGCCCCGGCTTTGCCACACCGCTCTGGGTCAACGCCCAACTCCGTTCGCTTGCCGAACAGAACCTCATGGATGCGATCACGGTGAACGAACTAAAAAAAGTGTGGGATACGCTCGCCGCTGAATTTCTCGAACTCGATTTTGTGAAACAAGCCAATAAAAAATTCAGGATCGATACCGTGGACGCGTTGCAGGCGGGCATTAAACTATCGAGTCTCGTTTCATTCGAGACCATCGACAAACTCACCCTGAAACTTCAGGGCGGAAAAAAGCGCGGCGACATCTCCTTCGCCAAACATGCCCTGCTCGAACCCTCCTTCCTCGATGGTTCGGCGCGTTACATCGTGTACGGCCACACGCACTTCCCTGAAACCATCGCGCTCGAGAATAACATAACACGCGGCGATCAGATCTACTTTAACTCTGGCACCTGGCACGCGTATTTTGACCTCGCCCGCAAAAACCCGAGCGAGAAAAAGTTCGTGCCTTATAAAGGGATGACCTACATCACCTTTTATAAGGACGGCGAGCGCGACGATCGCCGCTTCGAAGCCTGGAGCGGTATGTACGCGTAAATTTTCAAGATGAATTCTCGTTCCGATGAGGCGCTTCGCCTTATCGTGCCGTAGAGAAAATTTCCAATGTGGATTTCAAGACCCAAAATCGTCATCCCTTAAACCTCGCATACGATCCCAGCACGCGCAACGTCAGCGCGTATTCGCCCAAATGGTCGAGCGCGCGTTTCGATGTTTCCTCGTTCGTCGAACCGATGAAGTCAATATAAAATAAATATTCCCACGGCTT
>CASGHD010000011.1 GCA_949319575.1 uncultured Anaerolineales bacterium | reverse complement strand
GCCGATCTCGCGCTCGCGCTCGCGGTCATTCATCATCTCGCCATTTCAAACAACGTACCGCTACCTCAACTCGCGGAGTTTTTTGCGGAAACTGCAAAATGGTTGGTGATCGAATTTGTCCCCAAGCAAGATAGTCAAGTGCAGAAATTGCTCGCCTCGCGCAAGGATATTTTTCCCAACTACACACGCGAGGGATTTGAGTCTGCGTTCAATGAGAAATTTGCAATCCGCGAGGCAGTCGAAATCCGCGAGTCGGAGCGGGTGTTGTATTTGATGGAACGTAAATAAAAGATTGGCGCTTTCGGATGTTGTTTTGTGTTGGGGATGGTATATAATTAGCCAAACCTACGGATAAAAGGAATAGGCTATGGAAGCAATACTTGCGATCATCAAGAACCTCCTAAAGAATACACGGACAGTATTCATCCTCGGCGCGCTTTTGGGTTTTGCGCTTGGGGTTACCTTCGCGTGGGGCATTTGGCCCGTTGAGGTCGTGGACACCTCGCCGGATGTGTTGCGCTTCGACTTGCAACAAGACTACCTGCGGATGACCATCGATTCCTACAACAAGACGAGCGATGTGGATGCCGCCATGCGCCGCTGGGACAGCCTCGGCGCTTCCGCCGCTCCTGCGTACATCAGCCTGCAAACTGACCCGGGCAATCTCACGGCGCAGGAAGTGCAGGAATTTGGAGTGCTGGTGCAGGCGGTGAAAGGCGCTCCTATTCAAAACCCCCAAACGCCCGGCGTGGAAAGCCCAGGCACAGGCTCGGTATCTTCCGGGATCGGCAAGTTAGTTCTTTATGCGGCGATCGGGGTGGTGGTTCTCCTCCTCGCGTTTGCCGCATTTTATCTGTTCCGTTTGTTCCGCAAGGGGAGCGGCACAGTCACCCCGGCGATGGAGGCGACTAAACTCAATAAGAGCATCGAGCGCACCGATTATCAGCAACACGGTCTTGAGCCTCCGATCACACAATCCCTGACAACCTACGTCTATGGGTACGACCTGTACGACGAATCGTTCAGCATCGACACACAGGCAGGGAAATACCTCGGCGAGTTTGGTGTCGGCATTTGTGAAAAGATCGGCGTCGGCGAGCCGAAAAAGGTCACTGCGTTGGAGATTTGGCTCTTCGAAGAAAACGACATCAAGACCGCCACCAAGGTGCTGATGTCGGATCACGCTTTCAATAACTCGGAGATTCGCGACAGGCTCGAAGCCAAAGGCGAGTTGGTGCTGTTGCAACCCAGGGAACAGATCCTGCTGGAAACCGCCAATTTGCAACTCCTCGCCACTGTGGTGGATTTGGAATACGGAATGGGTTCGATGCCCCAGAACAGTTACTTCCAACGCGTCACGCTGGAATTTGCGGTCTGGCCCCGCGTAAAAAAATAATTTCAATGTTGATAAAAAAGACCAGCCGCGCGGCTGGTCTTTTTTATCAACATGTTTGCGCCGCAGTTCAACTGCCGCGCGAACTTTTTTAGGCCCGTTTTTTATTCCACTTTGAGTATCTTTATGTTTAGTTTGCCGCCGGGGGTTTGCGCCTCAACTAGTTCGCCAGCCTTATGGTTCATCAGCGCGCTACCAATCGGCGACTCGTTTGAGATCTTGTTGTTACGCGGATCTGCCTCCTTCGCGCCGACCATGGAAAAGGTTTCAGGGTCGAAACCATCCTCCTGCACGGTGACGCGGGAACCCACCATCACCACATCGCTCTGTTTCTTTTCGACGATGACTGCCATGCGCAAAATGGCTTCGATCTCTTGAATGCGCCCCTCGAGAAAAGCCTGATCCTCTTTTGCCTTGTGATAATCCGCGTTTTCAGATAGATCGCCCATTTGAATGGCGGACCGAAGGCGCGCGGCAAGATCTTCGCGTTGGCTCCCCTTGAGCTCTGTCAACTCTACTTTGAGTTTTGCCTCCCCTTCGGGCGTGAGATACATTGGTTGAGACATTCTTCACCTGTTCTTATGGCTTTTCAAGCGGGTTGAAAAGTTTTTGATGTTCTTCGATGGCGTAGCGATCGGTCATGCCGGCGATGTAATCGCAGAGCGCGCGTTCCAGCCCACGTTTGTCTATGAAAGGTTGCGCCGAGTCGGGCAACATTAACGGCTCTGCCTGGTATGCGTGAAACAGGTCGGCGATCAACCGTTCCGCTTTGACCTGCATCCGCGCGACGCGGTAATGGCGGTAGAGTTTTTTGTACAGAAAGTCTTTCAGCTCGCGGTTGCGACGCTGCATATCCTCGCTATAGCCGATTACGTTATGCTTCAGTTTCTGAAGATCGAGCGCGGATTTCGCTTTGCTCTCCCTGAGTCGTTTATCGGTCGCCTCGACCATGTCTGTGACCATGATGCCCACGAGTTGACGGATCATGCGGTGCCGCTCCATGTCTTCCAATTCAGGACCGCGCCAATTGTAGGCTTCGCGCAGAATTTCCCACAATGCAATGCCCTCGAGCATGCGCGGTGTGATCATACCCGAGCGCAAGCCGTCGTCGAGGTCGTGAGTGGTGTAGGCAAGTTCGTCGGCAACGTTGGCGATCTGCGTTTCAAGGTTGCCGCGCAGATCCGGCTGATACTCGCGCGCGTCGGACACATCGTATTCTGATTCGTGTTTGACCATGCCTTCGCGGACTTCCCATGTGAGATTCAACCCGGGGAACTCGGGGTAGCGTTGTTCCAGTTCGGTAACGATGCGTAAAGATTGTTTATTGTGGTCGAATCCGCCGTGATCTTTCATCAATCGCGCAAGAGCGACTTCACCAGAATGACCGAATGGCGAATGTCCTAGATCGTGCGCGAGACAAATTGCTTCCACAAGATCTTCATTGCCGCCGAGGGCGCGGGCAAATGTGCGGCCGATCTGGGCGACTTCGAGTGTGTGAGTCAGCCGTGTGCGGAAGTAGTCGCCTTCAAAATTGATGAAAACTTGTGTCTTGTATTCGAGGCGTCGAAATGCTGTGGTGTGGAGAATCCGGTCGCGGTCGCGTTGGAACGATGTGCGATAGTCGGGCTCGCTATCCAGATAGGCGCGACCCTTTGAGTCTTTGCTTCGCGTGCCGTATGACGCGAGGCTTTTGTCTTCGATCTCTTCGAGTTGCTGGCGGGTGAAATACATGGTTTCTCTGTAGACGCAAATGCCATTGCGATGGTAAGACAATCTCAACCTTTATGGGGAGATTGCTTTGCCGCGGAGTGGCTCGCAATGACATGGTGGAGTGGGGCGAGAGGGGGTCGAACCCTCACGGTATCACTACCGACGGATTTTAAGTCCGTTGCGTCTGCCGATTCCGCCATCGCCCCGACGCGTTACTCCATTTATTCTACCTTAAAAAGATGGAGCAACCAGGAAATACTCTTAGGTTCTCTGAGAGTTGCCGTGATTCTGGTACACGGATTACGCGGATACTTCGACGGCGATTCCTAATGAGCCTACTCTTGTGAACTTGCGTCTCTCTGTGATTTATTTTACTATATATGGGTTGCGCGAGCGGTCAAATGAAACGGATAAACTTAAAAAATTTGAGAAAATTGTTGAGATGGATGGCAGAACGGGATTACAATACCTCCCGGCGGAAATCTTTTGTTGAAGGCAGATACCGCGTATTATGATGGTTCTACATGCCGCATTTTGACTGTTGCAGGTAAAAAGCCGCCAGTGTCCTGGAGTTCAATATGAAAAACAATACGTTAATTGCTGCGACGCTTGCATGTTTGGCGCTGACCTCTTGTGGAGCCAGCGGACCGTCCACTGATATTGACCTAACGATGACCGACTTTCAATTCACCCCTAATTCCTTTACGATTCCCGCAGGGCAGGAGATCGCCCTCCATGTGGCTAACACAGGCGCGGTAGCGCATGAGTTCGTTATTTTTAAACTCGGCACCGATGCAGGTGATGAGTTTGACGAGGGCGACCAACAGAATGTTTATTGGAAAGTAGAGGCGCTCCCTGGGCAGTCTGCCACGCTGACGTTTACCGCCCCGACAGAACCCGGCGAGTATAGCGTCGTCTGCGGGATCCCGGGGCATATCATGGCTGGCATGGTGGGAAAATTGACCGTGGTGACGGGGGAGTGAGAAATGGATAAGCCCTTGATCGTCAGCGCGAATAACGAACTTGTGAAACGCGCCCGCTCGTTGCGACAGAAAAAACGCCGCGCGGAAACGGGCTTATTCCTCGTGGAAGGGATTCACCACATTGGGCAGGCATTAGACGCGGGTTGGAAGGTGGAATCGATTTTTTACGCGCCCGACTTGCTGGCAAGCCAATATGCCAATGAACTAATTTCGCGAGTTTCGGATAAAGCGCGCGCTGTATCAACCGAAGTGATCAATTCTCTTGCCGAGAAAGATAATCCGCAAGGCATCGTTGCGGTAATTGCCCAGAAGCAGACTCTGGCATCTCAACTCGGGTCCATCGGCTCTGCTGTGGTATTGGTGTCGCCCCAAGACCCGGGCAATGTCGGGACGATCCTCCGCTCCATGGACGCGGTTGGGGCGGACGCCTTGTTCCTTGTGGATGGCGGTGTTGAGTTGTATCACCCGACCGTTGTTCGCTCCAGCATGGGCGCCATCTTTTGGAAACCTGTCGCGCAAACTTCATTCGATGAATTTCGCGCCTGGGCGCAATTAGGGGGGTGTCAATTGATCGGCACATCCTCCCATGCCAATGCGGATTATAAAACCCTCATTCCACAAACTCTGTGGGCGCTCGTATTGGGCAACGAGCAAAAGGGTCTTTCTGCGGAACAGATCGAGGCGTGCGACGTGACGGTGTCCCTTCCCATGAGAGGGCGGGTAAGTTCGTTGAACCTAGCGGTGGCGGCAGGCGTATTGTTGTATGAGTTAAAAAAATAAGGGCAGACGACGCGTCGTCTGCCCCAGTTTGGGCAACCAGAATTCACTTGGGGAAAGAAGCGTTAAAACTCGTCTTCATCCTCGTCCCAGGATTCATCCTCGTCATCTTCTTCCTCTTCCTCCCATTCCTCCGATTCCTCTTCGCTCCAATTCTCTTTGGCGGCGGCTTCGTCGCTTGGGGTGTAGGTGGCGCAACCGGTGTCGGGGTCGAACTCAACCGCGGCGGCTGAGCAATAGCCTTCATCAAGAAAGACACAATCGGTGTAATGGCATTTGATGCGGGGCATTCATTCCTCCTGAATTAGGGTTGTTTGATAAGGCGGATGACGGATATGACGAATAACAGGGTCATCGCCACTTGTGATGTGATACAGAACGGGCAATAGGCTTTAATGAGCGCGACCTCGACAAAGATGAGGTAGACCGTAAACAAAAATCCCGTGACTGAGATCCCAAAGAAGATCAGCGCGCCGTTCTCTTGAACAATACCGGGTCGCCGTTCGAGGAGTTGCACAGCCAACAAGGCAAGATACCCGAGAACCCCGAGCACTGCCACGGGAACGCCGCGCACTTCAGAGTACGGGCTGGCATTCACGACTGAACAGCCTTTTGAGCCAACGCACATGGCATCTTGAAGTTCCTGGCTTGTAAATTTATATACCGTCATGTAGGACGCGACGAACAACCCAATGAGGGTGATCGCCAGTGAAATCCGTGTGAGCCGCTTATTCATGAATCATCATATTAACCATGCCTCAACTTCCTGACCAGCAGGCACGCATTTTACACCAGCGGGAATAATTAGTAAAGCATCAGCCTGCACCAGCGACAGGATATTGCCCGAACCCTGGTGACCGGTCAATCGCGCGACGAGAGATCCATTTTCCTCGCGGAGGCTGGCGCGCAGATAACTCTCACGCCCGTCGGAGTTGATCTCCTCCTCGCATCGCGCGCGGACGGGGAGCCTGCTTTCGCTACTCAGCCCCGCCAGCCGCCCCAGCGCCGCGCGGACGAACACCTCGAACCCCACAAATGCCGACACGGGGTTACCGGGCAAACCGATGAACGGAATCGCATTGTATTCGCCGAAAGCAAGCGGTTTACCGGGACGCATGTTCACGCGCCAAAAGTCCATTTTGCCATTCGACTCGATCACGCTTTTTACGTAATCGAACGCGCCCACGCTCACGCCCGCAGAGGAAAGTATCAGATCCGCCTTCAGCGCGGATGTTTTGTCGAGCGCCGCTTTGACGGACTCGAAATTATCTTTTGCTGTGCCGAGTTTCTCCACCTCCGCGCCGGCAGACTCGATCAACCCAGACAGCATGTGCGAGTTCGAGTCGCGGATCTTTCCCGGTTCAAGCGGTTGGCTGGCGTCGAGCAGTTCATCGCCGGAGGAGAACAGCGCCACACGCGGTTTTCTAAATACATCCACACTAGAATATCCCAAGGACGCCAGCAGGGCGACATCCTGCGGTTTCAGTTTTCGTCCCTGGCGCAGGACGGTGTCGCCCGCGCGCACATCCGCGCCGCGCTGGCGAACGTTTTCGTGGTGGTCCACACTTTTGAATAACTTCACATCTGACGGGGGAGGTGTGCCGGCGGCGCGATCTTGGAAATCGGTATCTTCCACGGGGATCACCGCGTCTGCGCCGCGAGGGATCGGGGCGCCGGTCATGATGCGCGCCGCTTCGCCGGTGGCGAGGGAGATCGTCGGAGTCGAGCCGGCTGGGATGTCTGCAACCACGCGTAAGGTCCGAGGGGAAGCGGGGGTTGCCTCCGCCGCATCCACCGCGCGAATGGCAAAGCCATCCATCGAGGAATTGTCGAAGTGAGGCAGGTTATCCAACGCGATCACGTCTTGCGCGAGCGCGCGGTTTAATGACTCTACCGCCGGCAGGGTTTGGATTGTTACCGATTGAAAATGGGAAAGTATGCGCTCGCGCGCTTCACGGACGCTGAGCAGGTTCATAGGCAAGCGGCGACATTATACTGCGTAATTTGCCGCTTGTATCCTGTAATTTACCCCGGCTTGGTTCTCTGCGCTTCCAACACGTTTGGCACGCTTTCGATGCGCGTGAGCACGCGGCTTAACTGCTCCAGATCGCGCACGTCGACCACGAGTCGCAGATCGGCTACGCTTCGGTTGTAACTGACGGACACATCCTTGATGTTTACGCTTTCGCTTTGAAGCAGGGTTGATATGTCGCCGAGCAGACCATCGCGGTCGTAGGCTTTTACGGTGACTGGCACGGCATACGTTTGTTGGGTGGTTCCCCAATCCACTTGCACGAGGCGTTCGGTGTCCTCCCTGTGTAAAATATTCGGACAATCTTGGCGGTGGATGGTGGCGCCGCGCCCGCGCGTGATGTAGCCGATGATCTGGTCTCCGGGCATGGGCAAGCAACATTTTGCCATTTGCCACAGCAAGCCTTTCAGCCCGACGACTTGAATTGCATCGGGTGAGGTTTTGGTCTCTGGCGCGGCGGTGGGTTGCAGGATGTCGGCAGTTTCTTCCGTCCCTTCCAGTTGTTTGATGATCTTGCTGAGCGACAGGTCGCCATTGCCGAGTGAGATGAACATTTCATCGGGAGTTTTGTAGCCAAGTTCGCGCGCCATCTTTTCGAAACTCAATTCAGAAATTCCGAGGCGGCTCAGTTCGCGTTCCATGCCGGCGCGTCCCTGGGAGAGGTTTTGTTCATCCTCCTGCTTTTTGAACCAGGCTTTGACTTTGGATCTCGCGCGCTGGGTTTTGACTAATCCCAAATTCGGATTCAACCAATCGCGGCTTGGACCTCCCCGCTTCGCCGTCAGGATTTCGACCTGGTCGCCCGTCTTCAACTCTTGTTGCAAGGGGACGAGTTTCCCGTTCACTCGCGCGCCGCGACAGCGGTGGCCGATATCGGTGTGGACGTGGTAGGCAAAATCAATGGGGGTCGAACCGGCGGCGAGGTCGTAAATATCTCCGCGCGGGGTAAAGACGTACACGCGGTCCTGGAACACATCCGACTTCATGCTCTCGACGAATTCGGTCGCGTCGTGCACGTCGGTCTTCCATTCCATCATGTTGCGGAGCCAGTTGATGCGCTGTTCATAGCTTTTGTCGCGCTTTGTGCCTTCTTTATATTTCCAATGCGCGGCGATGCCATATTCCGCGTTTTCGTGCATCTCTTGTGTGCGGATCTGGATCTCCAGCGGGCGTCCGTCGTCGTAGATCACGGCGGTGTGCAGTGATTGGTAGAAGTTTTCTTTCGGCGCGGCGATGTAGTCGTCGAATTCGCCGGGGATGGGTCTCCACGTGACGTGAATCACCCCGAGCGCGGCATAACAAGAGGGCACATCCTGAACGAGGAGGCGCATGGCGCGCACATCTCGAACGAGGTCGAACGATTTCCTCTTTTGTGTCATCTTCTTGAAAATGGAGTAAATGTGCTTGGGGCGTCCGCTGACTTCAGCTTTGATGTTGTTCGATTCGAGCAGGCGGGTCAGGGCATCTTTGATATCTATGATCTGTTTTTCCCGTTCGGGTCGTTTTTCTTGCAGTTCTTCGGCGATTTCCTTGTATTTTTCCGGGTTGAGGTATCGGAAGCCAAGGTCTTCCAATTCCCATTTGATCTGCCAGATGCCAAGTCGATTCGTGAGCGGGGCGAAGATTTCGAGGGTTTCTTTGGCGATCCGCTTTTGTTTGGCTTCGGGCATGAAGCCGAGGGTGCGCATGTTATGGAGGCGGTCTGCCAATTTAATCAGGACAACGCGGACATCGTCGCCCATGGCGAGGAATGTTTTTCGCAAGGTTTCGGATGCCAAATCCTGTTTGCGGGCGCGCGCGTTGGTGGGGAAGGCTTCTGTATCGGATGTCTCGTCGGCTGATTCAGGATGTTCCGCATGCTGGTCTCCGCGCGAGACTCGCGGTAGTTTGGTCAATTTGGTCACCCCGTCGACGAGCGCCGCGATGGTGTCCCCAAAATCCCTGCGAATGTCGCCCAGGGTGACGGGAGTGTCTTCCACCGTGTCGTGGAGCAACGCCGCCGCGATCACCTCAGAGGGGACTTTGAGGTCAGCCAGTATGCTTGCCACAGCCAGGCAGTGGTTGATGTATGGCTCGCCGGAGTGCCTCTTTTGTTCGCGATGCGCCTCATCTGCCACGCGGTAAGCGCGTTGGATCAACTCCTTTTCGGAGGGGGCGTAGGCTTCGGGAAGTTGTTCCATTAATTTCTCGAGCGGTACCGCGTTTTGCGCCGATTTCATGCGTGGTATTGTACTACTGAAAAATTTCCCCATCCCCGTTACAATTCAGCTAGAACCCGTTCTACTTGTGGAGAGGTTGAAATGTCGATCGTCAATAATGTTACCCGCCTGCTTGATTTGCGCAAAATTCCATATAGCGCGTATGAATTTTCGCCGGAGAAACGCGGAGCGCAGGAAACCGCGCGCCTGCTCGATACGGATCCAGCGTCCATTTTCAAGACGATTGTTGTGTTGAGAGATAAGCCTAAAAAGCCCTTGTTGGTTTTGGTTTCAGGAGATTCGGTTGTGGATTTGAAATTACTGGCTTCCGCATTGGGTGAAAAGAAAGTGTATTTGCCAACCGAAAAGGAAGCGGAACAGATCACCGGGTTGCAAGCGGGTGGCATCTCGCCGCTTGCCTTGCTGAACAAGGGATTTCAAGTCATCCTTGATTCGTCCGCGGAAAATTTTGAACAGATCCATGTTTCAGGAGGGCAGAGGGGGTTAAACATCAAGTTACCGGTGACTGATTTGATTAAGTTGACGAATGCGCGGGTCGAGTCGGCGGGTAGACAAGGCAACGCTAAAGAATAAAAAAACGCCCTGAATGATTTCAGGGCGTATGATTTTGATTCACTCTTTTATGGACCGATAAACTTGATCATCTCTGCGGATACCTGGAACGTCCATTTATCCGGGTTGTTGATGCACCCCGAGCCGGACGAGTTGAAAGGTTTCCCGTCGAGATTCCACGCCCAGAGGTTGTAGCATCCAATGACCAGGTCGGTGAGCACCACAGATCCGTTTTTTGGAAGTTCGTAGTATCGATACCCGCATTCGTTGTGGCTTGCCGTCTCGTTTAAATACAAAGAAACAGCCACGCGCGATTTCGTCATATTTTCGATTTTGATCGTCGTGTTCTTGCCGAGCGGCTTGCCAAGAACGCGGGTGGCGCAATAGTCCCCGCCCGAACTGGCAGGAGTATTTGTCAAAGTTGCTTCCAGTGTCGGCAAAGGAACCGAGGTATTGGTCGCCGCGGGTGTTGACGTCGGTGTTTCAGTGGGCGGTAACGGTGTATTGGTGGGAATCGCCGCTTGAGTCTCTGCGACGATCGTAAACGCCGCCGACACAGCGGTGGATTGCACATCCGCAACGCTCATGGTCGGCGCGGCGGGTTCGCCGCCGCCGCATCCTGCGACCAATCCAGAAATCGCCAGGATGGAGAAGAGAATAGTTAATTTTTTCATCGGACCTTTCTTAATCGGTTATCTAGAATCCAGATCAGCAATTCGGGTAACATCCGCCCTTGGCAACGATAGTGTCGTTACGGACGACGATCGTCCAACTGCCGCCGGTGAGCAGGAAACCGCCGAAGGTTTTGAAATCTTTCTTGCCGTCCACAAAAGCGCCGGCGCTGTAATATCCCTCGGGGCCCGAGAATGTGCCTCCGTACGCGGGGATGAAGCCACACTCCCCTTGCGCAGTGGTTACATATAGCGAAAGAGTGATTGCGCCTTTGGGTTTTGTTTCATTTTCCACGAGGATTTTTAAAGTCGGCACAGACCATTCAGACAGGATTTTATTGCAATTATCCTGCGTGGGCGCGGAGGATTGAGGCGCAAGCGTAAACGTCGCCGTGGGAAGTAACGGATCGATGGTCGGGGTTGGCGATGGTGTCTCAGTGGGGAGGGGGGTTGACGTGAATGTTACTGTGGGAGGAAGAGGCGTGTTCGTCGGGATGGCGGCTTGGGTTTGGGCGATCATGGTGAATGCCGCCGCTTGCGCAGTGCCGGCAACATCACCGGCGCTAAGGGTTGGCGCTTCCTCTCCGCCGCCGCAAGCAGAAAGTAAGAGCGCAAGAATCGATATAGTCAAAATTAACTTTTGTTTCATTCGCGAATTTCTTTTCCTTTTTCATGGTTTATTACTTGATGACAACTTTATCTTTGTACAATAGTATTGTCAGGCTATCTGCCGATGTGAGACGGAACGTGCCTGTCATTTTGTTCCCGCCAACCCACGCCACATAGACGTAATACCCAATCGGCGCTTTGACCTTCACATGTCCGTAGACAGGATATTCAATGATCGAATAGCGTCCATCGGGCATGGTAACCTGCAAGGAAATGTACGCCTGCGCTTTGGAACGATTGATCAAGCTGATCCTGTTGAATGGGACTTCAGGCGGAAGCGTTCCGTATTTCAAAATGCCGAGTGTGGGCGTAAGCGATGGCGCGCCCGGCGCGCCCAGTGTTTGAGTCGATGTCGATGTGGGTTGCGCGTCGGTTGCCGTAGACTGCGCCAGCGTGGCAAGCGCGCCGGTTGCCGTAGACTGCGCCAGCGTGGCAGGCGCGTCGGTTGAGGTTGCCAGCGTCGATGTCAGGTTTGGCATCGGCGAGGATGTGGCGGTCGATTCAGGCGTGGACGAAGCCGAATTGGGGGTAATCGACGGGTTGAATACGACAGGCGTTTCAGTCGGAGGAGCCGTGTTGGAAGGCGCAAGGGTGGGGGTGCTCGAAGATCCGATCACCGCGGTAACGGTTGGTGAAATTGGAGTTGGCGCCGTTGTTGGCAGACAGGCGCCGACGACCAAAAGGACAACGAGCGCGGGGATGACCTTCTTCATTGCGACTCCTCGTGTTTTACGAAGCGGATACGGTCTCTAGAAATTGGGTGACGGTGTCGCGCAACACGCGCTCAGGAAGCGCCCCAACCTGGCGATGGACAATCTTCCCGTTTGCCACGAACAACATGGTAGGGATTCCCTGAATGCCGTACTCCATCATCCAGTGTGGGTTTTCATCCGTATTGATCTTTGCGACCAGCAATTTCCCCTCGAACTCTTTTGCGAATTTATCGAGCATCGGCGCGACCATTTTGCAAGGCCCGCACCAGGGCGCCCAAAAATCAACGATCACCGGGATCGAAGATTGCAGGACAGTTTTTTCATAGGTTTCATCGGTGATATGAATGGGTTCGTTGAACATGAGTTGCCTTTTCTTCTTTTATTTTACATCAAGCGAAAAGAGTATAACACAAACCCGCATGTTATAATCGCCCGTCATGACCGACCTGTTTGCAAAATGGAAGACGGGGCTTGCGAAAACAAGTAAAGCGACGTTCGGGCGCATCGCCGCCTTCGTTGGCGCAACCGAAATCACTAACGACTCGTGGGATGAATTGGAAGCATCGCTCATTCAAGCGGATTTAGGGATCGAGATCGCCGGCGATATTCAGGATACGCTTCGCCGCTTCGTCCGGGATGGAGGCTTGACTCGCTCCGACGAGCTTTCCTCCGCTCTCCGCGCCGAACTCCGCTCTCGTCTTGAAACCCCGCCGCCCCTCCAATGGATTTCCACCCCGACCATCATCATGGTGGTTGGCGTCAATGGCGCGGGCAAGACGACCACGATCGCCAAACTGGGACAACGCTTTCAAGCAGAGGGCAAATCTGTCCTTTTCGGCGCGGCGGACACGTTCCGCGCGGCGGCGGTGGACCAACTGCAAGTGTGGGGTGAGCGCATCGGCGTCGATGTGATATCAGGCGCCCCCGAGTCCGACCCGGGCGCGGTCGCTTTCAATACCGTGCAAGCGAGCGTCGCGCGTAAATTAGATATCGCCTTTATCGATACCGCCGGGCGCCTGCACACTCGCTTCAATTTGATGGAAGAACTCAAGAAAGTCTATCGCGTCATTGGCAAAGCCATGCCGGGCGCGCCGCACGAAGTGTGGCTCGTGCTTGATTCAACAACGGGACAGAATGCGTTGCAACAAGCCCGCGCATTCAAAGAAGCGATAGGCGTAACGGGCGTTATTTTGTCAAAATTGGATTCATCGGCGCGCGGCGGGTTTGCCTTTGCCATCCAACGTGAATTGCAGTTACCGATCCTGTTCGCGGGCTTGGGCGAAAAGCCAGAAGACCTCATGCCGTTCGACCCGGATGCGTTTGTGAATGGAATTTTAGGAACAAGTGATTCGTAAATCTCATCTCGGAGACTTGAGATTAGAGACTGTTGCAATCTCTAGTCTCCGATCTCTAGTCTCTTTGGAGTAACCATGCAAGACCTCGTTAATCGTCTCAAACCTTTGCAAGACTTAACCCAGCAGTTACTGGTGCGTCTTTGACTTCGCGTCTAAAGAGCAAACTTTCTCTCAACTCGAAAAAGAAATAGAAGGCCCCGATTTTTGGGGAAACCCATCCCAAGCGCAACAGGTGATGAAGCAATACACGGCTGTGAAATCGCTCGTAGAGTCATGGCGCGCTTTTTCGCGTCGTCTGCACGATGCGTTCGAACTCGCCCAATTGGACGATGAATCGTTACGCGCTGAATTGGAAGTAGAAATTTCAGCAATTGAGGCTGATCTGGAAAAGCGTTCGTTCACCGCGATGCTTTCCGGTACACATGACCGCGACTCTGCCATCCTTGCCATCCATGCCGGCGCGGGAGGAACCGACTCGCAGGATTGGGCAGGCATGCTCGAGCGGATGTATTTGCGCTGGGCGGAGGAACGCGGCTACAAGGCTGAAATTCTCGATTCAACAGACGGCGAAGAAGCGGGTATCAAAAGCGCAACGATTGCCATAGATGGAGAATACGCGTTCGGCTATCTTCGTTCTGAAAAAGGAGTGCATCGTTTGGTGCGGCTTTCTCCGTTTGATGCGGCGCATCGCAGACACACCTCCTTTGCGTTGGTCGAAATCCTTCCGCAGGTGGCGATGGACGAAGCAGAGATCAACATCGAACCGGGCGATCTCAGGGTGGATGTGTTCCGTTCTTCAGGCGCGGGCGGGCAGAACGTGCAAAAGAATGCCACCGCGATCCGTATTACGCACATCCCAACCGGTATTGTCGTCACTTGTCAGAACGAACGGTCGCAGACTCAGAACCGCGAATTTGCGATGCGGATTTTACGCGCGCGCTTGTTGGAACTGAAGCAGGCTGAAAGGGAGGAAGAACGGGCGGTCCTGCGCGGTGAATATACAAAAGCCGAGTGGGGAAGCCAAATCCGCTCGTATGTATTGCATCCATATCAAATGGTGAAGGATCATCGCACCGATCACGAGACGGGGAATACGCAAAAAGTGTTAGACGGTGAACTGGATGAATTTATGGAATCGTATTTGAGACACGCGGTGTAGGAGCAATGATGAAGAATCTGTTTGATCTTCTTTTTACAAGAGAGAATCTTCTCGCAGTTCTGCTTTGCTTGATTTTGATCGCACTGGTGATCTTTACCGCAGATACATCACCGACCTGGATCTATCAGGGATTCTAGATGGCCATCGTTGAAATCGCGATCCTTGCCTGTATCGCTGTGTTTGTTGGCTGGCTGAGCAAGGGACGCAAATTAGCATTGCTGGCGGTCAGCGCGTTAGTGTTGTATTGGCTCCAACCGCATCAAGAACCGGTCAACCTCATGTTTTGGTTGCCGACATTGACGGTGTTCATAACAGCCTTGTCGTGGATAATCACAGCCAAGCCCGACTCTCGCGGCTGGAAAGAGAATCGCGCGGCAGTGATCGTCTTGTTGGGGGTGATTACGTTTGTTGACCTGAATCGCTTTTTCCAATTCGATTGGTTCTTTCCTGTTGAAACCCCACGGCTTCAATGGATCGCGCTCGTTATTCTTCTTGTGTCTGGCATGGCGTTCACTTTGGCGCGGCTTGGAAAATTCAATCGTTTTGTGTTGATGCTGGCAGTCGTTGCGCTGATCGGATTGTTGGCGCTGATCAAGACTCCGTCAATGGCGGCTTGGTTGTTCGAAGCGATGGCAACCCTGCGTGGGAAAGAAGCGGGTGGTCAATCTTCATTGGCGTGGCTGGGGTTTTCGTATGTTTCATTTCGCCTCTTGCATACTATTTTTGATCGCCTCGCGGGGCGATTGCCTTCCGTCTCATTGGCAGAGTACATGAATTATGTGATTTTCTTTCCCGCGATTACGGCGGGTCCGATTGATCGGGTGGAGCGATTCGTTGCTGGATTAAATTCCCCGCTTCCATTAGACGCTGAAGGCTGGGTGGATGCTGGTCAGCGAATTTTCACCGGCTTGTTCAAGAAGTTTGTCGTTGCCGACGCGTTAGCGTGGATCGCGCTGAACGAAACTTTTGCGCGCGACGCTCAATCCACTGGCTGGTTGTGGACTTTACTATATGCGTATTCCCTGCGGATCTATTTTGATTTCAGCGGGTATACCGATATCGCAATTGGGCTTGGCAGGTTGCTCGGTGTTCGGTTACCCGAAAATTTCGATAAGCCATACTTCAAATCAAACCTTACCCAATTCTGGAATTCATGGCACATCACCTTGACGCAATGGTTTCGCTCTTATTTTTTCAATCCACTCACACGCGCCATGCGTTCAACGTCCAAGCCTGTTTCGTTGTGGGTGACGATTCTGGTTTCACAAGTGGCGACGATGGTGTTGATCGGGTTGTGGCACGGCGTGACGGTTAATTTCATAGTATGGGGATTATGGCATGGATGCGGATTGTTCATCCAAAATCGTTGGAGTGAATTTGCGCGCGCGCGATTTTCTGCGCGGGCGACATCGCTTTCAAGCCAAAGGCTTTTCCAATTTGCAGGAATTTTCCTTACATTTAATTTTGTGTCGCTGGGTTGGTTGTTTTTTGCGCTTCCATCCCCCGAATCGGCGTGGAATGCGATGTTGAAATTGGCAGGCGTTTTATGAGATCGGACGTTCATCCCCTTCGCTTGGTTGCGAAAGCGTTGTTGCTGTTCGTGTTCGTAAATGCCGCGTATGCGTTGGCGCAACCGCCAGTCTCAAGTCTTTCCTTGTATAACGTGATGTTCCCCGGGCGCATGCGCCTTCCTTTTGACGACGGGTCGAGTACATATACCGTAATGATTGATGATGTGAGCGCGATGCTTGCTTCTCACGCGGTTGCAAAACCGAAACCAGAAGACGAGTATCGTGTGTTGTTGATCGGAGATTCTTCTGTTTGGGGCGAGACGCTTTTACCGAACGAATCTATTTCTGAACAGTGGAACGCTCTGAATAATCAATGCAATGGCAAGACGATAAAGTTTTATAACCTTGGCTATCCACATCCTTCCGTGATCAAAGACCTGATCATTGTAGAGGAATCGGTCGAATATGATCCCGACCTGATCGTGTGGTTCACCACCCTCAACTCATTGATTCCGCGGCGCATCAGCGCCTTCATGGACGCGAACCGTGAAGACGCATTGCGCTTGATGGATACGTATGACCTTGCATTTCCCGAGAGAGAGACGCTCATCCAACTGGAGCCTTCATTCTATCAACGGACGATCATCGGGCAGAGATCCTATTTGAATCGCTGGTTCAAATTGCAATTGCTTGGCTTCGTCTGGTCTGCGGACAGGACGGATATGGATATGCAGTATTTCCCTGAAAACGTTGAGGGCAACTCGCCCGATGTGGAGGATCATGTGTTGTATCGGCAAATGGAACCGACGACCGATCTGCAAAAACTGATGGTGTTCGAGGCGTTTGCGGCAGGGCAGGAGATCGCTGGGGTCACTCCCATCCTGTTCGTGAACGAACCTATGTTTATTGCTAGTGGTGAAAATAGCGACCTCCGCTACAACCGAGGCTACCCTCGCTGGGCATACGATCAATATCGCGAAGCCATGCGCGAGGAAGCGATTCGCTCGCAGTGGAAGTATCTGGATTTATGGAATACAATTCCGCCCGAATATTTTTCCGATACAGCGTTGCATCTTTCTGCGGAAGGGGAGCGCCTGTTGATCGAACAAGTGGACCCGCTGGTCAAATCCATGTTGTGTCAATAAACTCAAAAAGGAAACCGTTATGACTGAAACAATCATCCAACAAATTGGCTCATACCTTGCCTCTCAAATCCTGAAACAACCGAACCGAACGATTACCGCCGATGAATCGTTGATCTCCAGCGGCTTGATCGATTCGTTTAGCCTGATGGATGTTGCTCTCTACGTCGAAGATAATTTCGGCGTGCGAATCGAGGATACCGAATTGAATGCGGACACATTCGACACGTTGACGCAACTCGCCGCGCTGATCGAATCTCGCAAGAAATGACAACATTTCCCGAACGACTACAATCGCTTCATTCTCGGACTCCCGACCGGGTCGCCCTCACCCTGCAATTCTCCAACACTGACGACCTCTCGCTCACCGTGGATCAACTTCTGCGCGGCGCGAGTTCCTATGCCCGCGCGTTGACTCTTGCGAACATCCAGCCCGGTGAAGTGGTTGTCCTGATCCTCCAACACGGAGAAGAATTGGTCTACGCATTTTGGGGCGCAATTCTGCACGGCGCGATTCCCTCCATCATGCCGTTCCTCACGGAGAAACTTTCCCCTGAACGCTATCGCGCGGATCTATCGGCATTAATCTCGGTCACTCAGCCCGCCGCGATTGTCACGTATCCAGAATTTGAATCCGAAGTGCATGGCGCGTTACAAGAGGGGGATTCGGTCCGTGAAGTGATTGTCACAAATAAAGTTGAGAAACAAGTCGAATTGAATTTCGACTCTTTGACTGGCTTCCAACGCCAGCCCGAAGATATTGTTATTCTTCAACATTCCTCTGGCACAACGGGTCTGCAAAAAGGAGTCGCGCTTTCGCATCAAGCAGTCTTCAATCAATTGGACGCATACAGCAATGCGTTGAATCTAAATGAAAACGATGTTGTCGTCTCATGGCTCCCGCTTTATCACGATATGGGTTTCATCGCGGGATTCATCATGCCCATTCTTTCAGGAATTCATCTTGTTCTACTATCGCCATTCGACTGGGTGCGCGCGCCGTACAAACTGATGCACGCTGTGACGAAATATCGCGGCACGCTTTCGTGGCTCCCAAATTTTGCTTACAATTTCTGCGCGCAGAAGATCCGCGATAGGCATCTTGAAGGGGTGGACTTGTCCACGTGGCGCGTGATAACCAATTGTTCTGAGCCAGTGCGCTGGGAGAGTCATCAGGCATTTTACGAAAAGTTTAAAAGTTATGGTTTGAAACGTGAGGCGTTACAAACATCGTACGCGATGGCGGAAAATGTTTTCAGCGTGACCCAAAGCCGATTGGGAAACGAGCCAGCTGTCGTTGAGATTGATCGTGAAGCGTTTATGTCGGGGCGCGTAGCCAAACTGGTATCTGATGTCAACTCTCATGGTCATTCAGTAATGAAGATGATGTCGTCGGGGCGTCCGCTTGAAAATGTCAAAGTCAAAGTATTGGATGAAAGTCGAAATGAACTGCCCGATCTTGTTGTCGGCGAAGTTGCCCTGCAAAGCAATTGCATGTTGACGGGATATTACAACCGCAACGACCTAACCGAAAACGCATTTGCCGATGGCTGGTATCTGACAGGCGATTTTGGATTTATGCTGAATGGGGAAGTGTTTGTTTCGGGTCGAAAAAAAGATATGATCATTGTCGGCGGCAAAAATGTGTATCCGCAAGATTTGGAATCATTGACTTATGAAGTTCAAGGTGTCCATGCAGGGCGTTCGGTGGCGTTTGGTCTGTTTGATGAAGAACAAGGCACCGAAGAGGTTGCCATCATCGCCGAAGTTGATTCGGATGATCCCGCAGAACAACAGAAAGTGGCGGACGCGATTCGTTTACACGTAACGAAAAACTCGGCAATCGCTTTGCGTTATGTCAAAGTGGTTGATCCCAAATGGATTCTGAAAACATCCAGCGGAAAGACAGTGCGTTCTGCTAACAAAGAAAAGTTTTTGAAGGAACTCAACAGCCAACCATAAACGATAAACTGTGGACCGTGCGTTGTCCGCCGTCTATCGTCCGAGGTCCATCGTCAAATAAAAACAGCGAGCCGTTTTCGACTCGCTGTTTGGATTCTATCCGCCAGTGGGGAGGCGTTTCTCGAGCGTGCGGTGGAGGATTTCTTCCCGCTCGTCTGAAATGTTAGTTTTTGCCCGCTTCAACTTGAAGGCTTTCTCTTTGTTCGCCCTGCTCATGGCTTCCTGCCAGGCGATCTGCATCCCCGTCATTTCGGGCTCTTTGGGTTCATCAGGTTCAAACGATTCTACGGCTTCTTTTTTCGAGTGACGTTTGCCGTGACTTTTCTTTTCTTCTTTGGCGGGCTTGAATTCTTCCACCACAGGCTCGAGCGCCTTCATGCTCAACTTGATCTGTTTCTTCTTTCGATCTACATTTAGAATTTTCGCTTCGACCTCATCGCCCTCTTTGACCACTTCACTCGGCGCTTTTACATATCCTTGCGTTAATTCACTCACATGGATCATGGCGGGACGTTCTGCGCCGATCTCGACGAACGCGCCGTACGATTCGAGTCGAATCACTTTGCCCTTCACGATCATCTCAGGCTCGAGTTCTTTCCAATCATACGCAAGCGGTTGGAGCATTGTCAGTTCGATGCGATCTTTTTTCACGCGGCGCACCCACACTTCCACCGTCTGTCCTTCCTTCACAACGTCTTCCACCTTATTCACCGAGTCTTTGCTCAACTGTGAAATGTGAAGTACGCCTGGGATGTTTTGTCCAACATCCACGAGCGCGCCTGCGAGTGTGGTCTTTAAAATTTTTCCGCTAAGTTTTGTTTTGGGTTCGAGCGCCGCGGCAGGCGCGAGTTCTGGTGTTGTCATGTTTTGCTCCTGTTTTCAAATAATGCCGAAAAGCATTATATCTTCCGTATAAGTTTGCGTCAATGTGAAATTTAGTACATTAACCCAAGTTGCGACCTACCAAAGGAAATTGATGCTACAAGCGAGAACAAAGAGAGCGACCTTGATCTCAAATCCTTTGGCAGTGATCGCATGAATTGATTTGGGTAGCAAGCGTTCAATCAAACTTCCAGTGGTTTCAATGATCTTGCGGAGGCTGGCTTGGAAGTAGGTCATATAGGCAGGCACAGGTCGAAGCGAATTCTTTTTTCGCAACGGGATCAGTTCCAGACCTGCTTCACGCATAATATCTTCAATCGTGTAATTGTTGTAGGCTTTGTCGCCTGTGACAAATGAGCCTACAGGAAGATCAAAGTTGTACAAACCAAGAGCACGAGTATCACTGAAGGCTCCAGGTTCCAAAAAGAATTCAACAGGTTCGCCTTGCTCGGTTACCAAAATATGGATGCGGAGGCCGTAAAAATAACGCTTTTTACTGGCAATATAGCCTCGAAAGTCTTCTCCGCGATAGATTTTCGAGCGTCGGATGCGATAATTGTCGCAGACTGCGATGGGGTAGCTGTCGATCACATACACGGATTTTTCGTTCAGTTTCTTCCAAGTCTCACCCAGACGAAGAAACAAGGTCAAAAACAGATCGGCAATCCGATGTAATCTGCGATTGAAGCGGCTGCGACTTAGCATGTTTGGAATGTAGCGGTGTTCATACAAATACTGGCTGGACAGACAAAAGTTGCCTTTGAAATACAACATAGCAATGATTGCGGTCGTCATCACTTCTGCATCGCTCATGCGGCACTGGCTATCTTCGTAATGATGTAAGGACTTGAGCATGTCGGCACATAAACAAAACACTACTATAATCTGGGTGTCCATGAGTTTCTCCTGTTGGTGGTTGGGATACCCCAACTGTACTGAATCTCATGGACTTTTGTCAATTTCCTTCCCAAGGTAGCAACTTGGGTTACATTATTAGAAACTCGAAGCAGATGATTCGGAGGCGGCGGAAGATGTCGAAGAGGCGGATCAACTTCACTCGTCGGATGAAGCGCGCGCGTCCCGCGTCGGGGATGTCTGATTCAGTTTCCTCATCCTTTTCCAAACCTGACACCTTGTTTTTGCCCAAAATAGGCTACATCTCATCGGGCTGTCGGGTTGCTCGTCAGGCTCGCGGGGCTGAAGCCACCTGCTCAGCACATGGAAGCCCCTTCGGGGCTGGCACAACGAGTCCGCTTGAGCGGACTTTCACGAACTGAGGCAGGGCTTTAGCCCGACGGAACAGCGAATCCTCAACCTTTTCTCGCGCAACGTTCAATGACTTGTAGCCTATTTTGTACAAAATTTAGGTGACAGGTTTACCGCGAGCCCAGTTCGGTCGTGACGCGAGCGAATCCAGCGTATCTTGACGGAGCGTGAGGACGGAAACCTGTCAGGTTTTAATTTTTGTCCTTGACGCATGTTTGCCCATCAGGTATAAATCGGCGCATTCCTGAACTTTTCGGAAGCGAAAAATATCCGTTATGTATGAATTCGACAAAATAGACGTGAAGATCGTCAATTTGCTCCTGGAAGACGGGCGTATGTCCGCGTCGGAGTTGGCGCGGCGCATTGGCGATATTTCGGAACGCGCTATTCGTTACCGCATCGAGCGGATGATTGATGACGATGTGATCCGCATCAGCGCGGTGATTCGGCCTGAGGCGTTGGGCTTGACCATTAAGGCAGATGTATGGCTGGAAGTGGAATCGGATTTGATCTTGGATGTGGCGAAGAAAATGACTGAGTTCGAGAATGTGACGTATGTGGCGTGCGCGATCGGGCAGAACGACATCAGCATTCAAGTGGTGGCGAAGGATACGTCTGAAATTTATCATTTCGTAACCGAGGTGGTTCGCAAAGTGCGCGGCGTGCGTAAGACGACGACTTCCATTGTGCCGCTCGTGTTGAAGGACGTGTATCAGTGGCGCGTGCCTGAGCGAATTTCGCAAGAGTTGGATGAGAAGCAAATAACATAACAACATGTCGTTGCGAGGAGCGCTCTTGCCCTTTGCGACGAAGCAATCTCCTGTTACAGAAGGTTGCTTCTCGAAGACTCGCAACGACATAAAAATAGGAGAAAATTTATGTTCGGCGCTAAGACACAAGCATTACAGAAACGCGCGATGGAGGTGATTCCGCTGGGGGTCAATTCCAATTTTCGATTTTGGGGGGAGGGGATCACGCCGTATGTTGATAAAGCCAAAGGCGCGTATTTATGGGATGTGGACGGAAAGAAATACATTGACTATCGCATGGCGTTCGGTCCGATCATTTTGGGACATTCGTTCGACGAGGTTGATCAGAAAGTAATCGAAGAAATCCAAAAGGGACTGTTGTTTGCGATGACGAGCGAACTCGAAGTTTCTGTCGCTGAGATGATCATCGAGATGGCTCCCGCAGTGGAGATGGTCCGCATGGCTTGCTCAGGCACCGAAGCGACGATGCACGCAATTCGAGTCGCTCGCGCGTATACGGGACGCGACATCATCTTGAAATTTGAGGGCAACTATCACGGTATGCACGATCATGCGTTGTGGTCAACGTACGCGCCAGTGGACGCGTATGGCAATAAACGCAGTCCGATTCCTGTTCCCGCCTCTTCAGGTATCCCGAAATCCATGCGCGAATTTATCATCACGCTGCCGTTCAATGACTTTGAAGGTTTTGAGCGCGTGATGCGTTCGTATGGTGAGCAGATCGCGGCGGTCATCACAGAACCATGTCAGGGAAATTGTGCAGCGATCAATCCGCAGGATGGATTCCTGCAACTTATCCGCCAAAAGACCAAAGAATATGGCTGTGTCTTTATTCTCGATGAGGTGAAGACTGGCTTCCGTATTGCGAATGGGGGAGCGCAGGAATATTACGGAATCAAGCCTGATCTGGCGACGTACGCGAAGGCATTGGGAAACGGCTATCCCGCCGCGGCGTTTGGCGGCAAAAAAGAGATCATGTCCATTATTGGGCATGGAGTTGCGATTGGCGGGACATACACGAACAACAAACCAGGCATCGCGGGCGCGTATGCGACGTTGAGTCTCCTGAAATCAAAACCTATCTTGAAAACAATCGCCGAGCGCGGACAACGTCTCACGGATGGATTGAAAGACATTTTTGAAGAGAACGATATTCCTGTTGTGATGACAGGCTACCCCGCCATGTTTTCATTTTCATTGAATATTGATGAAGTGAAAAGTCAACGCGATTGGGCGAAAAGTGACCACAACCTGTATCTCGAACTTGCCGAAAAAGCCATCGCACGCGGAGTCATGCCCGATCACGATGCGCGCGAGCCGTGGTTCATGTGCTACGAACATTCCGACGCGGATGTGGATGAGACGTTGAATGTGTATGCGGAGATCGTGAAATCGGTCAAAGGTTAAAAGGTCGAAGGTTGAAGGTCAAAACACCCGAGATGACTTGCGACCTTTGACCTTCAACCTTAAACAAGGATATCAATATGCCTAACAAATTATCTTCTCAAGAAATCGTTGACCTCAACAAGGAATACACCTTCTTCTCCTGGTCTGTGCAGGGACAGGTGAATCCGATTCCTGTAACCAAAGCCGAAAGCGTGTACTTCTGGGACGCGGACGGGAAGCGGTATCTCGATTTTTCATCGCAGTTGATGAATACCAATATCGGACATCAACATCCCAAAGTCGTCAAAGCGATTCAGGATCAAGCGGCGAAGTTGACGTTCACGCATCCAGGCAACGCCACCGAAGCGCGTGGATTGCTCGGCAAGAAATTAGCGGAAGTCACCCCAGGCGATTTGAAGAAAACATTCTTCACGCTCGGGGGTTCGGAAGCAAACGAAAACGCTATCAAGATCGCGCGCTTCTATACGGGACGTCATAAAATCTTGTCACGCTATCGTTCCTATCACGGAGCGACTCACGGCTC
>CASGHD010000010.1 GCA_949319575.1 uncultured Anaerolineales bacterium | reverse complement strand
AATGTAGGGGCGATCCTTGCGGTCGCCATTGGATAGGGGCAAGCCCTGTCCCTACGAAATATCTGCCTCCGATGGAATGGGAAGCGGAGTCACGAATCCTTTCGCGCGAAATTTTTCAACATACTCGCGTACCACATGATAATCGAGACCGACTTGCTCGGCGATGTCAAAGATAGAATGTTCGCCTTCAAAGCGCATCATGATTTTTTCGATGGCGCGGTTGAGCGCCCAATTATCGCGCCAGTCCACCCAGAGACCGTGACCGCTGAGAAAAACGGGACCGCGGAACGCGCGCTTCGGGATGTAGTTGCTGGCGTAGATGCGGATGATCTCTTCGGCGGTTCGCGCCGCGCCGATAAGCATGTCTTCGTGGATGATGTCGAGATTGTCGTCGGTGGTGTGATACTCGTCGTAGGGGAAACGGTTGAGCGAGATGCACGGCACGTTGACGCCAGGTCCGTTGATGACGCGTTCATCGTTGGCGGGCGCGGAGGCGAAGTCACGCGCTTCGTGATCGGTGTTGCGTAATTGGTAATTGGTAATTCGGTCGAGGAGGTGGTTGTGTTGACGTGTGTGATGCCACGCAATTTTATTTTTATTGCCCGTCATCTCCATGAAGATTCCGCCGCGCAGATTTGGGATGAGTGACTCATTGTGCGCGAGCCACGCAATCGTGCCGATGGTCTCGGGTCCAAACCAAAAGCGGACGCTCATCGAGCCAGCGGGAAGGGGATTCTCCGTGAGTCGCCGCGCCAATTCAATCGCGCTGACCACGCCTGCGCCATCGTCGTTGGCCTGCATGGGGTGACAGGTATGCGCCTGCACAAGGAACTCGCCCGCGTCGGGATTCGCTCCGCCTTGCGGATGGATAATCGCCGTAGCCACTTTGAATCCCTGTTTGGGATCGGTGACAAATTCGGACTTGATGACCGCATGATATTTCTTATCGCGCCCCTTCGGGAGTTTATCGAAGGTGTTCTTCGGCAGACAGAATCCCCAGTCGCGTTCGTAGTACTTGAAGATCCATGGCACGGTATGCGGACGTTTCTCGTTGAAATACAAATGCGGCTGGAGTTCTTCAAAGCTCAAGATTTTATCCACAGGCAACGAATACGAAACAATATGAAGCGGATTGTCCTTGAAGTCCGCGATACGTTCGCCATCTTCGGTTTCCAAATACGCCTCATGAACAACATATCGCTCAGGCACTTTCCACGTCCAGACGGGAGTCAGCGGCGCGTAGGTCTCGATGGTATAGTTCGATGAATCGGGCATGTACGAGCCGACGATCTCCAACGTTTTGTCGTGATCGTCAGAGGCGAGGGTGCGGTGCAGAGGGAAGAATTCCGCGAGGATGGATTTGAGGGAAGGGGAGGGTTTCATAATTCCTGATTCGGCGGGCTAAAGCCCTGCCTCAGTACGTGAAAGTCGGATAAATCCGACTCATTGCGCCAGCCCGAAGGGCTTCCATGCACTGAGCAGGTGGCTTCAGCCCCGCGAATTTCCGCGAGGATGGATTTGAGGGAGGGGGAGGGTTTCATACGATTTACGATTTTAGATTTACGATTTTCGATTGTTTTTGCCAACTACAGTAATCACTTTGCAGTGGTTGCTAAACATCGGCTTGAAACCAAAGGTGTAAATGAGTATAATGTAATCATAAAAGCCGAAAGGCTTCTCCCACCCCGCGAAAGGTCGCCGATTGTGGCGACCTGCCTCCATCTATGTTGATGGACAAGGCTAGCGGGGTGGGTTGCTCTTAACTGTTGTAGTCAAAAACGTTTACCAGCTTATCCTTGATGTAATCGAACGCTTCATGATCTTTCTTTGCATCACGCCGCAGAATGGATCCTGCCACCAAGTCCGCAACCTGTATCAGATCCTCACTTCGCGAGCGGCGAAAGAAAATACGGCTGAATCCGTGTCGAATGTTTTGCGCTTTCAACATGCGGCGAAATTGAACCAGCGCCGCTTCCGCCGATCCAACTTCATCCAAAATCAAAGTGCCTTTCTCGCGTATATTCGCAGGGATAAGACTGATCAACTCCGCTACCATGAAGAGGTATAGTTCCATTCCCGTCAACGCGCGAAGCGGTTTGGGGATTATGGTTTTATCCACGACAAGCGCCCAGGCTTTGAAGTCCGCGTTCTTGAGAGCAGACAGAGTCTTCTCACGCAGTTTTTCCGAAGTCAAAGAATTGAAATGAAACTCGAATCCCTGCGAAAAATTTTCCCGTTCGCGTAAATCTTCCAACACAGCGCGAAGCCCATCGGCATCCTGTGTTGCGATGACAGCAACCACAAAGTAGCGCGACGCGCCTTTTGCAAAATTAAGACTTGCGTCCCCTGCTTCATCGCCTGCGAACGTAAAAGTCAAACCCATGCCTGCCTCCTACTCTCCACTCTCTATTCTCTACTCATCTTTCTTCACATAATACAACAAAAACGGATCGCGCCTCATCTCGCGCGCCGTGAACGAGCGGGGCTAAAGCCGCCTGCTCAATACATGGAAGCCCTTCGGGCTAAAGAGCACCCCATAGAAACTTTGAGGTCTCTATTTTATCTTGACATTTCACTCTTTCCGTCGTACAGTATTCCTGTACAGATTGGAGTGTCACCTATGACCATCGAATTCACCTACACCAGCGCACGCGAACAACTCGCCAGCCTGCTCGACCGCGTCACCAAAGACCGCGAAGTGGTTATTATTCAACGGCGCGGTTCC
>CASGHD010000009.1 GCA_949319575.1 uncultured Anaerolineales bacterium | reverse complement strand
ACCAAAAACCTCCCCCAATTCAAATTTTGAAACGATCAGCAAGCGCATCCAAAAGGAAATGAAACGCCTGCGCGTCCCCGGCGTTGCCATCGGCATTCACCACAAAGGCAAAGAATGGACAGCGGGATTCGGCGTGACGAGCCTCGAAAACCCCTTGCCCGTTAATTCCGATACGTTGATGCAAGTCGGTTCGATCAGCAAGACATTCACCGCCACGCTGTTGATGATGCTGGCTGAACGAGGGAAAGTGAAGCTCGACTTGCCTGTGCGAAGATATATCAAAGATTTCAAACTCAAAGATGAAAGTGTGGCAAAGAAAGTGACCGTGAGGCATCTGCTCACGCACACAGGTGGATGGGTCGGCGATTACTTCAACAGTTTCGGCGATGGCGACGACGCGCTGGATAAAATGGTGAAGGATATTTCCCATCTCCCGCAGATACAACCGCTGGGGAAAATCTGGTCATACAACAACACGGGCTTCAACGTCGCGTCACGAGTCATCGAAGTGGTGACGAAAAAACCCTACGAACAAGCGCTGCAAGATATGTTGCTTGACCCGCTTGGCTTGAACATGTCGTTCCTCTATCCGAGCGATATTCTCTTCACGCATCGCTTCGTCGTTGGACATTATCGCAAGGACGGGAAAACTCACGTGTCGCGTCCGTGGGCGATTGGCAGGGCAGGCAACGGCGTGGGAGGAGTTGTCAGCACGGTCAATGATCTGTTGAAGTATGCGCGCTTCCACATGGGCGATGGAAAATCACCATCGGGAAATAAAATCATCAAACGAAAGTCATTGCAAGCCATGCGCGTCAAGCAGGTCAGCGCGGGCGGACGCGGCGACATGGGCATCACGTGGTTCATCCGCTACGCCGACAATCTCACCGCGTACGCGCACGGCGGCGCGACGAATGGTCAGCAGGCGTATTTCTTCTACATCCCCGAAAAAGATTTCGCCCTCGCCATCCTCACCAACAGCGACGAGGGCGGCGTCATCACCGCGCAGACGTTCGGCTGGGCGCTCGACTTGTATTTTGGAATCAAACTCAAATCGCCGAAGCCGATGAAGAATCCGCAGGATGGGAAAGAATTCATCGGGCGATACAAAATCGGCACAGAATGTTTCGATATCAAGACCAAAGGGAAATACCTCGTTTTTCATCACATCCCGCTTGGCGGATTCCCCACGCCCGACGAGCCGCCGGGTCCCGCGTTACCACCGATGCGATTCGCCTTCTACGAAAAAGACAACCTCATCGGCTTGGACGAACCCTACAACGGCGCGCTTGCCGATATCATCCGCGATGAAAAAGGGCGCGTGAAATATTTCCGCGTGGGCGGGCGCGCGCATTTGAAGATCAAATGAAATTTAAAACAAAAATCGCAATCGCATCTGCCGCGTTGATCGCGATATTTGCTTGCAACTTACCCAGCGCGCAACCGCCTTCGGATGAAAGCCAAGTCCCGCCTGAGATCGAAACTCAACTCATGGAGGGTCTCCAAAACGGCGCGGACGTTCCCATCACCGCGACGTTTTCGCCAATCCCGAGTTTAACATCCACAACAAATCCAAACGCGGCAACGGCAACCATCACGCCGACATATTCCGTCCCCATGCTCACCGTGCGCGAACAAACCAATTGCCGCGCGGGACCCGGTCAGGATTACGAAGTTGTGTTCACCTATTTGCCGAATGCAAAACTGGAGATCGTCGGCAATTATGGAATTGAAAATTACTGGTTGGTCAAATCAAACGAAAGCCCAACCGGTCAATGCTGGTTGTGGGGTGAATACGTTGAGGTCAGCGGCAGTTACTGGGCAGTATCAAGTGTCACGCCTCCGCCAACTTCCACGCAACCGCCGCCGAACGCGCCAACATTCCAATCGTGGGATTACACCTGCACATTCAATGGAATCAATAACGACCTCAACGTGATCTTGACATGGTCCGATAAATCCAGCAACGAGACGGGTTACCGCGTCTTTCGCGATGGAGGTTTGGTCGCTGAACTCCCGGCCGGTTCAGCCACTTACGCAGACAAGATCGCGGTCAACTCCGGTCAAGGTGTTGGTTATCGCGTCGAAGCGTACAATGTCACTGGAACGGCGAGTACGTCCACGATCTCGATTACATGTCCGTGAGACAAGTAAACAAACAAGTAGACAAGAAAAGGTCGCGGGATGATTAACATCCACGCGACCTTTGGTTTTATACGCAGTCTTGCCCTGAGCGAAGTCGAAGGGGCGAAATCGAATTACGCTTCTGCCATTTGTTCTTTGATCTTCTTCGTCTGCTTACCGCGATCATCGGTGTTGAGGATCCGTTTGCGAATGCGATACGACTCAGGTGTAATTTCGAGCAGTTCGTCGTCAGAGAGGTACTCCACCGCTTCGTCGAGAGACATGCGGCGGGGCGGAGTGAGGCGGATTTCCATATCCCCACCCGCCGAGCGGATATTCGTCAGGTGCTTCTTCTTGCACACATTGATGGGCATATCCTGCCCGCGCGTGTTTTCACCGATCACCATACCTTCATAGACAGAAACGCCAGGACCCACAAACAATGTGCCGCGATCTTCCGCGTTCTTCAAAGCATAAGCGGTTGTTTCGCCCATCTCCCATGCCACCAGCGAACCCGTCGCGCGCGTGGACATGGGTCCCGCCATTTCATCGTAGCCATGAAAGATCGTGTGCATCACACCCGCGCCGCGCGTGGAGGTGAGGAACTGATAACGAAAGCCGAGCAATCCGCGCGTGGGCGCGATGTAGACCATGCGCGTCATTCCGCCACCCGCGTCCTGCATTTCGGTCATCAAGCCCCGTCTACTCCCCAGCATCTCCACCACCGCGCCGACAGTTTCGTTGCTGGTTTCAATATGCACTTCTTCAAAGGGTTCGAGCAACGCGCCATCGTCCGCTTTGTGAAAGATCACTTCGGGGCGCGAGACTTGAAATTCATAGCCTTCGCGTCGCATCGTTTCGATCAGGATGCCTAAATGCAATTCACCGCGACCAGAAACTAAAAAGTTTTCAGCCGAATCGGTTTCTTCCACACGCAACGACACGTTCGTGCGAAGTTCTTCGAACAATCTTTCACGCAGGTTGCGCGATGTGCCCCACTTCCCTTCTTTTCCGGTGAATGGAGAGGTATTCACGCCAAACGTCATGCGGACGGTGGGTTCCTCCACTTTGATGGTAGGCAATGCGACCGGGTTCGCGGGGTCAGCCAGTGTTTCGCCGATGGCAATCTCTTCCAGCCCTGCCAGTGAAACAATATCACCCGCGCTTGCGGTTTCGATCTCGATCTTGTTCAAACCCTGAAAGGTGTACAAATATTTTGCCGATTCAGCCAAATTACGCCCATCCGTAGTTAATCGCGCGAGTCGTTGACCCGCTTTGATCTTGCCTGCAAAGATTCTACCAATCGCGGTGACGCCGCGATAATCGTCATAGCCCAATGTAGTGACGAGCAGTTGCAGAGGCGCATCCGCGTCCACGTTAGGCGCGGGGATGTGATTGAGGATCACGTCGAACAATGGTTGAAGGTCCGGGCTCAGCTCAGTCGTGAGTCCGGCGCGTTGGTCAATTCCGATGGCGTAGATGACCGGGAAATCCGCTTGTTCTTCTGTCGCGCCGAGTTCGATAAATAAATCAAAAGTTTCGTTGAGAACGCGCGAAGGTTCGGCGTCTTTGCGATCCACCTTGTTGATGACGACGACCGCTTTGTGTCCCATTTGAAGCGCTTTCTTGAGAACGAAACGCGTCTGCGGCATGGGACCTTCCGCCGCGTCCACGAGGAGGAGCACGCCGTCCACCATGTTCATCACGCGTTCGACCTCGCCGCCAAAGTCTGCGTGACCGGGCGTGTCCACGATATTGATCTTGATGGGTTTGCCGGTCTTGGGGTCGTTGAGCGTGATGGCGGTATTCTTGGCAAGGATAGTAATGCCACGTTCGCGTTCGAGATCGTTGGAATCCATGACGCGTTCTTCCACGTGTTGGTTATCACGGAAGGTATGCGATTGGCGCAAGAGTCCATCCACGAGGGTGGTCTTGCCGTGGTCAACGTGGGCGATGATGGCGATGTTTCTGAGATCGGTACGTTCGGTAATCATTGAGGGGTCTACTTTCGAGAGGAGAGATCAAGAGAATTTGAGGATTAGAGAATTGGAGACTGGAGATTGGAGATTGGTTTCCCTGTTTACGTGTTTACTTGATTCCGTGTGTACTTTTCCAATGCGACAAAAAAGCCCCAGCCGGTGATGAGCGAGGGCTTTCGAGAGCCTTCCAATGTCCATGACGTGCGGGCGGTATTGTATCAGATTGTTTGTGAATTCAGCAAGGGATGCTATAATCCGCGCCATGCGATACGAAAAGTTCGGCAAAGTATTTTTGCGCATCGGCGTGCGTGGATTTAGGACGACCCCACCCCCTCGAATCGCGCCTGTTGCCTGAACGGATTTATTATTCGTTGGATTACGCCACAGCCGCTCGTGGCGTTTTTTGTTTAATTCATCCGAGACCTCACAGGTCTCAAAGACCTGTGAGGTCTGAACCATATAATTTGGAGCAAACATGATCTCGATCACAATTTCAAACGCAAGCCTCATCCTCGGCTCACATGCGATATTCCGCGACCTGAGTTGGGAGATTCAACACGACCAGAAGATCGGCTTGATCGGACCGAACGGCGCGGGAAAATCGTCGCTGTTCAAGTTGATCGCCGGCGAGCACGCGCCCGAAAAAGGCGGGGCGGTCATCCGCGCGAAAGGCGTGACGGTTGGCTACCTGCCTCAACATCCCGAATTCGACCCAGAGCGAACCGCGATCTCGCTTGCGCTGGAGGGAAATCCGCGCGTGGCAGAGGTGGAAGCGGAGTTGCAGCGAGTCGAATCGAAATTGGGCGAGCCTGAAGTGTATGGCAACCCGAAATCATTGGAAAAAACGTTGGACGCACAGCACAAATTGCTGGAAGAATTCGAAGCGCTTGGCGGCGCGAATTACGAATCGCGCGTCCGCGAAATACTGCGCGGACTTGGCTTGCCCGAATCGGATTTTGAGAAACCTGTCCGCGTGTTGAGCGGCGGGCAGAAAAAGTTGATCGGGCTGGCGCGGCTGATGCTGGCGAAACCGTCCGTGTTGTTATTGGATGAGCCAGACAATCATCTCGACATGCCCGGTAAAGCGTTTCTCGAAAAACTGATCAACGATTACGATGGCGCGGTGGTCATCATTTCGCATGACCGATATATTCTCGACGCGGTGGCGAGTCACATCGCCGAGATCGAAGATGGAAGAATCACAACCTTTGCAGGGAATTACACCGAATACATCATTGATAAAGAAGAACGGCTCGCGCGGCAGGAGGAGTTGTATCAAATTCAACGGCGCGAGATCGGGCGGTTGGAGATGGCGTTGAAACGATACAAGCAATGGGTTGTCTTCAACGACAAATTTGCGACGCGCATTCACAATATGGAGGCGCGCATTGACCGCATCGAAAAGATAGACCGCCCTGTGCTTGAACGCCGCAAATTGGATTTGTCGTTGAACGGTTGGCGCGGGTCGAATCAGGTGTTGGAGTTTGAGGGGGTGAGCAAGGTATTTACACATCTAACCTCTGGTCTCGATACGTCCCGCGCCGCTTCGACTGCGTTCGTCGCGAAGAACGCTCCTCACTCCGCTCAGCGAGGCGGTACTACTCGACCAGCGATTTTGAATGAACTCAACTTCCTCATTCGGCATGGCGAGCGTGTAGGACTCGTCGGCGCGAACGGCGCGGGGAAGTCTGTGTTGCTGCGATTGATTCTCGGAAAAGAGAATCCGACGAGCGGCGAGATCAGGATCGGGCCGAGCGTGAAGATCGGACATTACGCTCAGGAACATGAAACGCTGGACTTCGATCAATCCGTGCTGGACACGGTGCGACTCGGCGGCAATATGAGCGAGGGACGCGCCGTTTCTTTCCTGACCCGTTACCTGTTCACCTATCGTCAAGCGACTCAAAAGGTCGGTTCGCTCTCAGGCGGCGAACGGAGTCGGCTTCAGCTGGCGTTGCTCGTCCTTTCGGGCGCGAACTTCCTCCTGCTCGATGAGCCGACAAACAACCTCGACATCGCCTCCGCCGAAGTGTTAGAGAACGCGCTGGACGATTTCAATGGGACGGTGCTCGTCATTTCGCATGACCGTTATTTTCTGGATCGAACCGTAAACCGTATCTTCGAGTTAAAAGATGCGCGCATCACCGAATACGTCGGCGGCTACAGCGACTACGCGGAAAACGTTGTGAAAAATAAGGAGAACCCATGACCATGCTGGAAACCGAGAGGCTAAGCCTGCGGAAATTTTCAACGACAGACGCTGAATTCATCTTCAAATTACTGAACGAGCCGTCGTTCATTCAAAACATCGGCGATCGCGGCGTGCGAAGCGCGCCCGACGCGGAGGGATACCTCGAGCGCGGTCCGCTCGCCAGTTACGCCAAAAACGGATTCGGTTTGCTGGCGGTAGTTTCGAAAGAGACCGGCGAAATGATGGGTATGTGCGGTTTGATCAAACGCGAGGCGCTGGACGATGTGGATATCGGATACGCGTTCCTGCCTCAGTTCTGGTCGCGCGGCTTCGCCGTGGAGGCGGCGCGACGAGTGGCGGATTCCGCCAGCGAGAATTTCGGGTTGGCGCGAATCGTCGCCATTGTGCATCCGGCGAACACAGCCTCGATCCGTTTGCTTGAACGGATCGGCTTCACGTACGAAAAAATGGTCAGGCTCACTGCGGACGATATCGAATTAAAATTATTCGCGCGTCGCTTGAAGGCAGACTGAATAAGCGGCGAACTCATAGAGATGAGAGATTCAAAAACAAACTTGCTCCCCTACCTCGAAGCCGCTTTCGCCGCCACTGTTTGGGGCGCGTCGTTCATTGCCACCAAAGTTGCGCTGAATGATGTCTCGCCGATCACCATCGTGTGGCTCCGTTTTGGGATAGGATTGCTAGTGCTTGGCGCGGCGGTCGCGCTGCGAAAACAATTTTCATTGCCGAAGAAAAACGAATGGGGTTATTTCGCGCTGCTCGGCTTTTTGGGGATCACCTTTCATCAGTGGCTGCAATCGAACGGCTTGCAAACCTCCGAGGCTGGCGCCACCGCGTGGATCGTGGCGACGACGCCGGTCTTTATGGCGGTTCTTGGTTGGCTGATTCTCAAAGAAGGATTATCGCTCCTCAAAGTTTTCGGCATTGCGCTTGCCTTTTTCGGTGTTCTGCTTATCATTTCGGATGGAAACCTCGCTTCGATCTCGATTGGGAAATTTGGCGCGCCGGGCGACGCGTTGATCCTCGTCAGCGCGGTCAACTGGGCAGTCGTATCGGTCCTCTCGCGGCGCGGGTTGAAAACGACATCGGCGAGCCTGTTCGTTTTTTACATGATGCTGTTTGGCTGGTTGTTCACGTCGGCGCTTTTTGTTGGGAACGGCTTATATATAGAAGTCCCCGCGTTAACTTTCAATGGCTGGCTTGGAGTCGCTTTTCTCGGCGTCTTTTGTTCCGGGCTGGCGTACATCGCGTGGTACGACGCGTTGCAAGCATTGACCACCGCAAGCGCCGGCGCGTTTTTATATATAGAGCCGCTGATCGCGCTGGTGGTCGCTTTTTTCGTGCTGGGCGAGGCGATCACGCTCGCGTCGCTGGCGGGTGGGGGCGTCATCCTACTGGGGGTCTGGCTGGTGAACAAAAGTTGAGGCGCGGCTGAGGCGGCTAGGGGAAATCAAGCCTCACTGTCTGGGCGAAGCGGGTTCTTCATCCAAATAAAAAATGTGGGTGTATAATCCGGTCACTATATTCCCACGAAACGGAGGAAAGACTCATGGCAAGCGTAACGTTCGACCACGTGTTTAAAAAGTATGGTGATGTGACTGCTGTAAATGATCTGAACATTCAGATCGAAGACAAGGAATTCCTTGTCTTGGTAGGTCCCTCGGGGTGCGGCAAAACTACTGCCCTGCGATGCCTGGCTGGCTTGGAGGAGATTAGCGGCGGCGAAGTCCGCATTGGCGACCGCGTGGTAAACGATGTGGCGCCGAAAGACCGCGATATTGCCATGGTCTTTCAGTCATACGCGTTGTACCCGCATCTTTCGGTGTACGATAACATGGCGTTCGGCTTGAAACTGCGCAAGACCCCGAAGGAGGAAATCAAGCGTCGTGTGAGCGAGGCGGCAGACACTCTCGGCATTCAGGATTTTCTACAACGCAAGCCGCGCCAACTTTCGGGCGGTCAACGCCAGCGTGTGGCGCTGGGGCGCGCCATTGTGCGCGAGCCGAAAGTCTTTTTATTCGACGAACCGCTTTCGAACCTGGACGCCAAATTGCGCGTGCAGATGCGCTCCGAGATCAGTAAGCTTCATCAGCGTTTGCAGACCACCTTCATCTATGTGACTCACGACCAGATCGAAGCCATGACCATGGCGACGCGCATTGCGGTGATCAACAAGGGCGTGTTACAGCAATTGGATACGCCGCAAAATTTGTATGACCGTCCGAACAATCTGTTCGTGGCTGGCTTCATCGGCTCGCCCGCCATGAACTTCTTCCGTGGAAAACTGCGCAAAGACGGGGAAAAACTTTTGGTAGACGCCGGCGATTTCTCTCTTACGATCCCCGCCCAGAAGGCAAAGCCCTACGAAGCGAGCGCCGGAAAAGATATCATTTTCGGCATTCGCCCGGAGAACGTTCACGACGCTGAGTTCGTGCCGATGAATATCGACTCGGAGAAAGTGAACGTAAAAATAGACGTGACCGAGTTAATGGGCAACGAAATTTTCCTATACTTGTTGAGCGGGCAAAACACGTTCGTCGCCCGCGTGGACCCGCGTTCGAAACTGCGCGTGGGTCAGCAGGCGCAAGTCGCCTTCGACATGGATAACTTCCATATCTTCGACGCGCAGACGGAGCAGGCAATTCGCTAGTGGAAAGGAGGCGATGTCTCTAAGAAGCAAAAATCTGATGGTGCCATTTCGACGTAAATTACTTTAAACTTTTCAAGGAGAAGAAAATGAAATCGAAACTGATGCTTCTTATCAGCATCCTGGCAATCGCCACCATGGTTCTCACCGCTTGCGGCGCTGGCAAATCGAACGAACCCGTGACCATTACGCTCTGGGAACAGGAAGGCGATGACGTGGATGTGTTCATTGACGGGTTGATCGCGGACTTCCAGACCGCCAATCCCAACATCACCGTTGAGCGCACGCACTATGAAAACGAAGCCCTGCGCGACCAGTTCCAGACTGCCTCGCTTGCCAATGCCGCCCCCGATGTTGTCCGCGTGCCGAACGACTTCGCCGGTCCTTTCAGCGCGCTCGATATCGTCGCCCCTTCCAAGGACATCTTTGATGATAAGTTCCTTGGTCAGTTCTTTCAGGGCGCGCTCGACCCGGCTGTTGTCGCTGGAACCCTGTATGGCGTTCCCGACAACTACGGCAATCACTTGATGTTGATCTATAACAAAGACCTGATCGCCGAACCCCCCGCCACCTTTGAAGATCTCATTGCCAAAGCAAAGGAACTGACTACTGGCGATATTCAGGGCTTCGCGTACAACCTGAACGAGCCTTTCTGGGGCGCGGGATTCTACGGCGCCTTCGGCGGCTGGCCCCTCGACGCCAGCGACAAGCCTCAGTTCAATAACGATGCTTTCAAGAATTACCTCGCCTTTGTCGCCAGTCTGAAGACCGATGGCGTTGTCCCCGCGGAATGCGACTACAACTGCGCCGATACCCTGATGAAAGACGGCAAAGCCGCCATGATCATCAACGGCGACTGGTCGCTTGGTGATTACACCAAAGCGCTCGGCGACAAGATGGGCGTTGCCCCCGTTCCGCCAATCAATGGCAAGCCCTATACCGAAATGACTGCTGGAAAATATTTCATGGTGTCCAATGCCGTTCTCGATGACGACGCCAAGAAAGACGCGGTCGCCGCGTTCATCACCTTCATGACTTCCGCTGATGTTCAGAAGAAGTGGCTCAGCGAGTTCAAGCGCCTGCCTTCCAACTCTGAAGTTGCGAAGGATCCGAGCATCGCCAACGATCCGATTCTGGCTGGCTCGATGGCCGCTCTGAGCGATGGGCGCGGACAACCCGCCGCTCCTGAAATGCGCTGCGCATGGGACGCCTGGCGCCCGAATCTCGAGGGCGTGATGGCTGGAACGCTCGCCCCAGCCGATGCCGCCGCCGCCGCGCAGACCTCTGCCGACGAATGTGTGGCTACCCTCGGTCAACCGACCGCCGTACCCTAGACACACTCAACACCAACCAATGAGGGGAGGCGCAACGCCTCCCCTCTTCTTTTTTAGCCACTGAGGGTCCGTAAACTAATAACTTCCCGCATTTTTGTTCGTTCGCAGTTGTACTGCGAACGGGATGCGCGATTTGCCAAGCAAATCGAACTGCATCCCCAACAAGGATTTTATATTTTTACAAACCCAGATCACGAGGTCTCAGTATGGAAAATAAACCCGCGATACGACGACTTCTTCCTTACTTGTACTGGTTGGGGGGATTGCTCATCCTTTATTTCATACTAAATCTTTTGATCTCGCCGTATTCCGCCGGTATTAGTCTCACTGCAAGGATGGTTGGAAAACGGATCGGGGAAATTGGATCCTTCCTGATCGGCATCTTCGCCGGCATCGGGTTGATCGAAGTCTATTTCTATCAGATCTTCTTTCGCCAGCCGAAGGATGCAAAATCAAAGACGATCATTCGAAGCCTGCAAACCCTGCTCGGGCTTTTCATGACACTTTCGATTTTTGCATTTTTTGAAATCACGGATCTGTTCCGCTCGGGCAACTCCATTCTTGGAGGCATTATCCGTTCGCCTTTGAGTCTGTTTGGCGGATTGCGATCCATTTTTACAGGCATCGGGCTGGACAAAGACCTGGCAGGCTTGATCGTCAGCCTCATTCTGGCATTAGCAGCCGCCGCGATTTTTTATTGGATCCAGAAAATAAGCAAGCCGCGCGTTAGTAAACTTGGTCTGCCGTACCTGCTGATTCTACCGGCGCTGATCGGCATTCTCTTTCTCATCATCTATCCCTTCTTGTTTGAGATCAAATTGGCATTCTCGAACGCGTCGCTTGGCACACAAGCCACAAAGAACGCGCAATACGGATTGATCTACGGTTGGGAAAACCTCGTCACCCTGTTCACCGGCAAAGTAGCGAAGGATGCAAAGTTCTTCGAGGTGTTTGGAAGAACAATTCTTTGGACTGTGATCAACGTCATCTTCCATGTCGCCGGGGGGATGGCTCTGGCGTTGCTCCTGCATCGCAAGATGAAGTTGCAGGGTTTCTATCGCACGCTGTTGATCGTGCCGTGGGCGATCCCCACCACCATCGCGGCAATGGCGCTTCGCAATGAATTTGACAGCCGCTACGGACTCTTCAACATTCTGCTCACAGACTTGAACACCTGGCTGGTTGGCATTAGTCAGGGGACGCTCAACGTTCCACTCATCGGCGACGCGTTCAACTGGCTGGCGCTGCACATCGGTCCCGTAAGTTGGAAACAGGATCCGTTCTGGGCATTCGTCTCTGTCCTCATGGCTAATATCTGGCTCGGGATTCCCTTTATGTGCGTCATCATCCTCGGCGGCTTGCAAAGCATTTCACAGGAATACTACGAAGCGGCTGAAATTGACGGCGCCAACTCGGTTCAGCAATTCCGCCACATCACCCTGCCGCTTCTGCGCCCCATACTCACGCCCGCCATCATCCTCGGCGTGGTGTGGACTTTCAACAAATTCGACATCATCTACCTCATTACGCAGGGAGGTCCGCAGGAGAAGACCGACATTCTGGTCTCTTCCATGTACAAAGCCGCCTTTAGTTTTTATCGTTACGGCTTTACAGCCATGTTCGCGCTGGTCATATTTATCATCCTGTTGATATTCACTTTGGTATATCTGCGCGCGTCCGGCGGACTGAAGTCTTCGACGGAATAGAATAGAGGAGTCACATGCCCGCCCAAAACAAAACCACATCACCCGTCATAAAGGCTCTCCGCTGGTTCTTCATTCGCGGACGCGGCGACAGCCCGTTCAAAACCATCCTCATCCATGCCACGCTGATCGTCGCCTCGATCATCGCGATCTATCCCGTCCTGCGCGTGGTGACGATTTCTTTGCGACCCAATGACACCCTCCTCACCACCGACCTGCGCCTCATTCCAGAAAACGCCACGCTCGACAACTACAAGGAAGTTCTCTTTGGCGCGCCCGAAAAGAATCGTAAATCCGATTTCTTCTTATGGATCTGGAATTCCATCTCGATCGTAACGGTCACTTCCCTCATCAGCATGATCCTTGCCGCGGTCAGCGCCTATGCGTTTTCGCGCTTCAAATTTCCCGGGCGGGCGGCGGGATTGGTCTTCCTCCTCACGACTCAGATGATCCCAGCAGGCATGTTGCTGTTACCGCTTTTCATCATGCTGGCGCAACTTAAGATGATCAACACCGCCCTCGGACTCATCATCGCATATTCCGTTAGTTCCGTTCCGCTCACGATCTGGACGCTCAAAGGTTACTACGACACGATTCCCGTGGATCTCGAAGAAGCCGCGCTCATTGACGGCGCCAGTCGTTTCACCGTCTTCACCAAGATCATTCTGCCGCTTTCCACGCCCGCGCTCGCCATCGCCTTTCTCTTTTCCTTCATGGGCGGCTGGAGCGAATACCTCGTAGCCCGCGTCGTCCTCCAGAAAAACGAAATATTCACCTGGCCCCTCGGCATCTTCACCTACGCCCAGCAATTCACTGTTTCATGGGGACAATTTTCCGCCGCGTCCGTGTTGATCGCCATTCCCATCATGGCGCTCTTCCTCTACTCCTCCAAGTGGCTCATCTCCGGTCTTACGCTGGGGAGTGTCAAAGGCTAGAGGAAACTGGACCAGTCAGACCGTCCGAATTTGACCGCCTTTTTCAAACCGACGACCGACATGCGTAAATCCATCCTCCAGCTTCTGCTCCTCGCGTCTTTCCTGACGTCCTGCCTGCCTCCCGCTTCGACCGAGTCCACCACCGGATCCCACTGGTGGAGCGACTCGGTTTTCTACGAAATCTTTGTGCGAAGTTTTTACGATAGCAACGGGGATGGGATCGGTGACTTCAACGGCATCACCGAAAAATTGGATTACCTCAACGACGGCGACCCTGCCACCACAACCGATCTCGGCGTGACGGGACTCTGGCTCATGCCCATCTTCCCATCCCCGTCCTATCACGGCTACGATGTGACCGACTACTACGCCGTCAACCCGCAATACGGGACGATGGACGATTTCAAGCGCCTGCTCGAAGAGGCTCACAAACGCGGCATCCGCGTCATCATTGACCTTGTTATTAACCACACCTCCGAT
>CASGHD010000008.1 GCA_949319575.1 uncultured Anaerolineales bacterium | reverse complement strand
ACAATTAACTACAAAGTTCCAGACCCCGAATGTGATTTGGATTATGTGACCGAAGGCAAACGAAGCCTGCCGTTGAAAAATATCATGAGCAATTCATTTGCGTTCGGCGGAAGCAACGCCGTGTTGATCGTGGGGAAATACGAATCTGCGCATTGAATCAAGTCCATGCAAAATTTTGCTACCGTACATCGCGCCAAATTATGTCGTTGCGAGCCGCCGCTCTTTGTTTTCGGCGGCGAAGCAATCTCCTTTTCAACGGAAACATCCCTAAAAACAGGAGATTGCTTCGTCAGGAAGAGCAAGACCCCTCCTCGCAACGACATTTGTACGGTAGAGAATGCAAAATAAAAAGTTAATCGCCGCGCTGGTCTTCGTGTTGACGATCAGTTTTTATGTTTACACACTTTCCCCTTCGCTGGCGTGGGGCGATGGCGTGCGACTGCAAAGCGAAGTCATCTCGGGGGAATCATTCATTCTCAATGAAATGTCCACAAGCGAATTCATCCCCGACCCGTTTCCTTTTTCCAAAGTGGGCGTGACCGCGTGGGATCATCCGTTATACATCGTCGCGGGGCATCTTCTCGTCCGCGCATTTCCATCCATTGATTCGTTGTGGCTTGTCAACCTCATCTCTGCCATCTTTGGCGCCGCGTCCGTTACGCTGGTATTCCTTTTCTCCCTCAACCATACCGATTCATTTATTGCTTCGGGTTACGCCGCGTTCGCGCTGGCTGTCTCGCACACATTTTGGTGGCACGCCTCCACACCCGAGGTGTACACGCTCTTCATCTTTCTCTTGCTTCTCAGCCTTTACTTCTTCGAGCAATTTGAAAAGACTCGCGCAACATCATCGTTCATGCTCAGCGCGTTCTTCTTCGGCGTATCCGCATCCGATCATCTGCTTGCATTCCTCGCGTTCCCCGCGTTGGGCTTGTATCTCATCCTCTCGAAAAAATATCGTTCGCTTAACCTGAACCTGCAAAAGATTATCTTCGCCTCCCTCGCTTTCATCCTCGGCTTTTCCATTTACATCATTCAATTCATTCGACTGACAAAAAACTTTTCCATCGGCAAACTGATGGGTCCCGCGGCTGGCGCAACATTTCTTGAAAATCTCGGAACGCTATCGCTCGCCGCGCTGGGCGAAAGCCTGACAAGATATGGATTATTTTTCGCGCTGCAATTCGGCGCAGTCGGGATCGTCTTCGGCATCCTCGGATTTCGCAAAGCGTTCAACGGCGCGGCGCAAAAGTTCGTTTTGTTTTTCAGCATATACGCGCTCTTTGGGATTCTCTATCGCGTGTCCGACCAGTTCGCATTTTTTCTGACATCGTATGTCTTCTTCGCGCTGTTGATGGGACTCGGCGCGGCTCACGTCCTCTCCCTCCTTGCGACAAAACCCCGCGTCATTCTGACCTTCATCCTGATTCTAACCATCGGAGCGACTCCGCCCTTGTACCGCGCCATCCCGCGCCTCGCGCAGTCTCACGGCATAGACGACTCTTTCCTCGGCATCCCGCAAGTAGGGACGGGAGTCCGCAACGGCTTGGCGTATTACATTGACCCGGACAAACGCGGCGATTACCTCGCCTTTGAATTCGGCGAGGAAACGATTGCGAATCTCCCACCCAATTCCCTCGTCATCGCCGAATGGTACACCGACACCGATGAGTATTTCGTCCTGCGCCACTTCACTAAAGTCATGGGAGTTCGCCCAGACGTGACCATCGCCGGCTTCCCCGCCGACGATCCGTTTTCATTCAACTCCCAACGCGTGGTGGACATGATCGAAGAATCCATCCCAACCCGCCCCATCTATCTAGCCTCCCTCAGCGACAGGTATTACGCCGCATCACAATTGATCGAAATGTATTGCATCGCGCCTGAGAACAATTTGTATCGGCTGTACGAAAGAGGGAACACTGCGCTCGATTGTCTAACTTCTAATTCAGTCACAGAATGATCTTCTACAAACGCCGCAAATCCCGAAGGGATGGGATGATTCTAGAATCAAAGCCGATCCCAAAATCAATCCCGAAGGGATGACATAAGATATCCTATATCACCCCTTCGGGGTTTGATAATCATTTGATCAACCTCTATAATCTTGTCACTCCTTCGGAGTTCTTTCCCCGCTATTTGCGGCGGACATCTTCACCAATCCCAACACCTAATTTCAAAGTCATTGCCTTCGACTGCCAACGCGGCGGCGTAATTGGATTCGACATTCAACGAATGTAATGACCAACGCGCGGATTCGCTGGCATCGGGTCGCGTTGCGCGCAAGACGGCTGACTCGCCAAGCGACACGTCGAACGAATCCAGCGGAAGCGACAAGCCCAATCCCTGCGCTTTGATGTACGCCTCTTTGCGTGTCCAACAAGCGAAGAAGCCGAGCGTCCGCTGTTCGACAGGCAAAGCCATTAACTCTTGATTTTCCATTTGCGAAAAATTTCGGCTGGAAAGATTTTCAAGTTCGATACCTTCACGGATGAGTTCAACATCAACGCCGACCTTTCGTCCGCGCGTGACGGCGATCAACGCGAAATCGCCTGAGTGAGAAAGATTGAATTCAACACCCTGCGTAGTAGCGACTTCAGTCGCTGACTTAGCCGAACGACTAAAGTCGTTACTACGAGATAAGCCTGGCTTTCCATATTCGTTTACGGAAAAATTCAATTCGTTCGGCTCGCATTGAAGATAACGCGACAAAATATCTCGCAGGCGGGCACGGGCAACGATGTAACGATCCCGGTCTGTGTCAAAATGAAAACGCGAGGCGCGCTGACGTTCATCCGCTGAGAGGGATGCTTCATTCGGAGTTGTTGAACTCAAGTGAACGCGCCAGACATCCACGCGATCCGTTGTGAGATCGAGTTCCTTCGGAGGGCGAATCCAAGTAGTTTGAGTCATTCCCGCCATGCCTTGATGATTCCTGTTCCGAACAAAATCTTTTGCGGGAAGATCCCGCCTTCGACGACGACTCGAAAACCGTGCGACACCAACAAACGAACCAGTTCACGATGACTGCGCGGATCGTCCACGAACTCGTGATATTCCATCACCATGTAGCGGATTTTCTCCAGCGTTTCACGCGGACAGTTGGCGAGGATCCCATATTCCGCGCCTTCGACGTCCATCTTCAAACAATCAACCTGCTCGATGTTGTTCTCGGAAAGAATATCGGCAAGCGTCACAGCGCGGACTCTTTCGCGCGGACTGTTCGCATCCTGCAACAACGAACCCAACGCGCCGTTATCGCCCGGCAGAAAAAATTCCATCTCACCGCGAGAATCCGAGACGGCAGTGTGATGCGCGTGGAGGTTTTCGAGATTGTTCAACGCTTTATTTTCTGCGAGCATGTCAAAGTTACTGCGCGAGGCTTCATAAGCATAGACGTTCCCCGGCGCGGCGAGCTGCGCGGCGCGGACGGCAAATCCGCCAATGTGCGCGCCGATATCCAGCACCGCGTCGCCCGCGCGGATGGGGAATTTCGGGTCGTCGTAAATTTTCGCCCTCCAAATTTCCCACACCACGAGGATGTCGGACGTGTTCACGCGCGCTTTGAAGCGCGTCTTATGGTCCGCCTTAATTATCGTTACGGGTTTTCCCTGATGGAAAAGGTAAAACAAGGGAAAGACCAGTTTGTTGAACCAGAGGAAGAAACGTTGATTTTTCAGCCGCATTGTTGTTTATTAGACTCACCTCACTTGGTGTCACCCTGAGCGACAGCGAAGGGTCTCTGACACGGCAACGGAGATTCTTCGCTCCGCTCAGAATAACATTAAGTGAGTCTGTTAAAGATTCCCCTCCACAAATTTTAGCGCCACCTCGCTCGCGGTGATGAGGAAGAAATGATCTCCCGCGAAATAGTGTGACTCAAAAGCGTGTGTTGTGTGTTCTACCCATGCTTCGAGTCTTTCGCGGCTGACGCGCGGATCGTCCAGCCCGCCAAGGGCGACGATGGGACAATCCAGCGGCGCATCGGATTGGTATTGATATGTTTCGATCATCTCGAAGTCGGCGCGAATGGTCGGGAGCGAGAGTTGCATCAATTCATTGTTCCGCAAAATTTCAGGCAGGATGCCGTTGAGATTTTTCAGTTCGTTCACAAATTCCACATCGGCTAGTTGATGAAGTTGCGGATGCGGATTCGGGAGTTGCGGCGCGGCGCACGCGGAAATAAAAAGGATGTTCGGCTGCGCGAGTCCTTTTCGGCGCAACGTTCGCGCGAGTTCAAACGCGATCAATCCTCCCAGGCTATGACCGAAGAAGGCGAACGGTTTATCCAACAAGGGAGGAATCGCTTGCGAAAGATTCTCCACCAGCGCGCGCAGGTCGGTGAGCGGAGGCTCGGGGTGGCGCGAACCGCGTCCTGGATAGTGAACAGCCGTCCCTTCGAATGAATCGGTTAATCCATTACACCATTTTGCAAACGCGGCGGGTCCGCCTCCCGCATAAGGAAAGAAGAAGACGCGCGTCTTCGCATCCCGTTTTGGTCGCGGGCAGGCGAACCATGTATTCGATTCGATGTGGATGTTCACTGAGTTTTGATCTCTGGTCTTTGAATCAAATCATGCGCGATGAAGGCTTTGATATACGTGGACAGCAGTTGCCCATTCACGGGCGCGCATTCGATGCCCGTGCCTGCCAGTTTCGTGAGCGTGTTGCTCAGGTCAATGCGCGGCATGAAAATTTGTTTTTCTTCCACTTCTTCGATCAAAGGCAGGTACGGTTCCCATCCGCCGTTCTCCATGAAGGCGACTTTTTTGAAAAGATCCGCGCGCCATTCCTCAAATGAGACGCGCTCAGTGTGGAAGCCTTCATTCGCAATGCACACCAACAATTTGTCGAGAGGAAGAGGCGAAGGATTTTCCAAATGATAGGTTTGATTCCAATTGCCGGGACTCTTTGAAATTTGGACGATCGCCGCGCTGACGAAATCCACCGGCACAACATTGGCGACCACATCCAGATCGGGCGCGACGCCTAGCAGGAGGCAGGCGCGCGTCATGCTGGAGATCATGTTCTCGGTGTTCCATGCGCCCGTGAGGCTGTGACCCGACACAAGACCGGGGCGATAAATTGCATACGGGATACCGCGCGCGCCAGCCTGCATCATTAGTTTTTCCGCGACCCATTTGCTTTGGGCGTAGCCGCCAAACGGCGCGCTCATTTCATCAATATCATCGCTCTCGCGGTGCACGCGTCCGTCGTCGTGATCGCCGTTGTGCAAAATGGACAGCGTGGATACGTGATGCACGGGTTTCAACTTCGCGCGGCTCGCCAATCGTAAAATTTCCTGCGTTCCCAAAACATTCGCGGACTTATGCGCGGCGTACGGATACACAAAATTCACCATCGCGCCGTTGTGATAAATCCAGTCAATCTGATTCGCCAATTCATTAAACATTTCATCGCTCAACCCAAATTGCGGCGAGCCCAAATCGCCCAACACAGGCTGGATGCGAGGCGCAAACGATTCATCCCACAATTGATAAGAATTCAAATTGCGTTCCAACCGTTTCAGACCTTGCGCAATATCGTCTGCGCGAAGCAAACAATAAATATCCGCCGAGATTTGTTTCAACAGATCATGCAACAAGAACGCGCCGACAAATCCCGTCGCGCCCGTGAGCAAAATCTTTTTCGGCTCGGCATGTTCATAAACAAGATCGCCTGCCGCAATGTCCGCGTCCAAAACCGCTTCAGCTTTCAATTGTTCCAAACTCAACTGATTCATGCGGATGATGTTGCTTCCGCCCGCATACGCGCTCTTCCCTCCGCTCTTTGCT
>CASGHD010000007.1 GCA_949319575.1 uncultured Anaerolineales bacterium | reverse complement strand
TGATCTATACACCCTAAAACACGGCGACCTCTTTCTTGAATTCACGCGCTTCATTGTCACACACCCGAAATTTAGCGAACAGATTCCCGACGGCGCGGAAGTGATCCTGCTTGATTCTCGTGACAAGGCATATACACGATTTATGCTCAAACACGCTCCCAAAAGGGACGCGAATGTTGTTTTTGTTGACGTGGGTGAACTCGCGCCCATCCGCTCGCGCGTAAAAAGCCCGAAAATCATTTCCCGCGAGACCGCAAGGAAAGTCACTACGAAAAACGGAAATTCTTCACGCACTCGTAAGGCGAACTAGCGCGCACGGCTGGCGCGTGGGAGAAAAACCCGAGGGCAATCGAGTTTTACAAGAAATGGGGATTTGTAGAGGTTGGTACGCATGTATTCATGCTAGGCGATGACCCGCAGCGGGTCTTCGTTATGGCGCTTGAATTAAGGTGAGTTCAACCGATTTGAATTCGGTACGACTCTGGCAAGGGGATCGAAAGCGTTGCGAGATGGACATGGCATAATTAGGCATCTTGCAACTATGGCGGTATTCCTATGAAAAAATCAACCAACACAATAAGTATAATCATCACTACCAGCCTCTTCCTTCTTGCTTGTTCCTCGGCATACCTACCCAGTTTGGCGACCGCGACTCCGCAAACAATCATCACCATGCCGCCTATGCCGAGCGAATTTCTTACACAGCCTCCATCTCAAACTGAAACAAACCAAACTGGAACGGGACTGGAAAACGAAAACCTATTGACGGGGCTTCCCGATGGATTCAAGATTGGTTATCAGGCAGAGCAGGGAAATCAAACCATCACTGAAATGGTGGCGGAAAGCGAGTCTGTCGAAGACTGGACGACCATGGTCACTGTGCAAGTTTATCTGGGTGAAAAGAATACCACTCCGCAACAAGCACAGGAAACCATGACCATTCGCTGGTTCGGCGCATGTGAGAATAGCGAGACTTATCCCGTAGCAGATGGCGTTGAAAATGGATACAACTTCGCGCTATGGATGTTATATTGCCCCTTGAATCCTTCCACCCAAAAAGTAGAATACACGTACATGAAGGCAATTCAGGGCAACGATAGTTTCTATCTCGCGCAAGTGGCATTCAGATATAAACCCACCGATGCGGATATTACTCAATGGATGAATTACTTGCGCGAAGTGCAAGTCTGCGATTCGAGATTACCTGATCGGGCTTGTCAATAATCTCCAACAAAAAAAGTAGATCACGCTTCAAGCGTGATCTACGCCATTACCCAAACCACTTCCCCCAACCCCTTGCCTCCCGACTTCGTCAACATCTTCATCGCAGGGCTAAAGCTGCTTGCTCAGTTCATGGAAGCCGTTTCGACAGGCTCAACGCGGCGTCTTCGCGCTGGCGCAACGAGTCGGATTTATCCGACTTTCACGAACTAAGGTGGTTGTCGAGTTTATCGAGACACAGAGATTTATCCCGCCGAAACTCAACCACGCGACTATCAGACTAACAAACTATCTAACTACCCTTACCCAAACAACCTCCCCAATCCCTTGCCTCCCGACTTCGTCAACATCTTCATCATCTTCTGCGCTTCGCGGAATTGCTTGATGAGGCGGTTCACGTCCTGCACTTCCATGCCAGAGCCAGCGGCGATGCGACGGCGGCGTGAGGCGTTCAAAATATCGGGGTCGCGGCGTTCTTTCAACGTCATCGAATGGATAATCGCCTCTGTGGATTTAAAATTCTTTTCGATATCCTTCGGGTCAATCTGACGCGCGGCTTGTCCCATTTGCCCTGGCAACATATCCATGAGTTGCGCGAGCGGGCCCATTTTTTTCATCTGCTTCATTTGGTCGAGCCAGTCTTCGAGCGAGAACTGCCCCTTCATCATGCGCTCGGCAGATTTTTGCGCGGTCTCCTGATCGAACATCGCTTCGGCTTTTTCGATCAAGCCGATCATGTCGCCCATGCCTAAAATCCGCGACGACAGCCGCGCGGGGTCATACGTTTCGAGCGCATCCAATTTTTCGCCCGTGCCGATAAACTTGATCGGCACGCCCGTCACCGAACGGATCGAGATCGCCGCGCCGCCGCGCGAGTCGCCGTCCATTTTCGTCATCACCAAACCCGTGATGGACACATTGTCGCGGAATCCCTGCGCGATGTTCAGCGCTTCCTGTCCGATCATGGAATCAACGACGAGCAAGATTTCCACTGGCGGGACTTTCGCCACGATGGACTTTAACTCGCCCATCAACTCCGCGTCTAACTGCGACCTTCCAGCTGTATCCACGATCACGACGCCGTATCCGCCCTTTTGGGCTTTCTCGAACGCGCGGCTCACGAGTTCTGGCGGCTTGACATTCAAGTCTGATTCAACAGGGACATCAATCCGCTCGCCGAGTTGCTGTAACTGCGTCACCGCGGCGGGACGATATGGGTCACCTGCGACGAGCATCACCCGCTCCCCTTTCGAACGCAACATCTTTGCGATCTTGCCCGCGTGAGTCGTTTTACCCGACCCTTGCAAGCCGACCATCATAATGACATGCGGCTTCGGACCAAAAAATTTCAACGGAGCAGGTTCGCCGAGAGTCGCAATCAATTCTTCGTTAACTATTTTAATTACTTGTTGACCAGGCGCCAACGCCTTCGACACTTCCGCGCCGACCGCGCGTTCGCGCACGCGCGCGATGAATGTTTTGACGACGCTGAAATGCACATCCGCTTCGAGGAGCGCGAGGCGCACTTCGCGCATCGCCGCGTCCACGTCCGCTTCGGAGAGTTTCCCGCGTCGGCGAAGTTGGTCGAATACTTGATTGAGTCGTGAGGTGAGGGATTCAAACATAAGATTAGATTATGTCGTTGCGAGGGCGCGCTTGTTCTTTGCCCGAAGCAATCTCCTCATCGAGTAGGAGATTGCTTCGTCGGGAAGAGCGCTCTCCTCGCAACGACATGTTAATGGATTCCTTTTCAGAATAGACAAAGATTGTAGTGGTGAAGCAGGCTGAGGTCAAGAGAGAAGCGGTTGCTTTCCACATCCCTCGCCCGCAAATTCCGTCGCCTCCATGCCTTCTCGCAATGTGATCGACTTCAGACTTGGCTAACAATTTTGCAACAACGATTGTGGCAGCTTCCGGGGCTGTGTTAGGGCAAAGTAGAAATGTCACCTGAATGACGAAGTAGGAATGTCCCCGCCGCGCGCGGCGGGGACATTTTTGTTTTTTGAAAGCGGGGTGGCAAAACCCTTGCGCCAGGGATGATCGGGAGCGGGCTGGGTAGGAG
>CASGHD010000006.1 GCA_949319575.1 uncultured Anaerolineales bacterium | reverse complement strand
GGTCCTGGCTCAGGCGACAGTGTTGGCAAGAACAAGATTATCTTTGCGCCGTTCTTAACGGATGCGCCAGATTTTTGCGACCCGTCGTTTTCCGAAATCGAATGAATCAAATGAGCGTCACTTTCAAAGTGACGCTCATTTGATTTGAGGATGAATTAGCTAGATGAACGTTGCGATCTCATCGAGAGGTTTCTTCGTGATGACGGGGACTTCCGCTTCTTTCGCAGAGAAGCCTGTTACTAACAATAGAAACGGTTTCTCATCTGACGGTCTGTTCAGGATGGTGTTGAGGAATCCCATTGGGCTGGGGGTGTGAGTCAGCGAGACCAAACCTGCGTTGTGAAGCGCGGCGATCAGGAATCCTGTCGCAATCCCAACCGATTCGTGGACGTAATAATTCTTCACCTTACGCCCATCGGGTAACTGGCTGTGATTCTTTCCGAAGATGGCAATTAGATATGGGGCGACATCGAGGAATGGTTTATGCTCGTCCGTGCCGAGAGGAGCGAGGGCTTCAAGCCATTCCTTCGGCGCGCGGCGATTGTAAAAATCTTTTTCCTCCTCTTCCGCCGCCACGCGGATCTCTTGCTTCACTTTTGAGTCGCTGACCACGACGAAATGCCAGGGCTGTAAATTCGCTCCGCTGGGCGCAGTCCCTGCGGTGACGAGGCACTCTTCAATAATTTCGCGCGGCACGGGTTTGTCTGCGAAGTGCCGAACGGTGCGGCGGCGTTGCATGTGTAACCGAAAATCAGTTGCGTGTTGAATCATTTCTTCGGGCGGGTATTCGGTGAAGTGCAAAGGGTGAAATTTTGCGGCGGGCATGGATTCTCCTGTAAAAATAAACCCTTGCGAAGGCTCCTTGCCTTCGCAAGGGTTGTGATTTATATTTTATATCTCAACAACCTCAACGCATTTGCAACCACAACCAGCGTACTGCCTTCGTGAAAGACGACGGCGATGCCAATGCTGATCATGCCCGTCAACGAAGTAATAATGAGCAAGGCGATTACGCCGAGTGAAATGAATAGATTTTGAATGATGATTGCGCGGGTCGCTCGTCCTAACCCAACGGCAAAAGGAAGTTTGCTGAGATCATCGCCCATCAATGCGACATCGGCAGTTTCCAATGCGACATCTGTGCCTGCGCCGCCCATAGCAATTCCAACTGTTGCGTTTGCCAGCGCGGGCGCGTCGTTGACGCCGTCGCCGATCATCGCCACTTGACCATATTGTTTGACAAGCTCGCGGATGATCGTCAGTTTATCTTCGGGCATGAGGTCGGCGCGGAATTCGGTGAGACCAATTTCACCTGCAATCGCGGAGGCGGAACGCGCGTTATCGCCTGTCAACATGATCGTGTGCGCCACGCCAGATTTTTTGAGCGCGTTCATCGTCGGCGCGGCTTCATGGCGCAACGTGTCTGCGAGCGCGATCAGACCCGCCAGTGTTTTATCTACCGCGATCCACATCAATGTTTTTCCCTGTCCTTGCAATGCCTCGGCGTGAGCGAGAGATTCAGATGAAAGTGTGACGCCCGCTTCGTTCATCAACTTTTGATTTCCGATCCAAATTGTTTTGCCGTTGGATACTGCGCGCAAGCCGCGTCCCGTCAGCGACTCGACGTCGTCCATTGGCGAGGCAGGCCGCCCCTGCGTCTGAGCCGCTCTCACCACCGCCTGCGCCAGCGGATGCGCGGATCGTGATTCCGCTCCCGCCGCGATGGATAATAAATCCGCTTCTTTCCACGCTGACGATTGAATCGCCACCACGTCCGTCACCTCAGGCTGACCATGAGTCACGGTTCCCGTTTTATCGAAGGCGATGGCTTTGAGCAGACCGAGATTTTCAAGATGCGCGCCGCCCTTGACCAGCACGCCATTGCGCGCGGCTTGCGCGACGCCCGCGAGAATCGCGGCGGGCGTGCCAAGCGCGAGGGCGCAAGGCGACGCGGCGACAAGCAGAGTCATCGCGCGTAAAAACGATTCACGAAATGGAAAGCCGAAGAGAGGAGGGAGGACGATCACGAGCGCGGTGAGAATCAAAACAGTTGGAACAAAGACGCGCTCAAATTTTTCGACGGTTTGTTGCGTGGGCGATTTTTGCGCTTGCGCTTCTTCGACCATTTTCATCACGCGCGCAAGTGTGGAATCTTTTGCGAGGCGCGTCACTTTTACTTCGAGCGCGCCCTCGCCATTGACCGTGCTTGCGAATACTTGATCGTTAACCGTTTTGTCAACGGGAAGCGATTCACCTGTTACCGAAGATTGATCAATGCCAGAATTTCCATCGAGGATGATTCCATCAATGGGAATTCGCACGCCAGGGCGAACGATGACGACATCATCGAGTTGCAACGACTCGACAGGCATTTCCTGTTCTTTGTTATCGCGGCGAACCAACGCGGTTTTCGGCGCAAGGTCAGCCAATGCGCGGACGGCGCGGCGCGCGCGATCTAATGCGCGTTCTTCTAGCGCGTGACCGAGGCTGAAGAGGAATAGCAGTAACGCGCCTTCGGCAAATTCGCCGAGAATTGCCGCGCCAATGGCGGCAACGATCATGAGTCCATCTGTGTCCAAGCGGCGTTCGCGTAACGCGTGCCATGCGTGGCGTGAAATATCCCAGCCGCCTAAGAGATACGCGGCGACGTAGAATCCAATGCTGAGAAGCGCGGGAAACCCAAAGAAGAGTCCGCCCAGCCAGCCGATCAGCAGGGACAAGCCTGAAAGGAGGCTGAACAGCAATTCTCGATTTTCCTGCAAGCGGGCTTGAAATTCGTTGAGCGGAATTTGATACCCCAACGAACGGACTCGTTTTTCAATGGCGGCGCGGCTTACTTTGCGATTATCAAATTCGATCCACATCTTTTCAGTGGGGTAGTTGACGTTGACCGATAGCACGCCGTCCATGCGCCTGACGCTGTGTTCGATCACGAGACTGCAATCGGAGCAATCCATATTTTCGATGGGAATCGATTCGTGGTGGAAGCGATTGACGATCTGCGCGCCTGCGAGCTCAGCGAGGCGCTTCACATCGGATAGAGTCAACAGGTTGGGGTCGTAATGCAGACATAAGTCAACGGGCGATTTGTCGCGCTCCACGTGGGCGCGAATGATTCCTTTTTTGTTTTGAAGCGCCGCTTCGAGGCGGACGAGACATTCGTCTTTTTCGTTTTCAACGCCTGGGAGGAGGAGTGGGATGTCAATGTCTATTGTTTGTTCCATGAAAAGATTCCTTGATTAGATTTTTGATAGATCACAAAATATGCTCTTGGCGCAGTGCAACTGCGTCAAGAGCATATTAGTTTTCTACAACCAACGACGGACTTGTTTTTGATACGCACGATATGACTCGCCGTGCGTTCGTGTTAAGAATTCTTCCTCGAGTCGTACTTGAATTTGAGCGAGCAGTTCACCAGCGATCAAAACAACGAGCGTGACTGCGTTGGGAATGATGAGGAATAATCCCAAAAGCATGGTCCGCATGCCGAGAAAAATGGGATTGCGGGATATTTTGAACAGTCCGTTTTGCACCAATTCGGTTTTGACATCTTCGTCAATGCCGATGCGCCATGATTTTTTCATGTGATTCTGGGCGATCAACACCCAAACTATTGCGAATAACAATACGATGATTCCTAAAGTGATAAAAATGTCACTTGAAAGAAGTGTTATTGGCAGGAGAAAAGAATCTGAGTTTGGGAAAAAAGCGACCATGACTACAACAACAAAGGAAGCCAACAGCACGAGCCGAAAATTCTTGCCGATGTAGTCGTGCGCCGAGTCGGACGATCCGAGCTTGTAGGGATTGATCCCCGTCGCTTTCCATGTTCTGTAGGTGGGCAGGATCATTGCCAACCCGAAAAATATAACGTAATAGACGAGCAGAAAATATTGTGAGAAAGGTTCCATTTTGTTATCCATGCTCCACATGCTCAAGACCCATGCGGTATAGTTTTTCCACGTGATCATCGTCGAGGCGATAGAACACCTGCCTGCCTGCTTTGCGAGCGCGGACGAAGCGCATCTGGCGAAGTCCGCGCAGTTGGTGCGACACGGCAGACTCGGTCATGTTCAGTTTTTCGGCGAGCGTTCCGACGCCCATCTCGCCGTCGAGAAGCAGGGATATGATCCGCACGCGGCTGGCGTCGCTGAGGGCGCTGAATAGTTCGGCGAGTTGAATGGCTTTGAGTTCAGAGAGTTTCATAATATTGAATAGTTGAGCAAGCGTTCATATATTACTTCGGGAAATAAACCTTGTCAAGATGCAGTGTCTATTCGTTGTCGGGGAATCGCGAAGGTTCAGCCGACAGTTCGATTTGCCGAGCAAATCGCGTCGCCCGCCTTGGCGCAGTGCAACTGCGTCAAGAACCTGAAAACGTACCGAAGGATTTTCCAGAAAACCTTCGGGACGGTGTATCCATCAAATTCTAGTCGTGGATCGGCACGATCACCACATTGGCTTTGATATGGTGGCGCAAATCACTGATGACCGTTCCGTGGATCAAGTCGGAAACGCCTGAGTGTCCGTGCCCGCCGACGACGATCAACTCAATATTTGATTCGTTGATCATTCTTGCCAGTTCCTTCCCCGGTTCGCCGCTGGCTATCTGCCACTCTGTATTTACGTTGTTCGCCTTCATCATTTCGCTCAACTTTTCCAACCGTTCACGGTCTGCGAGAGTCTCCGAATCTTCTCCTTCCGCGCCTAATCGTCTTGCCACCGGACTTTCAACGACATGCAGAAGGGTTAGTTTTGTCTGCTTCTTGCGGATAAAGCGCAGGCTTTCCGTGAGCAATTTTTCGTCTTTGCCCGAGAAATCCAAAGCAACGCCGACGTGTGTGTAGGGCGCGGGCTGTTGAATTGTGTTGATCGGTTGCGCGGCTTGGCGATGGACGCTCCCGATACGAAATCCGTTTTTGTCCAGCCAGGGATGGGCGATGACGTAAAGCAGTAGTATGCCCAACAAGACCGCTAGCGGGATTACGGTCACCTCGACGATCCATGCGTCGCTTCCCGCATCCGCAATCCATGCTCCAATTTGATCAACGATCAATTTTATGTTCAAGGACAAAATGATTCCCGCCACGATCCAAGCAAGGATTTTTATCTTTCGGCTGATGCTAAATTCGCCCATGCGGCGTTTATCTGCCACCGCGTTGATCAACGGAATGATCGCAAACGGCAATTGCAGTGAGAGAACCACTTGACTCAGCACAAGCATCGCGCCGGTAGCGTTTTCGCCGAAGTGGGCGATGACGATTATGGCGGGGATAACAGCCAACAATCGGGTGATGAGGCGCCTTAGCCACGGGCGAATCCGCAAGTTGAGATAGCCCTCCATCACGATCTGACCGGCGAGCGTGCCGGTGATGGTGGAACTCTGTCCCGAGGCAAGCAACGCAATGGCGAAGGCGATCGGCGCGATGGACGCTCCAAGTAACGGTTCAAGCAAATGATGCGCGTCTTGAATCTCCGCTATTTCAAAATAACCGTTTCTGTGAAAGACAGAAGCCGCCATAACCAAGATAGCCGCATTGATAAAAAAGGCAATGTTGAGCGCCAGGGAAGTGTCAATCGTGTTCCAACGCAGAGTCTTCTTGATCTCGTCGCTGTCGCGCCCGATCTTGCGGGTTTGAACGAGAGACGAATGTAAATATAAGTTGTGCGGCATCACGGTCGCGCCTAGGATTCCGATGGAAATATACAAAGCGCTTGCATCGGGCAGGGACGGAACGAAGCCGTGAACAATGCCGACCCAATCGGGTTTGCCCAACAGAATCTCAATAAAGAAAGCGACGCCAATGGTTCCGACCAATGCGATAACCACGCTCTCTAGTTTGCGAATCCCCGCGTGTGACAGCAATAGGAGCAGAAGCGTATCCAGCGCGGTGAGTATCACGCCGTAAAGAAGCGGAATACCGAAAAGTAATTGCAATGCGATTGCCGAGCCGATCACTTCCGCCAAGTCGCAGGCTGTGATGGCGATTTCTGCCAGAATGTAGAGAGGGATATTTACAATGGGCGGATAATCCTCATGGCAAATTTGCGCCAGATCGCGGCGGCTTACGATGCCCAGCCGAGCCGCGAGGCTTTGTAAAAGTATCGCCATGAGATTGGACATTAATAAGACCCAGATCAGGGCGTAGTTATAGCGGCTTCCGCCGGCAATGTCCGTTGCCCAGTTGCCGGGATCCATGTAGCCAACCGACACCATGAGGGCGGGTCCGGTGATCGCCAGCCAGCGCCTCCATGAAGAGGCTTTGGCTGGCACGATTACAGATTCATGCACTTCAGATAAGGAGTTTTGCGAATGTTTTTTCATGTTTTTTCTTCGATGCGCGCTCGGGAGATTTAAACTCTTACGTAAGAAACTCTTGCTTAGCCACAGAGATCACTGAGATCATTGAAAAAACTCCTCTTACTCTGTGATCTCTGTGGCTAAAAAATTTTAGAATAGTCTTGGCAAAAAGCGACCTGTGCGTTTCATGTACTCGCGGTATTCGTCGCCGAACTTTTCAATGAGATTGGCTTCTTCTTTCGGCGCGCGGATTGCCATAAGGATAAAAGCCAAAACTCCGAATAGCGCGATAAACCAATTGTCCGCCATCATGCCAAAGGATATGATGAACGACGAGCCGATCGTGTAAAGCGGATGACGGATGTATTTGTAAATTCCGTTCGTGGCGAGTTTGTGCTCTTTTCGCGTCGCGCTGGTGGGAGTGATTCCGCTCCCGATACTGCTGAATAGCCAGTAGATGCCGAAGATGCAGAGGATTCCGATCCCAACGCCGAGCCAGCGAATCGATTCGGTGAGTCCGATCTTCGACCATGCCATCCACGCGGGATTGATCAAATACACAAATGGGCTCAGCCAAAGGATCAAACCGCCGATTCGGATGATGTTCATCATTGCGGAACCGTCTACTTTGCGTGAAATTTTCTCGCCCGTGTCTTTGTCTGCTTTGGTGCGGAAATAAAACGATATGCTCATGCCTGTCAGTAAAATCACTGCGGCAATAATACGGAAAATGTTTTCGTTCATTTTTTACCTTTCATTCTTTCAGTTAATGCTAAATACTTGTCGTACGGTTCGGCTGTCCAGCCGTTAACTCCGTGTTTGGGGAAATAGACGCCATGCACATATATCTGCCCGATTGTCATCAGGGCAATCGCGCTCCAAAAGGCAAATCTGCTAAACAAAGTTCCAATAACTGCAAGTACGCCGACAAGGATGACAAGCTTGATTATTCTTCTTCGTATCGGAACGTGTTTTTCGAATTTGTTGAAAACAACAAAATAGGCGATGCTGGCGATGGTTAGGACGATGAGGGTTTCAGTCAAACTTACCGCTGGCAAAGATGGAAATAGAATGGAGTTGTCGAACACGTTTATTGACCTTCCTCCACAAAAATCTTACTCGTAATGTTTAATCCCAGCACGGAAGTTTTCTTTCCAACTTTTACCGTTAGATTGTGATCGTACGATGAATATTCTTTCACTTCGATCTGTGCGCCAGGCGTGATGCCGAGAGATTCAAGATGACGAAGTAACTCGTCGTCCGCGGCTTTGACGCATTGGATCGTGCCTGATTGATTTGGTCGCAGCGCGGAGAGCGGAGTCGAATCTTCCAGCGGCATCTTAAGGTCGGCGGTGGGGATCAACTCGCCATGAGGATCGCGCAGCGGATGTCCCATGGCGGCGGCGATACGTCGTTCAAAATCTTCCGAGATGACGTGTTCGAGTCGCTCCGCCTCGTCATGCACTTCATCCCACGAATAGCCGAGCGTTTGCACAAGCCACGCTTCAAGCAAACGATGATGACGGATCACTTCGAGCGCGGCTTTCCTGCCGTCTTTTGTGAGCGTCACGCCTTGATGTTTTTGATATTCAACCAGCGGCGGCTTCGACGATGCAAGTTTTTGAATCATGCCAGTGACCGACGCGGGCTTGATCTTGAGTCGTTCCGCGAGCGCGTTCGTACTGGCAAGTTTGCCATTATCTGTTAATTCATAAATGTGTTTCAGGTAATCCTGAATCGAGATGGTGAGTGTTTGTTCCATATTATTTGAATTGCGTTACGCGGTACCGCGAGATTTATCTCGCATTTGTAGAGCGACATGAATGTCGCGGTACGAATAAACCGCGTACCATTAGTTATTTAATCAACAACCCCGTCACCCAAAGCAACATCATGCCTGTTAACACGCCGCTGAAGACGGTCATTGGCATGGCTTCGCGTTGGGTATCTTTTTGAATCAGTTTTGCAATTTCGTAAATCACTTGGAAGATCGCGCCTGCTCCGATGGCGAGGAACAATACAGCGAGGAATGGTGAGGGAGCATATCCGCCGATCCACGCGCCGAGGATGGCGGGCGCGCCGCCGATCAAACCCATGACTGCGAGTCGTCCGATTGTTGGTCTGTCGCGCAACACGGGAGCGATGATGCCAAGTCCCTCGGTGATGTTTTGGATGATGAAGCCGACGACGAGGAATGTTCCGAGCGCGATCTCGCCGACGTTGTACGCCGCGCCGATTGCGAGTCCTTCTCCCAAGTTGTGGAATCCGATTCCCACCGCGATGATGAATGCGACTGACAAACGACGCTGTGACTCATCGCCTGATTTGTCCGTTTGACTCTTTGAAATTGCATCAAGCAGGAGGAACGTTGCCACCGCGCCGATACCGATCAAGCCGACGCCTTGAAATGTGGAAGGAACTTCATTTGCAAATTCAAACGCCTCTGCGAGAGTGTCCACGCCGAGGAAGATGAGCAAGCCAGCCGTTGCCGCCATGAGGAAGGTCATCGTGCGGCGACCGAGAGTCCGCAAGGCGGGGAACCAGAAGATGCCGAGGAAGATGGGAATCACGCCGACGTAGAGTCCGATCAGAGTGAAGCCCCAAAATGTTGTGGCATCGGGTTGAGGTGTTTCGAAGGCGACTGGAATGTCCACGCCGAAACCGATTGCGTTGGTGGTGAAAACATTGATTCCGTATGCTTCGCCATAATTCCATGGATAGGGAATATGAATTACAGCGCGTCCCAAACGCGGAATACTTGTGTTTGGCGTGATGGTGAACGGCATGATCGCTTCATTAACAACAATTTGTGCAACCGTTATTTCTTCAGGTCCCGTGTTGCGGACGTGAAGCTCGATCATTCCTTGTTTGAGTTGATAGCGTTCGATGTCGAGGTTTTCAATCGGCGCGGCGGATTCCAAATCCAAGCCGCCGCCTGTGGAGAGGAAGAGCGCGATCACTCCGGCGAGGAGAAGGATGGGGAGCAGAAGCAGGACGAAGGTCCGAAAGGTGAAGCGTGTGGGGTCAGTGGATTGAGTCATGACGCGCCTCTATTCCGTCACTTCGAACATGCCATTCCAACCGAGTTCCGCAAACTCCGTGACGTGCGCGTGGAACATGTACATGCCGGGATATTTGTAACTGAATTCAAGGATGCCGCGCTGTGCCTGCCCTTGAATGATCGTGTCGGTGAATTCGGAAGGCGTGAGGCTTGTGCCAGTGGGATAGTATTGAAAAAAGTTCGCGTGCAAGTGAAACGAGTTGATGAGATCGAACTCGAGGATGTTGACGAGATAGATGCGAATCGTTTCGCCGACCTTAATTTGAATGGGATGATTTTGATAATGGAAGGGAATCGCATTGACCGCGTAAAAATCGTTGGCGTCATCGAAATCCACATCGAAGCCGCTCATCACCATCACCATTTCGCGGTCAACGCGCGGACGTCCGCCTTTGGGGTCAACGATGAACGTGCCGTAGAGTCCTTTTGCGATGTGACGAGCAAGCGGGAACGCGTGACAATGATACAGATGAAGCCCGAACGGTTCTGCATCAAACTCGTAGACGTATGATTCGCCGGGCAACACGTTTCCTCCCGGACCTGAACCTGGCACGCCGTCCATCGAGCCTGGGTGAAACCCGTGAAAGTGCATCGTGTGTGGATGATTGCTCCCGTTGGCGAAATTGATTCGGACGCGGTCGCCTTCGGTCGCGCGCAATGTTGGACCGGGGATGCGTCCGTTGTAGACCCACGCGGGGTAGACAATGCCCGGAACTACTTCGACATCTTTGTTGTGAGCGACGATATTGTATTCGCGCAGGGTTTGTCCGTTCGGCAGGGTGGAAACTTCGCCGTAATCAAAATCGGTCAAAATATCGTCAGGATTAAAACCGTTCGCTTCGTGATCTACTTCACCGACGGTATTGGGCATTGTTCCATCATCGCCTCCATGTTGCATGGCGGGCGCGGCGAAGACCTTTGATTTATTCGCGTGATCGTGCCCAGCGTTAGCGAGCGCGTTGACTCCCGCCGCGCCGAGGAGGGTGAGTCCGCCCGCTTTGAGAAAATCCCTTCTCGTAAACTTAGTGGCCATACGATTCTCCGTTGATTAGGCTAAAGTAAAATTTAGGTTTGCCTAAATTCTAGACGGGAAGAAATATTCTGTCAAGAGCAGATTTGAATGTGTCTATGGCTGTAGCAAAGTCGTTGTCCAAAAAAGGACTCAAGCATAAAGGCTTAACGCGAAAAGCGCGAATAAGGCGAATTTCGCAAAAAATTTGCGTTTTTCGCTCCTTTCGCGGAATTCGCGTTGAAAGGTTACGACTTTGCAATAACCATCTGAATGTGTCCAGGTCGGTCCATAACCGATTCTGATTTTTGCATACCAAAATACAGGGTGTTAGGGCAAAGTAGAAATGTCACCTGAATGACGAAGTAGGAATGTCCCCGCCGCGCGCGGCGGGGACATTTTTGTTTTTTGAAAGCGGGGTGGCAAAACCCTTGCGCCAGGGATGATCGGGAGCGGGCTGGGTAGGAG
>CASGHD010000005.1 GCA_949319575.1 uncultured Anaerolineales bacterium | reverse complement strand
CTGGCGCGTGGACGACGACATTTACGAATACGAAGACGGCGTCGAGAAGACGGGACGATTTTTATATTACAAGTCGTGGCATGACCGCTTCAACAAATTAATTCTCGGAAAGTATATTCCCGCCGATCAAGAAGATATGAAAGATGGACGCGACGTGCTGGACTTGCTCGCTTATCATCCCGGCACCGCGCGATTCATTTCGCGCAAACTCGCTCGCCGCTTCATTTCGGATAACCCGCCTGATTCAGTCGTCCAAGCCGCCGCGTCCACTTATATGGCAAACCTGTCCGCGCCCGATCAACTCAAGCGCGTGATCGAGACGATTCTTCTTTCCCCCGAATTCAAACAAACGTGGGGAGCAAAAATTAAACGTCCCATCGAAGCCGCCATCTCGATGATGCGCGCCGTCAACACGGACTTCACCAAACTCCCCAGTGGAATCGCTTGGATGTGCGGGATGATGGGACAAGCCATGTTCGAGCGGCGTCCGCCTGACGGCTACCCCGATGTGAAAGAAGCGTGGGCAAACACGATGTCACTTTTGTATCGTTGGAATTTCGCCGTCGGCATCACCGAAAACTGGATGGACGAAGAGGAACAGCAACGCTTTGCCCGCACAGAGATTGTCGCCCAAACACCCGCCGAACTCCGCACCGCCGAATCACTCGCAGACTTTTGGATTCCGCGCATCCTGAATCGCCCCATGTCCGACGCGGATCGTCAGGCAGTGATCGCGGTCATGGCGCAGGAATACGGTACTCAGGATGAACTTCCGCAAGATCACATTGATTATGTGTTACCCGCGATGGTCGAAGTGATTCTGATGAGTCCCGATTTTCAATGGAAATAATATTTCCGCGCTGACATCGTACCCTTCAGGGTAGCGGAGCGTCCTTCGTCTGCGGGCTCGCAAACTTCGCTCGCCCTCCGCTCAGGACGAATGATGGCTATGCAAAAAGCGCAGACGAAGCGCATGTTTTTATAGAACAGTTGCACACTAAAGGAAATTTCTTATGCCCGTACAAAAATACTCACGCCGAAACTTTTTGCAGGGATGCTCCGCCGCCATCGCCGAACTGGCTGGCGCACGGCTGACCAACGTCGCGTTCAGGCAGGATGACTCTTCAGCCGACACACTTGTCGTCGTCTTTTTACGCGGCGGCTGGGACGCGCTCAACGTTGTCCCGCCGATGGCTGGCGATGATCGCGGCTTTTACGAATTGGCGCGTCCAAATATCAAGATCAGCAATCTTCTGCCGTTGAACGATCAATTCGGTTTGCATCCCGCGCTCGCGCCGTTGCATGGACTCTATCAGCAGGGCAAGATGGCGGTCATCCACGCGGTGGGACTCAACTACGACACGCGCAGTCACTTCGACGCGATGGAATATATCGAACTCGGCACGCCTGGGCAAAAAAGCACAACCTCAGGTTGGATCACGCGCCACTTACAAACACAAAGCGTCTCGTCCATTTTGCCCGCGCTTTCAACTTCTGGCGCGCCATCGTCGCTGTTGAATTTTGTCCCCACGGTGAATCTCAATGATCCCTCCGAATTTTCGCAATGGGATAACGGACTCGCCGCGTCGCAACAGGTCGCGTTGCGGCAGATGTACAGCGGAGAAACACTTTTGCACCGCGCGGGAATCCGCACACTTGATTCGCTCGATATTGTCAGCCCAATTGTAGAGGGCGATTATCAACCCTCGAACGGCGCGAGTTACAACGACGATGAACTCAGTCAACAACTCAAAACCGTCGCGCGCATGATTAAACTTGGCACGGGTCTGCGCGTTGCAACCGTTGATTACGGCGGCTGGGACACGCACGAATACGAGAACGACGGCAACGGCGGTTACATCGCGGACTTGCTTGGCAACCTCGCCAGTGGACTATCCAACTTTTATCTCGATCTCGATTCTGGATACACCGATAAACTATCCGTCGTTGTCATCAGCGAGTTTGGTCGCCGCCTCGTGCAAAACGAATCCTACGGCACCGATCATGGTCATGGCAATGTGATGTTCGCGCTCGGCGGCGGAGTCAACGGCGGGCAGGTCTACGGCGCGTGGCCCGGCTTGCACAACGATCAACTCTACGATCACGCCGACCTCGCCATCACCACCGATTATCGCCAAGTGTTGAGCGAAATGCTCGCGCGGCGTTTAGGCAACGCGGATGTCGCGTCGGTGTTCCCCGGCTATGTTCCAACAGGTGAGATGGGGATTTTTAGTTAGCGCATGTCACTCTGAGCGATAGCGAAGAGTCTCGTATGCCATGTTGGAGATTCTTCGCCGCAAAAAACAAGAGCGCGGCTCAGAATGACATGCCGTATGACAAAAACAGGCTCCGCGTCTTTCCGACGAGGAGCCTGTTTCGCAAGTGGGGAAAAGAGTCTACGCTGGCGACTCAGCCGTCACCGTGGAGGGAGCCGTGGTCTCACATCGTCTCCGCAAAAGGTTGACGATCACACATCTATAATTTTCCCTATTTCGAGTAAAGTAGTCAGGTTGCCGATGTTATAATGCCTTGCGCTGGAGTTATCCAGATATTGGTTTGATACTCTGTTTCACCTCAAGTGAGACATTTCGATTTGTGGAGATGATTCGATGGCGACACCCGCAATGCAACGCTATGCGGCGGAGATTTACAGGTTACAGCAGGATTCGCATTATGTGGCGCTGACTGAACTTTCGGAACATGCCCACGCGTCTGCGCAAGCCACTTCGCGCATGGTCGGGCGGATGAAGGGGTCGGGCTACCTCGAGCACGAACTCTATCGCGGCGTGCGGCTGACCACAAAAGGGGAAACGATCGCCATGCCCGCCTTGCGACGTCACCGGCTGGTGGAAGTATTCCTTGTGAAGGTGATGAAATACGGCTGGGATGAGGCGCACGAGATTTCGGATTCGTTCGCGTTGGGGGTTAACGATCCAATCGAAGATCGCATCGATGAAATTACAGAACACCCTACGCGTTGCCCGCATGGCGAACCGATTCCGTCCAAGGATGGCGTGATGCCGCTGGTGAAGGATATCAATTTATTGGAAGTCCTATCCGGGTCTGATTGTGTTATCTCTCGCGTGCGCACTCACGATGGCGATAAGCTCCGCTACTTTGCCGATTTGGGCTTGGTGCCCGGGGTGACGTTTCACCTGTTCAGTTGCGCGCCGTTCAAAGGTCCGCTTAATTTGCAGGTCAAGCCGAACAATCATTTGATCGGGTATGAGTTGGCGGGTTCGTTATGGGTGGAGGTGACAAAGTTGGGGGAGGGGAATAAACTGCCGCCGCAGACAAAATAAATTTTGCCGCGCGATAAACCGCGCGGCGTCAGTTATTCGGTAGTGGCGCTGAATCACTGATCAGAATATCGTAGTGACGACTGTTGCTCTATTCCAAATTAATCGTAACTACTCAGGCATGTCGTTGCGAGGAGGCTTTTGCTCGCCTGCCCCGATATTTTTCGGGGTCCCGACGCCTGTCCTGAGCCTGTCGAAGGGAAGCAATCTCCCGGCGTTGGGGGACTGCTTCGGCAAAACCAAGAGCGCCTCGCAGCGACATGTTCCCAGGCTGAGTAGTTA
>CASGHD010000004.1 GCA_949319575.1 uncultured Anaerolineales bacterium | reverse complement strand
TTGTCAACCTTACGGACATCATGGAACGAACCGAACCTTACTAACCGAATAACCTTGAGGACATCGTGGAATCCTTGGCATGGAGATTGAAAAGTTCGTGCAACCAGTGGGTTGCGGGCTTTTGAAACGCTTCCGACAAAGGAACGACGGGTTCAGACAGTGGAAAGGGATGACTGGCAAAACAACGTCGTTTTGCGACATCCGGCGCCTGATCGTAAATGCCAAGCCTGGCTCCCAGCCGGTTGATCGACAAAGTTGCCCACACGCCTTGATGAGGCTGCGCCAGTCCCGCAGACCAATCGACGTTGAGTACAGGAATGGTCTGATCCTTAGAGACGACGCGCATGAAATGGATTTTTCCTTTCGTAATGGGCAAGGGTTTGGGCAGGACAAAGTCTGTGGGCAGGGAACGCGGCGGGTTGGCGAAGTGCCGGGAGGCGGGCGATTGTCCGTGCAGTTCGGAATGATGCCTGCTGAGACGATAGCGTCCGAAGAAACTGGCGGAGGCTTGTCGGACATGCGCCAAGTCGCGCAATTGTAACTTTTGCCAAACATTCTGGTTGTAATCCTGGTGAAAGCGTTCGACAAAGGCGTTGCTTTCAGGATGGTAGTACGGCGAGTAAATCAATTCCGTGCCGACCAGCAGCATCAAACGCGGCACCCGTCCGATCACGTAGCGATGAGTTCGTCCACCATTGAAACTGCTCTCGTTATCCATCTGCGTGTACTCGGAAATCCCGATACTTTGGAAGGTTTTCAGGCAAAAATCCAGGACTTCGTTGGTGGACTTACGCTCATACTGCTTCCCGTCTGGATAGCGAGAAACCACGTCTATGGCATTGAAACAATTGACCAGGGTTCCGCCCAACAAGTAATGTGGAACATTGTCCATCTGGGTCAATTGATGTACACGCTCAATGCGAAGATGCGGATACACGGTTGTGGACGTTCCCTGCTTTGGGCGCGGTTTCGTTGCACCCGCTTCTCGCAAGACCTTCTCAATGCTACTGACGCTTGGGATGATCTTTAGAGACCTTTCCAGCATTCGACCACGAATTGCCGTCGCGCCAATGTACGACAAGGCGTTTGGCTTTTCCGCCTCTTCTTCCAACTCCGCCCGAATCTCCAGTACCTTCCGTCTGGTCTTTTCAGGAATGCGGTTCGGATGATGGTGCGGGGCTCGCGATTGACTTTTCAGCCCATCCCAGCCGTGTTCGTTGAAACGCCCCCACCACTTGTACGCCCAAGATAAACCATATCCTAGTTCGGACGCTGCTTCTTCTGGAGAACGCCCGCTCCGCAAAAGATGGATTAAACTATGGCGTGCGTTTTCGACATCCTTGCCCATGAGTTACCTTCGCTTTCTTCTTTGGATAGCAAAGCGTACTCATTTTTTCCACGATGTGCTCAAGGTTTCGGTTGTTAATGTTCAGACCGCACTTCTTTCAACGGACTTCGCGGTTTTCTTCCATGATGTCCGTAAGGTTGACAAGTAGCCTATAAAAAGGAAAACGCCTGGATAATCCCTCAAAAGCGAGTGGATTGTCCAGGCGTTTTTCCATTAAGTACGCACTCCCAAGTAGGGGAGCGCGGCATGATCGTTTATGAGAGAAATTCCATTCCCGTAAACGATCATTCAGCTATATAGAGAGTTTTATTTTTTTCTGAGCACACTGCCTCCATATATGGGAGCAGGGTGTGGTATGTATTAAATGTGGTTCAATGTGGGTCGAAACTTATAGCCATACACGATCAATCCTCGCTCATCGCCGTCGTTGCGCATTTTGCGGGTGACCATCTCAACGGGCATGCCGATCTCCACTGCGCCGTTATCAACGTCCGTTAATTGCGCCGTGAGCATCGGACCCTCTTCCAACTTGACCAATGCCACTGTGTAGGGCGCGTTGGCATCATAACCCGCAGGGGCTTCATACACGGTCGTGAACGAATACACTTCACCCTTGCCGCTAAAGGTGTAAAGAGTCTTGGCTTCGTCGCCGCAGTTTGGGCATACATCGCGCGGGGGGAAGATCTTGTAGTCGCAGTGCGGGCAGACCTCGCCGACCAGCCCGTAGCGTTGATTTTTCAGTCTCCAATGTCTTGGGATTTCCATGGTTGCTTTCCTTTCACAAGGATAATTTTATCCCGCTGAACTCTCAAAGACTATCAAACTGAATTCTTTGCAGGAATGTTTGGGAGATGACTTGCCCCGGTCTGCCCCAGGGGACGGTTGATTCACCAGCGGCGACCCAGCCGTACTGGGGAGGCGAAGCGGCGCGTCCCCAACATAAAAACAGCGCGGACGTGGTAGCCGTCCGCGCTGTTAGTTCATCTGATCGTCGGCGTTAGAGAACGCCCAATATATGGATCAGTCGAGCAATTCCTTCGGAATATTGCCGCCGTTCGCGGCGATTTTCTTGAGGACTTCCTTGTGAAGCCAGGTGTTCATCTTGGCTGAGTCGCCCATCAGATCGGCGGGGCAACCGAGTTCGGTGGCGAGCTCTTTGCGCGCATCAGAACTGGATTCGAGATCGAGGAGTTTAAGCAAATCCACGATGGACACTTTCCAGTTGAGTTTGGCGGGGTTCGCCTTGGCGAGACCTTCGAGCTTCGCAACCACATCCACTTCGGAGATGGCTTTCGGCGCGACAGCCGCAGGTCCCCGTAGAACGGCATCGTCCTTTTCCACTTCCATTTCGCGCGGCTTGAAAGCCGGGGTGGCAACAGGCTTCGCGGCAGGAGCGGGTTTTGGCGCAACAGCGGCGGCGGCGCTTTTTGCAGGCTCCTCCTCCTTCTTACCGAAACCCAACTTGTTGAGGATTTTGCTGAAGAAACTCATAACGTATTCCTTTCGAATTCAAAATTATTGTCAGGATATCTCCTGCGCCTTCATTATAAACGAGAATACGCCTGATGGACATCGTTTGTCTGATGGACATTCGTCACCTCTTGGCGCGGGTCTCTTTTTCCAATTCGAGTTGATTTGCCATCCTTTATGGGAGTGGCGATTGTCGCTTGTGAAGCCACAGAGCGCGCGCCGTTCGCGCCGCGAGACGGCAGAGACTTTGTGATTTTTTTTCTCTACGGTCTCAGTGATCTCTGTGGCGAAGAGAATTTTTACGCGCAGGTTTAGCCACTTCTCCTGTATCGGCTTGCCTTTCTCAATTTACAAATAACTTATAATCATCCGCAAATGAAGATTCTATTGATCAACCAGGCTTTCGTCTCACCTGACGAACCAGGCCACACGCGTCATTTCGAGATGGCGAAATTCCTGCAATCGCGCGGACACGAACTCGTCATCGTCGCCAGTGATTTGAATTATCAAACAGGTCAGCGGACTGTTGAACGCAAAGGCGTTTTTGCCGAGCAGGTTATTGGCGGCGCGCGGGTTTTTCGCGCATATATTTATCCCGCGCTTCACCATAGTTATTTTTGGCGAGTGATCTCATTTTTCAGTTTTATGTTCAGTTCAACATGGACTGCGTTTCAAGTGAAAGATATAGATTTGGTTCTAGGCACTACGCCGCCGATCTTTCAAGCAGTCTCGGCATGGTTCGTAGCGTGGATACGGCGCAAGCCGTTTTTGCTCGAAGTGCGCGACCTGTGGCCCGAGTTTGGCGTGAGCATGGGCGTGTTGAAAAATCCGATCATGATTGCATTGGGGCGGTGGCTGGAGAAATTTTTGTACAGGCGCGCAACCCATATTTTGGTGAACTCTCCCGCCTACAAAGATTACATGATCGCCAAAGGCGTGTCAGAGAAGGAGATTACCTTCATCCCCTACGGTACAGATGTGGACATGTTCAATCCGCACGTGGACGGTTCATCCATTCGCAGTGAGTTGGGATTGCAGGATAAATTCGTCGTATTGTACGCGGGCGCGTTGGGGCAGGCAAACGATATTGACACGATTCTCCGTGCGGCAGAACGACTTAGCCACAGAGCGCACAGAGACTCTGAGAAAAAACTCAAAAACTCTGCGGTCTCTGTGGCTGAAAAAGATGATGAGGCAGGTCGGATTCGTTTTGTCTTGTTTGGCGATGGGAAGGAACGCCCGCGCCTGCAAGTTGAAGCGGAGCGAATGAATCTCTCGAATGTCATTTTTGCTGGCGTGCGCCCCAAAAAGGATATGCCGCGCGTCGTCGCCTCTGCGGATGTGTGCCTCGCCATCCTTCAAGATGTTCCCATGTTCCGCACCACCTATCCGAACAAAGTCTTCGATTACATGGCGGCTGGACGCGCCACAGTGCTGGTCATTGACGGGGTCTCGCGGCAGTTGATCGAGTCATCGAATGGGGGAGTGTTCGTACAGCCTGGTGACGACGAAATGTTGGCGCAAACAATTCTCGAACTTTCGAAGGATTCACACCGCGTCCAGCAAATGGGACAGCGCGCCCGCGACTATCTGGTCAAACATCTCGACCGCCGCGACAAGTTGAATGAAACACTAGGATTACTTGAATCCTTGGTGAAAAAGAATTAGCCACAGAGACACTGAGTCACGGAGATTTTAAAAGAATTTTCTCTGCGCTCTCTGTGTCTCTGTGGCAAAACAGGAATTTATGAAAATCTTCCTCACAGGCGCGACGGGCTTCACGGGCTCGCGCGTCGTCCCGCTTCTCCTCAAAAACGGATACGAAGTCCGCTGTCTTTATCGCGCCTCCAGTGACTGCTCGACTCTGTCTGATTTAAAAATTGAATGGGCGGAAGGAGATTTATCCGATACTCAAACCTTGATCTCCGCCATGCAAGGCGCGGACGCGCTCGTCAACGTCGCCTCCCTCGGCTTCGGTCACGCGGATTCGATCATCCGCGCCGCAAAAGATGCAGGCATCAAGCGCGCGGTCTTCATTAGCACAACCGCCATCTTCACGCAACTGAACGCGCCGAGCAAAAAAATTCGCGTGGCGGCAGAACTTGCCATCGAAACGAGCGGACTGAAATACACCATCCTGCGCCCGACGATGATCTACGGCAGTCCGCGCGACCGCAACATGTGGCGGCTGATTCGCTTTATGCGTTATTCGCCGATTGTCCCAGTCTTTGGGGATGGAAAATATTTACAGCAACCAATTTTTGTAGATGACGTTACCCAAGCAGTTGTGAGTTGTTTATCGAACGAGGTAACGATTGGCAAGAGTTACAACATCGCAGGCAAACATCCGCTGACGTATAACGAAGTCATTGATACGATTGCGCGACTGATGAACAAGCGCGTCTGGAAACTTCACGTCCCGTCGAAGCCTGTAGTTTCTCTGCTTACACTCTTCGAGCGGATTCGGATTCCATTTCCCATCAAAGCGGAGCAAGTTTTGCGGCTGAACGAAAACAAGGATTTCAATTACGCCGAAGCGCAAAGGGACTTTGGGTTCAATCCGCTAGCGTTTGAGGAAGGGATAGGGTTGGAGTTGAAATCCGTTTAGGTAGGGAGGTGTATAATTCTCGCAGGAGATTTACCATGAACGTATCACAAATCCTTGCCGATATTCATGCGCTGGAGGAGGAATTGCTTGCCTTCGAGCGGAAATATGGGATTCGCTCCGAAACATTCTACGCGGCTTATACCAATGGTGAAGAGCCTGAAAACGATAGCTGGGTGCTCGATTTCAGCGAGTGGGCGAGCGTGTACAAAACATGGCTGGAACGTCAGTCGCAATATCGGAACGAGATACAGCGCGTTCAGCACAACAGACCCACATTAGTCGGTTTGATTCGAGTCTCTGGTGTATGAATGATCCGTTCCGTACGCCTGAAGATTACGAATTATTTTTGTATAGCCTTGTCGAGCGGTTTCTGAGCATCAGCCGCTCGACTCTCGTTTTTGTGCGTGTGGGAGCCAGCATGGCGCGGGTATCGGGGGAGTTGTTCCTGCATAATGGTGTCAGGTTGACCGTTCGTGAGCGCGTGGTCTTTGACCGTCTGCCTCTGGTGATTGATGGATATGGCTACGAAGTCTGGCGCGGGGAGGAAAAGTTGTATTGGTACGATTCACAGCCTCATCCCAATGAGCCTTCTCTGCAAAGCACACATCCACACCATAAACATATCCCGCCTGACATCAAACACAACCGTATCCCTGCGCCAGAGATTCGTTTCGATCAACCAAATATCCCTTGGCTGGTGCAAGAGGCGGAGAGATTGTAGTTTACTAGACCGCTTGAGCGGACTTTGTACGAATAGCCCGATGGATTACCTTCGGGCGGATGCCGAAGCGCAGAGGGATTTTGGGTTCAGTCCGCTGGCGTTTGAGGACGGGATAGGAATGGAGTTGGCATAATTCCATTAAGGAAGCAAGAGGATGATTCAAGAACTGGATACCGTAGTGCTTGTCAAAGATTTAGAAGAATATCAACTTACGCGCGGCGATGTGGGGGCGGTGGTACATGTGTACGAAGGCGGAAAAGCCTTAGAAGTGGAGTTTGTGACGGGCGAAGGAAAGACTATTGCGGTTGTGACCCTTCGCGCGAGTGACATTCGCCCCATGCAACGCGCGGATATCCTCCACGTGCGCGAGTTTGCGCCAGCATAACTATTGTGTAGAACTCGGAGATTTCACAAATCTCCGAGTTCTTTGCTTATGGATATCGAAGCGCAGAGGGATTTTGGGTTTAGTCCGCTTTCGTTTGATGAAGGGATTGGGTTGGAGCTAAAGGTTGTCAAAAATCTCTAATCTCTTTGCGTGAAATTCTATGCTTTTGGAATATTTTGCGTAGTTAGGGCTGCCCATCCCCCAATTCCATAGAGGAAAGTCCAGACTGATGGAGACTCGGTTTGTAACACGATTGCGATTCCAGCTAAGACTAATACGCCAAAAAGAATCAGAAATCGATATTTCAGCCTCAAAGCCGTAACGTTCTGATTATGGTATGAAGTACGATGCCTAACTGCCTGTTTCGATTTGGCACGCTTACTCATAACGGTAAACCATTCTCGTCAAAAAGATCCAATTCGTAATTGCCTTCGTATTTTGGTAGAGCACGATTTAATAGGCGTGTAAAGGTCTTCCAATCAGGTGATGCCTTCATCAATGCAATAACCGCTGATAAATGCTCCTGTAATTTTGGATGTCCTATGTCTTCTGTAAGCCATTGATGATAGCGAACTTTTTTTCTTCCTTTTTCATCCACAGGTGTTCGTTTTTTTAACTCTTCAAGCACCCCTGGCGCAAGTCTTCCATAGACAATATCATTTGTCAAAGTGCCTACAACACCTGGTCTTTTTACTGAATCTGGGTCGTAATTCCAGCCTCTTAGTCTGAACAACTCTTTATAAAACATGTCTGGGAATCTCTTCGCCCACTTTGACAACTCATCGGTAAGGAATTTCTCAAGTATCTTTTCAAGAGCTTGCCGTGCACGAAAATCTTGGTACCCTGTGGCTTCGTCTACCAGAGCGATGATGCCAACCCTGGCAAAGCCGCGAACTAAGATTTCGCATTGATCAGCGATATGCATTTGTTGATAATTTAGTTTATCTAGCTTTCGTGCCTCAAGTACACTGTCGCAAAGATCAGCCAAAATTGTTGCATTATAGCCTTCCAACTCGGCACCATTTGGGCTCCTAAATCGGATGGGATTTAGAATAGCAGATCGTAGTTCATCACTAGCAAACTCGCTTACCCCTTTTGTATTAATAAACTTTACCAAGCGGTTCCCTTCACCTCGTCCTGCGGTTCCTTGTTTCATTCCAAGGGCGGTGATCATTCCATTTTGGACAAGGATCCTTCTGCCATCCTCAAGAACATAGCAGGGGATTTCGAGACCACCGATCTTCAGAGGGTGATCAGACGATCCGTGAGTTGCTTGAGGGAGGTTCGTTAGATCGCTTTGGTTTTTTTCGGGGATAATAATTTCGTTACTCATTTTGACCTCTTAGCTTCTCTATAATAGAAAACATTGTCTGTCGCTTGTTTGTATCCAGTAAACCATTTTCAACTCTTTTCATCAAATACCAAGCCGTGTTTTTGTTTACAGATAATATTGTGGCGAGTTCACGAGATGTTATTTCATTATTATCAAAAAATAATACGTGAATTGCTATAAACCATTTGTTTAACGGAAGGCGTGTATCATGAAATAGGGTATTAACTGTAACGCTGTAGGCTGTATGGCAAGAATTGCAACGATACCTGTATTCGTTTTTTAATTGAGTATGATGGCGAGACCCACAATATGGACACAGTGGGTGATCATCCCAGATTACATCCTCAAGCAGTTTGAGACAATCATTTTGCGTCAGTTTTCCGAAAGAGTTAGGAATATCCATTTTCGTTTTGTTCTACCTTAATCTGGGGCAGATTCTAATTAGAAGTTGCCTGTTTGTCAACTACCGTAATCTAGGACAAGTTGAAGTGGATGGATGAGTGTGTCTTTAGTCCGCTTGAGCGGACTTCGTACCGCGTAGCGTAGCCTGACGGTTCGCCGTCGTGGCGGGGCAAAGGGATGAGACAAAAGCCCATCGAAACAGAATCAACCTCCTGTACGCGCGAAGCGCAATTCTCCAATTCTCCGTTAAAATCATTCCAATGCCCTCCATCCTCGCATTCTCCATATTTGCCCTCCTCTCCTACCTCGGCGTGTGGATCATTCGCCGCTACGCGGAGAATCGTCAACTGCTCGATCATCCCAACGAACGGAGTTCACACTCCATGCCCACGCCGCGCGGCGGAGGGCTGGCGATCGTTGTCCTCGTAACGGGAGCAGGCTTATGGTCCGCGAGTGATGCGGGATTTAGTCATGCGCTGATTTACATCGTTTGCGGAATCATCATCGCATATCTCGGTTGGCGCGACGATGTCTCATCCCTTTCGACGCGCGTCCGTTTTGCAGTGCAGGGACTCGTCGCGGCGGTTTCGATTTACGGATTGGGATATTTCAAAACGGTCACCATCCCGTTGTTCGGTGAATTGCATTTGGGCATCGTCGGAATCATCATCACGTTTTTGTGGATCATCGGACTCACCAACGCCTACAACTTCATGGACGGCATTGACGGCATCGCGGGCGGCGTGGCGTTGGCGGGCGGGCTGGGTTGGATGATGCTCGCGTCGAACATGCGCAACGCGTTTGTGTTTTGGATCGCGCTTGCCATCGCCGCGAGCAGTTTGGGTTTTCTCGCGCACAACTGGTCGCCCGCAAAGATTTTCATGGGCGACATTGCCAGCACATTTCTCGATTATACCTTTGCGGTTCTGCCGTTGCTCTCTGCCGATCAG
>CASGHD010000003.1 GCA_949319575.1 uncultured Anaerolineales bacterium | reverse complement strand
CGAGATTTTTTCGAGCCTCGACGACGCGGTCAAAGCGTTCTAGTCTGAATCGGTTGATCGAGAGGTGACGGTCGCTTGCGCAAAGTGACCGTTGTTTTATACATTAGAAAGTGTTTCTTAACTACTTTTTTTGACGCGGACAGCGCGGATTACACTGAAATTCACGGAAACGAGCATTTAAAAAAAGTTGGGTCTTTACGAGTTGCCGTGATGAACCGCCAGTTCCGGCGGCAGTTGCACTGCCGCCCGCCAGCAGTGCAACTGCTGGCGTAACAATCACGGCAATTCCCAGAGAGCCAAAAAGTTTTCTCCGTGATGTCCGTGAAACTTGTACTGACGGTTCGTCTTTCGCTCACCGTGTCGAAGTATCCGTGTACAAAAGTAGACCGCGCAGGGCTTAAGAAACACTCTCTTAGACCGATTGCATTACACAACGCTTTTGGGGCGCAAACCCCGGCGCCGCGCAGGGCAGAGGAAACCTGCATTTCTCAGAGCGCATTTTGGAGACGAGTATGAAAAAGAGCAGGCTTGGTAATTGGTTTGTGATCTTTCTCGTATTGCTAACGATTGCGGTCTGGCTGATCTTTCCGCCGGTGCGGGATGGGCGCGAGAATTTCACCCGTCAGTACGCCGGGGAGATCATCGGTTCGATCAATATTGTGTTGATGGCGGTGTCGTTGTTCCTTTCCACGAGACCCAAATGGGCGGAAAAATATTTCGGCGGGTTGGATAAAATGTACGTGACGCATCGCCACACCTCCACGGCGGCGCTGTTGTTGATCTTCGTCCATGTGCTGACCGTGCCCATTTCGTTGAGCGGCTGGGCGTTGGGGAATTATCTGGCTGTGATTGCGTTCACCGGGATTGTTTCGATTGCGTTGGTCAGCCTCGCGCCGCGCATCCCGTTTTTGAACAAGATCACAGGCGGCGCCTACGAAGGCTGGAAGAATCTCAAAAAATACATCGGCATCTTTTTTATCCTGGCATTCATCCACTCGCTGACCATCAGTCGTCCGCTCGATGCGTTCATCGCCATCAACTACGCGCAAATCTTTTTCATCATCGGCGCGGCGTCGTATCTTTACGCGGAAGTGTTCGGCGGGCTGTTCAAAAAATATATCCCGTACACGGTGGAAGCGGTGAATCACCCGAACGGTTCGACCACCGAAGTGATCCTGCGCGCCAAAAAGAATCCGATTCAACGCCAGCGGGCGGGGCAGTTTCTCTTCGCGCGTTTTCCGAATGAGAAGAACTTGAATGAGTCGCATCCGTTCACCATCTCCAGCGGACCTGGCGAGGATGTGTTGCGCCTTACCATCAAAGCCAGCGGAGATTTCACCCGCGCCCTGTTCCACGAACTCAAACCCGGCGCGGATGCCATCGTGGAAGGGGCGCATGGCATGTTCGACTACAAGACCGGCGGGCAGAAACAGATCTGGATCGCCGGCGGAATCGGCGTGACGCCGTTCCTCTCATTCATCCGCGATATAAACGGCGACTTGAATCGCGACGTTGATTTCTACTTCACCGCGCGCCACCCTGAGGAAGCCGTTTTCAAAGAGGAGATCGAAGCGGCGGCGAGGAAGAATCCGCGCTTGAAGGCGCGCGTCCGCTTCTCGTCCACGATGGGGTCGTTGACCGTCGAAGAGATCGCGGCGAACGCGGGTGGAAACGTCAGCGGGCATCACGTCTACCTGTGTGGACCGCTCCCCATGACGCAGGCGTTCGAGAAGAAATTCCTCGAACTGGGCGTGCCGCCCGTAAACATCCATTACGAAGAATTTAATTTCAGGTAAAACGGAGCGATCATGGCTCAACGCTATCGAGAACGCCGCCGCAGGAGACGACAATACAACTCAGACAATCGCCCCAGGTCACGGATGAAACCGACCGCGCAGATCCTCATCGTATTGCTTGCCGTCCTGGCGGTGTACATCATCCTTACCAGTGGCGCGCGCTAGAATGTTTGAGTAGACCTCTTGCAAAAGTACTTTTTAGTCACGGATACTTCGACACGGTGAGCGAAAGACGAACCGTCAGCGCAAGTTTCACGGGATTTCACTGATTTATTTTAGTGACCTTACGCAGTAACGCTCAAAGGCGGTCTGAGACCGCCGTATTTCGCAGGGTCACAGACCCGGAGAGAGCGTAAAGGTGCGTATGGTGAGTTATTTTAAACTTCGCGCGAATTCGTGAAATCTGTGGCAAAGAGTTTGATTGCGCCTCAATGTTATAAACTTATGCAAGAGGTCTGATTACCTTATACAATGGTTTTGGGGCGCAGATAAACGCTGATTTCGCTGATTCAAAAGAAAGCAATCTGCGTTTTTCAGCGTGAATCAGCGTCCCGTTTTATTTCGGATAGAGACCCAAGAATAATTTCTGGAGGAAACCATGACACACATCGACGATCTTGTAAAAATGGGCGACCGCGAAACTCTTTACGAACTGATGAACGAAAACGACGAATGGCTGACGCGCCTCGAATCTGCCGAAGGTCTCATTGAACTGGGAGACCAACGCGGCTACGAATTCCTCATTTCGGTCACGATGGGCGATGACGACGAAATGCTTGAAGTGGCGAATGAGATCCTCGCCTCGCCGCAAACGATGAAGATGAAACGCCAGATCGAGTCGGAGCAGCAGGCTGAACGCCGGCTCCGCATCGAATCGGCAAAGAAGCGCCTGGCGCAGGGCGGAAAGGTTTACCGCTACAAAATGATCCATTTGCCGTCGAACGCCTTGATGGGCGAGGACCCGTTCAGTAAGGGATATGAAGTCCCCGCGCTCGATAACATCGGGTTGGATGGATGGGAAGTCGCGCATGTCCTTCCGATACGACGCGCCATCGCGGCGGGTGGCGAAAATGAATTGTTCACCGGGGTGTATTGCCTGCTCAAAAAAGAAATCCTGCCGGGCGAAAGCGTCGATCTCGAAGGGTGAGGCAAACTTTCGCGGCTACGCGGCAACTGTTTTGAAACACCCATGCGGAAAAATAAAAATCGAATCATCGCCCTGCTGATTCTGCTTGCGTGCCTGACGACGCGCGCCGGCGCCGTGTACGCGCACCCTGCCGATGGATACACCCATATCATCCGCGCGGATATAGCGGATGGAAAACTTTCTGTCGATTGGGAGCTGAAGCCCGGCCTGTTATTGGTTGCCTATGCCTGGTATCAAGTGGACACCGACAAGGACAATACCCTCAGCGAACAGGAGAAACAGAGTTGGACGCAAGCCACCGCGCGATTCCTCTCCGCCTCTGTCGACGGGGTGAGCCTGCCTCTCCGCGTGGAGGCTTCCCGCTTCCCATCGAGTCTGGATGCGTTTCAGTCCGGCGCGGAAACGATCACGTTGCGATTCTCCGCCACGTGGGCGGCGCGTCCCGGCGAATCATTCGAACTGGTTCTGTTGAACGAGATGGAACCGGTCAAATCGACCAATTGGTATTTCATCACTGCGCGAGGCGAACTCAAATTTCCCACTCCGTTGCAGGAGGGCAACCGTATCGCAGTGACGTTGACCCCGCCGGCGAAACAGGAAGCGGGCGGAACGCTGTTATGGGCGGAATGGGATTCCGGTCTGCCGTCGATTCCTGCCTCCTCTCAAGATTCCTCGTCACAGCCCGGCGAAGACGCGCCCCCCAATCTTTCTGATGCCAACTCGCGCGAGGTTCTGCTTGACTTGATCCGCAAGCAGGAAGTTTCCGCCTCGTTTTATCTCCTCGCGCTCACGATCTCGCTCGTCCTAGGCGCCCTCCATGCGCTTACGCCCGGCCACGGCAAAACGATCGTAGCGGCGTATCTCGTCGGCTCGCGCGGAACCTCATGGCACGCGGTTGTGCTTGGGACGGTGGTCACGCTGACCCACACCGGCTCTGTGTTGTTGCTCGGCGTTGTAACGTTAGCCGTCTCGCAATATTTTTTACCTACCGTTTTCATCCCGCTCCTCGAATTGCTCTCCGGCTTGCTCATCCTCGGGTTGGGATTGTATCTTCTGCTACAGCGTTATCAGGTTTGGAGGAAAAAACCCGCCCCTCCGTCGAAAAAGTTTTCACTCTCGCCGGTGTCCACAAAAAAAGTTTCGGGTGAGGTAACAATTCAAGCGCCGACCCCCGGCTTGCATCATCACGGCGACGGCACACTCCACTCGCATGATGTGCCGGAGACCATCACCTGGCGCTCACTGATCGCGTTGGGAGTCAGCGGCGGGTTGGTCCCATGCCCCGATGCGATTGCAATTCTTCTGGTGGCGATTGCGATCAACCGCATCCTGCTCGGGCTGGCGTTGATCATATCGTTCAGCCTGGGGCTTGCCCTGGTGTTGATCGTCATCGGCTTGTTGCTGGTGAACAGCCGCCGCCTGTTCGACCGCTTTGGCGCGTTCGACCGCTTCACGCCGATCCTGCCGGTGGTCAGCGCATTGGTGGTCTTTGCCCTCGGCGCGGCGTTGACCGTCGGCGCGTATGCCCGGTTTGCGGACGAGCTCCAGTTGGCGAGAGCAGGCTCCACTGCGGGAAATGAATCGCAAATCCTGTATCTTGCGGGTGGGGAGGAAGAGGTCAAGCAGTTGTTCGTCACAGCCCCCGATGGGGCGGTCCGGTTGAGCGGCGAACATGATAACGTGGCGGGGTACGCGATTTCATCGGACGGCTCGCAAGTGATCTACAATACCCGCGCGGAAAAACTTGAAAATAGTCTCTGGCTGGTGAACCTGCGAGAAGGCGAGCGAACAAAATTGATGGATTGTGTTCACGCGCTCTGCTCGCGACCGGTCTTTTCACCGGACGGGAACGAAATTGTCTATGAATATCTGAACTACCCGGATGGCAGGAACATCTTAGTCAGCCCACGGTGGATGAACCTGCGCACCGGGGAAAACAAGCCGCTGTTCAAAACGATGAACTTCCCCGGCTCGGCTCCGCGCTGGTCGCCGGATGGCGCGTGGCTGAGTTATTCTGCCGCCGGAGGTTTGCGGTTGTACAATACGCAGACCGGCGAGAACCGCCTGGTGAGAAGTTTATATTCCTACGGCGCGGAATGGTCGCCGGGCGGCGCTGCGATTTTGTATCTTGATGCGGTCATAAAAGACGATGGGCAGGTTGTCGCGCAAGCGCTCGTCTACTCATTGGCTTCCGGTGCGGCGCGCAACATCAGCCCGGATACCGATCACGAGATTCTCTTTGCCGCCTGGTCGCCCGATGGCAACTGGATCGCGCTGATCCGCCGCGACCTCGGCGTGGAACGTGGCGACCAGATCTGGCTGGCGCGCCCGGATGGAAGCGATGCCCGCGCCATCACCGATTTGCCCCACCGCGCGCATGGCAGTCTTGCCTGGTCGCCGGATGGGAATCAATTGTTATACGATGTAGAATTCATCGATTCGGAATCGTCGGAGCCACAACTGCAATTGATCGACATCGAGACTGGGCAAATCACAGACCTCGGCTTGAAAGGCTTCAGCGCGAAGTGGCTCGCGCCGTAATCGACACTGTTATCTTTCAGGGTTTTCGCTCGTAGGCGGTCTGTGACCGCCGTATTTGCCAGCGAAGCGACGGTCGCGCGTGTGCCTGCGGCTCAGTGCAGGCACGACTGCCTTAGAGCATCAAAAGCGAAAGTCCTATCCTTTCAGGAGACGTTCCATGCCTCGCCATCTTTTCATCTTGACCATCTTTTTGGTGGCGCTCTCTGCTTGCGGACGAAACTCCGCTTCTTCATCCCCCAGTGAAACTGGTTCGCCTGCCCCAGCCAAGCCTCAGCTTGAGGCGCTCGCCACGACCTCCATGCTTGCCGACATCGCGCAACACGTGGCGGGCAAACGCGCCCATATTGAATCCATCCTCCCCGTCGGCGCGGACCCGCATTCGTATCAGCACACCCCGCAAGATGTGGCGAAAGTGACGTCGAGCAAATTGTTGATCGTCAACGGCGCGGGATATGAACGCTTCCTCAACGCGCTCTTGGAAAACGCCGGCGGGGAGATGGAAATCGTCACCGCCTCGGCAGGGTTGGCGTCCGGGCTTGAGGCGGGCGATCCGCACTTCTGGCTTGACCCGAATAACGTCATCGTCTATGTTGAAAACATCCGCGAAGGCTTGACCCACCTCGACCCCGCCGGCGCGGCGGAATTCAAATCCAACGCGGACGCGTATGTCGCTGAAGTACAAGCCCTCGACGCGTGGATCGTCGAACAGGTGAAGCAGATTCCCGCCGGGCGAAAATTGCTCATTACGAATCACGAATCGCTTGGCTACTTTGCGAAGCGATTCGGCTTTACGGTTGTCGGGTCGGCGCTGGAAAGTTTTAGTTCGGACGCCTCACCCTCCGCGCAACAGATGGCAACGTTGATTGATGAAATCAAAGCCAGCAACGCCCCCGCGATCTTTCTCGATGCCGGTGATAACCCTATTCTTGCCGAACAAATTGCGGATGAAACGGGCGTAAGAGTCGTCGCCGATCTGCATCTTGAATCACTGACCGATGGTCCGCCTGCCTCGACGTATATTGACATGATGAAATACAATGTAATGCAAATCGTCGACGCGTTGAAGTAACAAACCTGACATGTCTCATGCGCGCCGCGCCCACCTTGATTTTCGCGTGGACAAATGTCCACATTTTCTCGTGTTTCGTGAAGACATGTCAGGTTTTTAGAAGTCTATGTACCCTCACACCCACCACCAAACCAACCAACCCATCCTCGATGTGTCGCATCTCGCCGTGCGCTACAACGGACGCAACGCGCTGGAAGACATCACCTTCCATTTGCACGCAGGCGAACGCGTTGCCATTGTGGGACCAAACGGCGCGGGGAAAAGCACGTTGATCAAGGCGATCGCCGGAGTTTTGCAACCGTCCTCCGGCGATGTGAATATCTACGGATCACATCCCGATACGCACGTGTGTATCGGCTACATCCCGCAACGTTCGCAAGTGGACTGGAATTTCCCGGTCACGGTTGCCGATGTAGTGATGATGGGACGCTCGGCGAAACTGGGCCCGTTTAACTGGCCCCGCAAAAAAGATTGGGACTTTGTGAATCACGCGCTCGAAACGGTGGAGATCAGCGACCTCGCCTCGCGCCAGATCAGCCAGCTCTCCGGCGGACAGCAGCAGCGCATGTTCATCGCCCGCGCCATCGCGCAGGAATCCGAACTGATGTTGATGGACGAACCGCTCACCGGCTTGGATACCCCGTCGCAGGAAGGAATTTTGAACCTGCTCGATAGACTCAAACAAGAAAAGGTCACGGTGATGGTCGCCACGCACGACCTTGATCAAGCCGCGAGTCACTTCGACCGCGTCCTGTTGCTTAATCACCGCATCGTCGCGTTTGATGTTCCGCAGAATGTTATGCAAACCAATAACCTGATACAAGCATATGGCGGGCGATTGCGCTCTACCGAAAATGGAAATGTGCTCGCGGTAGATGATTGTTGCGATGACGAACACGTGTAATTTACGATTGCCGATTTACGATTGTTTGGTGGCGTGGTTATTTTCCAAGATTCTCTCGATTGAGGATATTGTAAAAGGAGTATGACATGGACGAGAAAACTTTCAAAGCTCGAACCAAGAAACCTGCCGTGGCGATCATCAAGCAAATGGATAAACTTCCTAATTCCCGCGCGGCGGATGTGGTTGCGAGGCCGGTTATCCGCTCGGGTACTTCTGTCGGGGCGAATTACCGTGCCGCGCGCAGCGCTAAATCCACGCCCGATATGATCAACAAAATGAAAATTGTCGAAGAGGAAGCAGACGAAACAGAATACTGACTCGAAATTCTTGTTGAAGCGGGTCTTGCTCCTGAAGAACACATCGCGAGTCTTCACAAGGAAACCGACGAAATCTTAGTAATGACCGTCGCCTCCCTCAAGACCCTCCGCAACCGCAAATCGTAAAATCAATCCTTTATGCCTCGTTAATCGCTTTTCATCGGAACGACTAAAGTCGTTACTACGGTCTCGCAATCTACAACAATCAATCGTAAATCCAAAATCGAATGTCTTTCCTCCTCGAACCCCTCTCCTATGAATTCATGCAGCGCGGAATGATTGCGGCTGTGCTTGTCGGCATTGTATGCGCGGTAGTTGGCACATTTGTTGTCCTGCGCGGCATGGCATTTTTTGGCGACGCGCTTGCGCACACCATCTTGCCCGGCATTGCGCTCGGTTATCTCGTCAGCGGCGGCGCGCGCGATCAATTATTTTGGTGGGCGCTTGGCACAGCCATTGTCGCTTCGTTGGGCATCGGCGCGATCAGTAAAAATTCACACATTAAAGAAGATACCGCCATTGGAATTATCTTCGCCGGCATGTTCGCCCTGGGGATTGCGCTCATCTCCACCGTCCGCAGTTACGCCGTGGATTTGAGTCACTTCCTCTTCGGGGATGTGCTGTCCGTTTCGGCTCAAAGTTTGTGGCTGATTCTCATCTTCGGCGGACTCGTCCTCCTTGTCCTCTTCGCCTTTTACAAGGAATTCACCACCATCTCGTTTGACCCCATCCTTGCCGCCACGCTCCGCCTCCCCGTGGACTTGCTCAACAATCTCCTGCTTGTGCTGATCGCTGTCACTGTCGCCGTCTCGCTTCAAACTGTTGGCGTTGCCCTCATGGTCGCCATGCTCGTCACCCCTGCCGCGACGGCATATCTGCTCACAAATCGTTTATCACGGATGATGCTCCTCGCCGCGATCTTCGCTTCGCTGTCTGGAGTGATTGGGTTGTACCTTTCGTACTACCTGAGCATCGCCTCCGGCGCGGCGATCGTGCTCACTGCGACATTTTTCTTTTTGGTCGTGTTTGGGTGGAGGAGGGTGAACCAGATGTAACCGTATTTTCCTCTTTTTCATTTTGGACATTATCCATTTCCTCGAGCAAGTGTCGCCAGGATTCGTCTGTGATTTTTCTAACCCCTTCAAATGGCTCGTCTAAATCTTCAATGATCATGTAAATGTAGATGACAAGAAAGGTGACACTTAATATTAGGATAAGATCTAATAAATAGAACGATGTGAGACCTGCAAAGTAAAAAGGAACCAAGAAAACAATAGATGTAAATAAGGCAATGGTGCGCAGATTCTCAAAAAGCCTTTGGCTTGCAAGTGAAATCCGATCTCCTCGGCTATCGGTCAAATCATTTAACCTTTCGAATAATTCCCCTATTAATAATTCAGAAACCGATGTCTGCTTAATTTCAGGATTTAATAAACCATTAAATTTTACTCGTAGATCCTCTAGGATTTTATCCCCATCTACCCTGACCGTATCGCCCGATTGTTTTATTTCAAACTTGTAGTTGTTTTTTACATAAAAGACATAATTATGCAAGAGTTGAGTAATATCTCTTCCCATATCCCCCACTTTGCCAGGCAAAGTAGATAAGAATTGCAAATCCTTGTATAGAATTCTTGCGGCATCCGCTTCTCTGTCGAATTCTCTATCTATTGCATCTAATTGTTCCCATGCCCTTACTAATATGAGAGGTAGGAGAATACCGTAAAGCACCCCAAACCATTCTATAAAGTTTGATATGAAACCATTGCTGTCAAGAGCTGAAGTAAACTCCCAGCCCATAATTAGAAACAGGATTTCTACTTCCTTCGCAATTATTATGCTTAATGGTATATAAAAAATAGATTTGGATTGCATTGATTGACAGCTCTTTATCGTAAGAGGAATTTCTGATCAATAATTCTTTACACTTGTTTAAATTGGCGTTGTCCAGCGCGTTACTGTTATTTGATTTTCATAACATATTTAATTACTAATAAATTTATTAGTATCACCATTAAAGAAATGGCTGATCTGGTTAGTGGTCCCCAGTGCTGGGGGATAAACATTGTCCAAGACTCATTCCTTAGAAATGAATTCACTATTATCATGGAGAAAAAAATTAGACAAGCGATGGCAATTGCTTTTATATACAATGGGCGCATGGGTATTCCTAAGCAGGCGGACGATGTTCCGCTTAAAAAAATGACGCAAGAGAAAATGGAATTGTTCCCGAAATAACCAGCAATCTTTTTGATTTATTGCACTTCGTTTGTCAAGTTATTCATTGTTCGCTGGGTGATTGTATCTTCTTAATTGCAGGAAAGATAAAAGAGATCTTTTATCCATAAAACCAGTATGCCATCTTCTCTGTGAAAGCTAAATTCAACGTGCTTATACTTGTCTCTAACAATAACAATTGGGGGCGTAAACTCAATGTAATCCCTTGAATTTTCGAGATGGATCACTTGATTGATTACAGGATTATGCGGTTTGAAGGGCTTCTCTTGCGACCAAAATGTAAATACATAAGGAGGAGTAGCATGAGAAATTGTGACGCCAAATATTGTTACCTCGGGTTTGCATACTTCGTCGTCACTACTCCATCCTTCGACACGAAATAATAGTGGCCCATTGATGATAGTGGGCTCCAATTCGGGCGCAGGAAACGGTGATGTAGTCGAAGTTGGTGACACCTCTTTGTATGCTGTGCCAGTAGAAGTGGGTGTAGGCGGATCTGTATCCGTTGGTGTAATCGAACTTGGTGTTATGATTTTTACAACTGTAGGCGTAGATGTTTCGTTGGGGTTTTTTGATGGTTCTTCTAATGATGGGAGAAATATTTTGATTATTAACAAAACAACAATTGCCAAGCCTAACCAAAGTACAACTCTAACTACAATTTTCAGGTTATCCTTCTCCGAGCTAGGTTCTGACACAATAAATCTCCCTTCTAAACTGAACTGCAATAGTTAATTTGGTGACTTTGCCTACAGTTGGGAGACTCTTCTTCAATTCCTCCCAGCAGTAGCCAGATAGTACCATAGTCCTATTCATTTGTTAATATTTTTCCTTCCTGCTGGAAGTTACATCGTCGTTAAATGTCTAGTCATAATTTCAGCAAGATTCACATCCCCTTGATACCTCGCTAAGAAGAATAGTCTCATGTCAAAACAAAACGAACAGCGTTATGACCGATTCGCCTGACTCAAAATGAAGGTGAAGACCCAGATGAAAGCAGGACTCGATGCCACACTGGCAGCGATGAAGAAAGCAGTTGAAGGGTATTCATTTTTACTTCGTAACTACACAGCCTGGGAACATGTCGCTGCGAGGCGCTCTTGGTTTTGCCGAAGCAGTCCCCCAACGACGGGAGATTGCTTCGTCGGGACCCCGAAAAACATCGGGGCAGGCGAGCAAGAGCCTCCTCGCAACGACATGCCTGAGTAGTTACGAAATTTCAAAGATTTTGAAATCCTCCCAGCAAAATTTTACTGGGAGGATTTTTGATTACTCGATCAGAAGCAGGCTTTCCCCCAATTGATTCAATTGTGAAATGAAAACATCCTCAGGCGGCGCCTTGATCCAACGAATCGTTTCCCAATCCGTTTTTTTCACCGAGCATAACGCTCGCGCCAGATCGGCGGGAAAGATGCCTATCGCTTTCCCTTGCGCGCCTGTTATCGCATCCTGAAGCGAAAGATTTTTCTGGAAACAAAACCCCCAAATATCGGCGAAGTCCTTTGGTTCTTCTCGGTCGAGCAAGGCTGTTACTTTATTTGCGAGAATATTCTCAGCGGTATCCAGCCTTCCAAGAATGGGATGATTTTGAACGTCGCCAATCCTTGCAGGCACATCGTTTATCATTTCGATTTTGAGCGAGAAATTTTCCTGAACCAGATTGAGCCGCGCAAACCTTTCTTCCTTCATCAAGACGCTGCATCTCCATTCGCTGCTGAGCGCGGCAATAATTCTTTCCACCCAAAGGCCAAAACGATTGTCATCGTTGACGAAATAATCCAAATCATCCGAAAAGCGATGTTCAAGGTATCCGCGCGACGCCGCTGTCCCGCCGGTAAGATAAAACTCCGTCTCTGCCTGACTAATCGCCTTGATCACGAGGTCTTGAAAGGGATAGAGAACATCAAAGTAAAAGGCTGAATTGTTAGCCACGGAGCAACTCGGGACGTTTTTCGGGAATCCATTGCACGAGGAAATCAAGCCCTCGCACCCGACTCTTCGAGCGGATCTTTCCGCGCCAGCGCGGCCAGTTTTCCACCAGTTTGCGAAACCCGATCAAGCGGACGATTTCTTCATACGGAGCGTATTCCAAGAGACGACGCGCCGCCCAATCCTGATCCAGCCTTCCTATTTTGAGGCGGCCGTCGAGAATTTCGATGAATTGCGTCTGGTCAATGTCGTAATCCCAAACGTAAGGGGACCGTTGTGTCGCTTGCATGACTTGATTATATGCGAAAACAACTTCCGCGCGGAAACATAACGAGAGCGCTCGTCGTTAACTGGGGGACATCCTCACATCGGTTAAAATACCATCTATGTCCAAGCCCATCGCAACGCGCGTCATTCTTGCCTCTTTCCTTTTTCTTCTTTCCTCTTGCTCTCCCTCCACTCCTCCGCCTCTTCCCACCGAAACCCAATCTCCCTCGCCAACGCCGCCTCCGAGCGAAACTGCGCTTCCAACTGAAACGCCAACCGCGTTCCCCACTCTCGCGCCGGAGTTGGAGCGTCCGCAATATGTGATTGACTTGCAGATGAGCTACTCCTCCAAAGCGGCGGAGGTGAACCAAACCATCACCTATCCCAACCGGACAGGTGAAACGCTGACGAATCTCGTCCTCGCGGTGGAACCCAACTTGTGGAGCGGCGGATTCAACCTCCGAACCATTTCGGTGGATGGCTTACCAGTTCTCAATTACACGCTCGAACCGCTCAGCCAGCGGATGGAAATTGTCCTGCCTCAGCCTATACCCCCTGGCGGAACGATCACCCTCGCGATGACTTACGCGCTCATCCTCCCGCAGATGCAGGCGTACAGCAACCCGAACGAAATCCGCCCGCAGATTTATGGATACTCCGACAGGCAGGTCAACTTTGTGGATTGGTATCCGTTCGTTGTGCCGTATCAATCGGGCGAAGGATGGATTCTTCATAACCCGTGGTTTTACGGCGAGCATCTTGTTTATGATGTGGCTGATTTTGATGTGACGGTTTCATTCACCGATGGAGCGGCTCCGCAGATCGCCGCGTCGGGGGCGGAGGTGGCGTCAGGGTTGGCGGCCAGCCGCAAGTTCGAGTTGGAAGCGGGGCGCACGTTTGCTTTGTCCATCAGCACGGATTACAAAGTCGCCACGCAAACTGTCGGCAATGTGAAAGTCTTCGCATATTATTTCGCGTTTTACGATGAGGAGGGCGAAGCGTTGTTGCAGACCACCGCGCAAGCGCTACAAGTCTTCTCTGAAAAGTTTGGACCCTATCGTCACAAAACGATGACCGCTGTGCAAGGCGATTTTAACGATGGCATGGAATATTCGGCGTTTTATTTCATCAGCCGCGATTATTTCAATTTGTATGATGGTACGCCCGTGAATTATCTCGTGACCATCGGCGCGCACGAGACCGCGCATCAATGGTGGTTCGACGCGGTAGCGAACGATCAAGGCATCGAGCCGTGGCTCGATGAAGCGCTTGCCACGTACAGCGAGCGCGTCTATTACGAAGCGATCTATCCCGACCTGGTTAGTTCGTGGCAGGGCTATCGCTATTTTGAATTTCAAAACGCGGGCGCAGTGGATACGCAAGTCTACGATGGCGGCGGGCAGAGACCGTATTGGGATAAAGTCTATTTAACAGGCGCGCGATTTTTTCAAGAGTTGCGCGAGCGCGTCGGCGATGAAATTTTCTTCGCGTTCCTCAAAGATTATTACGCTCAATACGCGGGCAAGCGCGCCACCGCCGCTGATTTCTTCCGCGTCCTGCGCGAACACACCTCTGCCGATCTTTCGGATCTGATGGCGAAGTATTTTAAAAACGACTATTGATGTCGTTGCGAGGGCGATGCTCTTTCGCCCGAAGCAATCCCCTCGCATTGAGGAGATTGCTTCGTCGTCGTTCCACTCCTCCTCGCAACGACATAGTTCATAATGAAAATTCCACTTCGATTCAATTTTTTCCTCCTTTTATTTTTTCTCGCCTCTTGCGCCTCCCCGCAGGGACAAACGATTCCTCCCACGCTTGTGCTTGTTACGCAGGCGTCGAACGCCTCGCCCACCCTGACTCCCTTCCAACCTGTGACGTTGACTCCAACCTCACTCGAGCCGCCGACGTTGATTCCATCCTTCACACCCGAACCTCCAACCAACACACCGCCGCCGACATTTGCATTCACGGCAACATCATTACCTCAACCGACATCGCCGCCTCAATCATCGAGAACGCAATACACATTGTTCGCCTTGCTTGATTATTACGGACATCAACTCGCCGTGGACGAAACGATTCGATACACGAATCAAACAGGCGTTGCGCTCAACGAATTGGTGATGGCGGTCGAACCGAATCATCGCGGCGGATTCGCGCTCGAAAATATTCTGCTGGATAGCGCCGCGCTCAACTACGATATGAGCGGACACAGACTCACCGTCTATTTACCTCAGCCGCTTGCGCCGAATTCGCAAGTCACGTTGGCGATGCGATTCCGAATCTCGGTTCCGCAAAAGGTGAAAGAGCATCCGTATGGCTACGACTCGACGCAGACGAATCTAACCGACTGGTATCCGTTTGTCGTGCCGTATACCAATGGATGGGTATTGCATGACGAATATTATCTGGGCGAGCATCTCGTCTACGACGCCGCGGACTTTGAAGTCAACGTGCGGACAACTGAGGGGAGCATCACTATCGCCGCGAGCGGAGTGAGTGAACCCAACAACGAGTGGACGCGGTATCGCATCTTCGGCGCGCGGACGTTCGCGCTGTCGGCGAGCGACCAATTTCAAGTTGTGGATGCAAGCGCGGGGGCGGCTGTGATCCGTGCGTATTATTTCGCGGGCTACGAAACGGAGGGACTCGCCATCCTGAACGCGGGAGTCCGTTCGGTGTCGCTCTTCGAGTCGCTGTTTGGTCCGTATCCGTATGGGAGTCTGAGCGTCGTGCAATCGGATTTGAACGATGGTCAGGAATATGACGGGCTGGTGTTTTTAGCGACGAAGTTTTACAACGAGTACGACGGCTCGGCGCGCAGTAATCTCACCGCGATCGGCGTGCATGAGATCGCGCATCAATGGTGGTTTGGCTTGGTGGGCAGTGACCAGGCGATGGAGCCATGGCTGGATGAGGCGCTGTCGGTGTACAGCGAGGCGATTTTTTACGAGAATATTTACCCGAACTCGTACGATTGGTGGTGGAACTTCCGCGTGAATTATTTCGGTCCGTCGGGGTATGTGGATTCGTCAGTGTACGAAGCGCCGACCTTCCGCGCCTACGTCAACGCGAGTTATCTTAACGGCGCGAACTTCATGGAGGCGTTGAACATCCGCATGGGCGACGATGCCTTCTTCGCCTTCCTGCGCGCCTACGCCTCGCGCTACGGGCGCGGTCGCGCCACCGCGTATGACTTCTTCGCCGTCGCAAGGCAGAATACTACGGCGGATATTTCGGATTTAATCCGCGCGTATTTTAGAGGGAATTATTGATTGATGCTATTGAGTTTTATTGTCAACTTTTCCTAGGCACGGCTTACAATAAATCCCACACCCATCCCTGCCAGCAGACCGATTAGGATACCCACGAAGAGTTTGGTAAATTCATTCGCGATTTGTGCAGTTGTAATCTATGCAAGGTACCTGCCAAGCAAGCCCGCGAGCGTCATTGCTAGGAGGATGCCGAGGGTTTCAACCAAAACATTACGTACAAAAACGCCATGCGTAATTCTGCCTTGAAGATATGATTGTTTGTTCTTCTTTAATATGGATGAAACAGCTACTGTAGCACTGAGAAGGATTAAAACAACCCCATGTGTGGGTGTTAGAAATGCAAGAAGCAATGTCGAAATTATTGTCGCTACAAAAAGCAAAAAAGCAATATTTTTCATTCTATCCCTCTCCTCATCAATATTATTTCTTGATTTTATATGCAACCACTTGATGACCTCGAAAAAAATACAAATACTCATCGTCAGAATATAATCCGGTTACGCCGGTCATGTTGAATTGTTGCTCAACCAATGCTTCCCCAGAAAGTACATCAAGCATAGAAAAAGTAGAACTAGAGTTTAAATCGGTGGACGGGGCTGGATAGGGCCTGGCGACTAACCACTCCCCAAGAAAAATGCCGTTACCGCATATTTCTTCGTTTTGCCATAAAAGGTGAACTTCACCTTTCTCTATTTCATATAGGGCGCAAAAAGCACGAGCTCCCACTTTGCTTGCCGGGCTGTATCCATAGAGCAACTTTCTTCCATTTACAATCTTTATTGGGTAAAGTTTCAGATGTTCGTCAATGGATGTCTTGTATAATATTTTTCCGCTTTTTGCATCTAGCCCAACTATAAATTGATCTTGTATATTATTAATAGAAGCGCCTTTGACAAGGAGTATGTCGCCAGCGCCCAAATACTCTCCTCTAAAGTATATCCCGTCCGTTGGGCTGTTTATTGTAAAGAAATTTATGCCTGTTTCTGGGTCGATGGAACGAATTTCACCTTCTCCTTGCACAAACAGATAATTGCCAAACGCCTTCAAATAACCCGACGTGCGCTGTGACGCTATTGAATAATCCCTTATCTCCCAAACAAGATCCCCGCTAAGGAGATCAAATGCTGACATGCCATAATATCTGAGAACGACAATTTTCTCGCCAGCAAGATCTATTGTATAGTTGTACACTCTACTAAGATCGTCTAAATGAATTTCTGCCAATTCGTTGCAGCTCTTTGGATCGTACACAAAGATATCGTTGCCACCCTCGTTTGCCATAACAATAGCATTGTCTTGGATTTTGACGATAATTTTCTGATTGGCACCAAGTATGTTAGGGCTTGGGCTGTTTTGGCTTTCACACAAGACAATTCCATTATTTCTCGTCAGAATACTCCACTTTCCTTCATTTGTTACAACGACAACTCGTTCATTTCTTTTATCAACAAGAACGTTTTGTATGTTGGACTCATCATTATTATATACCCATATTTGTTCGAAAACATCTTTGGAAAGTATGATATCTGGTAATTCGTTTGGATTATTAGTGGCAAGAATGCATGAAACGGTAAATATCAGCAATAGCATTAGAGGAGCAAATGTTCTTTTCATCGAGTTGGTTTCCAAAACTCGTTACCAGCGAAAATTGTTTCTTTGACAGTATCCCACCAGCCAATATCTTCTCGATAAGTGGATGTGTTAATTACTGGTATAGCCAATTTTCCTCTGCCATGTGATTGCTGTGCGGGATTGCTGATAGTCTGTACAAGCTCCTGCACCGGCCGAACGATATTTTCCTTAACATAATCTACCGCCTTGTCCCACCCATTGGATTTTGCTTCCTGCTCCCCCTGCCGCATGGCAACATAATAGGCGGCATAGCCTGACTGCAACTCTTCGGCTTTCTGCTTCTCCTCTGCCGCTTTTTGTGACGCTTGCCAGCGGACTTCCTCCTCCCTCTCAACGCGTGTCATCTTGTTTGCCATGCGTTCGTTCTGCGCTTCCTGCCTCGTCTTTGCCGTCTCCAAATTGGACGCGTACGCCCCGGCGTTGAAGACACCATT
>CASGHD010000002.1 GCA_949319575.1 uncultured Anaerolineales bacterium | reverse complement strand
TTATCTCTATACCTTCAAAGAGCATATGACCCCGAAGGGGTCACATGATTATAGACTGCAAAACGCAATTTGTTCAACCCCGAAGGGGTGATAAAGCTCGCCGAATTTATATCATCCCTTCGGGATTTGAATTTCTTCACGTCATTTCTATAATCATGCCATCCCGTTGGGATTGGAGGCGATGTTCACTCAGTAGTTGTATTCGTGCGGATTTTTCTGTGAGAATCCGTGTAATCCGTGGCTGAGAATTATGGTCCCGTCGGCGTCGGACTGGGGGTCGGCGTATCCGATGGAGGCGGCAGGAAGGGTGTTGGCGTCTCGGAGGGAGTCGAAGTGGGCGCGTCGGTTGGGGGGAGCGGAGTCAGAGTCGGGGTGAGAGTCGGCTCGGGGGTTGGGGTAGGCAGGTTCAACGTCAGAGTGACGCGTTTTTCGGCGTAGAACTCCTCTCCGTTTTGGAGATAGATCCGAAGCGTGATCTTGTCCGATGTCACATCCTTCATATCCCAAGTGAAGATGTCGCCAGTCTCTTCGATCTTGTTGCTGCCCTGCGCCAGAGTCGTCCAGTCGTCGGGGTTGTCGCCGTTGCCGACTTCGAGACGCCAGCCAGTGAAATCACCTTTGGTGACGTTGATGATGCCTTTGATGATGAGATTTGAATCGGTGATGGTGTCGCCATCGTTGAGATTCGAGAATTCGAGAATGGGGCGCGGATCATCGGCGGAACATTCGCGGTCGGGCGCGAAGAACGGATTGCGCGGCATGTCGTGCGATTCGAGCCAGTCTTTGCCGTCGCCGCTTCTCAGCCACTTGCGACCCCATTCGTCTTTGACGTTCATCACGAGTTCTTCTTTGTCGAAATCGGGACAGGCATTGCCCGCGATGAGACCCGTCCACGTGTCAATTTCTGTTTGACGCAACAGGTCTTGCGACGCGGGCAGAGGCGGCTGGTCGCTTGCGAAAAATTCACTGCGTTGCCCGCCCTTGCACCAGTTGGACGGCTCTGCGCCCGAAACCGCGCAGATGATTTTTTCGGCGATGCCTTGCGGGATGCTGAACGATGAAGGCGTGTTATTGGGACTGACGAGAGGCACGGCAAATTGCATGAACGCAGACCAGATCGGCGCCGCGCCTGTTGTGCCTGAAGTGTTAATCATCGGCGTGTAATCTGCATTGCCGACCCAAACGCCAGTGACAAGATCGGGAGTGTAGCCGAGAGTCCAGTTGTCGTAGACGTTGACCCCGTCCGCGCCGCGCGGATCGCCCGCGGTGCCTGTCTTCGCCGCGACTTGGAACGGAAGATTCAAAACAGAGTTGGGTCCGAACATCCACGAGCGCGCTTGATTATCGGAGAGGATGGATGAAATCAGAAACGCGTGTTCGGCGCGAATGACTTGCTCAGCCTGCGGCGGCTGGTATTCGTAAATGACGTTGCCTTCAAAGTCCACGATCTTGAGAATCGCAACGGGCGGAAGTTTTTTTCCACTGTTCGCAAACACAGAAAAGGCGGAGGTCATTTCCAGCAAACTGACTTCGCCGCCGCCGAGCGTGAGCGCAAGCCCATATTGATTATTCGTGAGGCTGGTGATGCCAAGTCGTTTTGCCATGGCGATCATGCCGTCTTCTTCGGGCGTGTTCGGGTTGTCGTACACGCCGACAAATTCCAACGCCTTCACTGCGGGGATGTTGAACGAGTTGGATAACGCAGTCCGCACGGTCATGGGCCCGTGAAATTTTCCGTCGTAGTTGACAGGCGAGTACGGCGGATTTGCTCCATCGGGGAAATCAGTCGGCACATCCCAAATGAGAGTCGAGGGCGTCCAGCCTTTTTCAAACGCGGCGACATACGTGATGGGCTTGATCGAAGAGCCTGGCTGACGCGTCGCGCTATCCGCCATATTGATCTGTCCCGCAATGGCGTCGTTGTTGAAATCGGGCGAGCCGACCATCGCGAGAATTTCTCCCGTCGAAGGTTGAATCGAAACGAGCGCGCCGTTCTTCGCGTTCTTGTCAGCGAGACCCGCGAGTTGTTCGGTGACGAGTCGTTGCGCTTCATCTTGCAACTTCGGGTCGAGCGTGGTGTAGACGATGAAGCCCGAACGATAGATGGTCTGCGCGTCGTATTGTTTTTCCAATTCCGAGCGGACGAAGTTGACCCAGTGCGGATATTTCGTGTCAATGTTCGGCGAGTTGAAGACGCGGCTCTTGATCTCATCCGCCGCCTGCACCGCCACAACTTGGTCCACACAAATCGGCGCTTCGCTGTTGCTGACGGCGATGCAATCCTCCGCTTGACTCAGCCCGAACATCAGCACCAACACTTGTTGCTGGCGGACGAGCGTAACATCGCGATTCGTGTAAATATCATACACAGACGGCGATTGCGGAAGCCCCGCAAGGAACGACGCTTCGCCAAGTGTGAGTTGATTCGCGGTCTTGCCGAAATACGTCTCTGCCGCGGCTTCGATCCCGTAGGCGAGGTTGCCGTAATAAATTTCGTTGAGATACAACTCAAGGATTTCATCCTTCGAATAGCGGCGTCCAATTTCTGCCGCCAATAAAATTTCGTTGGCTTTTCGTGAATACGACTGCTCAAAACAAGAAGACGGAGCATCGGGCTGATCGCAATCTTCGAGGCGCAAATAGAAAATACGCGCAACTTGTTGAGTGATGGTGGATGCGCCAGAGACGGTTTCTCCGCCGCGCAGGTTTTGCCATAATGCGCGCAGGATGGCTATCGGGTCGAACCCTGGATTTGTGTAAAAAGATTTATCCTCTGTGGCAATCGTCGCCGCGATAAGAGATGGCGAGATTTTATCCAAAGTAATAAATGTCCTGCGCCCTTCGTTCGGGTCAAGAATTTCGTACAACAGATTCCCATTGCGATCCAAAATACGTGTCGTCTCAAATTGCGATGCGCGGTTCTTTAGATCGTCCACGTTTGGCAACGTCCGCGCAATGGAATAATACGAATAGATCAACGCCGATCCGCCGATGATGGCGAGGATGACAATTCCAAACAACGCTAACACCGTAGCGCGCGCAAGGCATCCGCCTGTTTTTTTCCAGTTGATTGATTTCCAATCGAAGGAATTCCAATCAAAGGATGTGGATGCGGCTTTGCGCGGTTGACTCGGCGGCGAGACTCGCCGCGTCTCGGTCGCGCCTCTTGGACGACTTGCACGTTCATACGCGACGGGCGACACGCGCGTCCCATCCATATCCACCTCGTTGACGCGGCGCGGAAGCGGCATGTTGTTTTCATCCAACGGGATATGTCGCGGCTCGGCATATTCTCCTCCCAAAAGGAGCGTGTCCGCGGGGTCAAGAGGTGGCGGTGTCTTCTTCGCCGCGCTCGCCTTCGTCGTCCCCTGCTCGTCCACCTTCGGCTCAATCGGAGTCTCGGCGCGCGTATCCGCTTCGGAGTCGAGTAACTTTTTTATTCGGCGTTTGTTTTCTTCTTCGTTGTTGGTCATTGGTAATTGGGTAATTGGTAATTAGTAAATGGAGAATTGGAGGATTAGAGAATTGAGATTGGAGACTGGAGATTGGTGCGATTGCGAAAGACTCACTTACAAAAGATTTTCTCAAAGGTCTCTGCGTTCTCTGTGGCTAAAATCGTAAATCTGAAATCGTAAATCGAAAATCACTTGGGTTTGCTCACCATCAGCACCGTCCACCTGCCGCGGTGACAGACTTCATCGTTCTGGTTTTTTATTTCCACGGCAATCGTTACCGAACCTCCGCCGATGCGCGGCAGGGCTTTTGCTTCGACGGTTTCCATCTCCACATAAATGGAATCGCCGATAAAAACGGGTTTGACGAACTTCCATTCGTTGATCTCGCGGAAGGCGATGACGGTTCCATCTAACATTCCTGTTTTCCACGCAAGACCCAACGCATACGACAATCCCAGAACTCCATGCGCGATCTGCTTCCCAAACGGAGTCGTCTTGCTGAACTCGGGATCGGTGTGGATGCGGTTATCGTCGCCCGTCAGCGTAGCGAACTGCATGATGTCGGCTTCGGTGATCGTCCGTTTTTCGGTGACGGTCTTTTCACCAACGTTGAATTCTTCAAAATATTTGCCCATAATTTCTCCTCAAATGGATTTTATCGGTGAAAACCAAAAACCTGTTTTGGACGCTGATGAACGCAGAAAACGCAGATTTTTCTTTTTGAATCAGCGAAATCAGGATTTGTTTTTGGCAATCCACCATTCCTTGCGCGAGTTGTCGAAGGAGCGGCGTTTTGTTTCGGGTTTTGGTCCAAAATTAAGCAGTAGACCGACTTCGTACGGTGTCGCCTTCAAATAGTTCAGCAACTGCGCCTCGTGCTCAGTCGCCAAAGCCTTTACGGCTTTTATCTCTAAAATGATCAACTCATTGCCACGATGTCGGCGTAGTATTCTCCAATGAGTTCGCCCAGATAATACACATGGATCGGCAACTCGTCATTCACTGTCAGTCCGCGACGTTTCAATTCGATGATAAGAGCCTTGACATAAACATTCTCCAGAAAGCCATAACCCAAAGCAGAATACACAGCATAAAACGCGCCGATGATCTTCTCGGTCAGTTCGGAGTGTTTATAAAGCGGCGCGCTGTAGTTATTCTTTTTATCCATTTTTTCTCAAAAAAATCAGCGTCATCAGCGTTTATCAGCGTCCCAATTCCTGCACTCTCCAACTACCAAAACTACCCAACCAAATTATACCCTTTGACCTCCCGCCCTTCTCACACTACAATACCGCCCTATGCGCGACTGGTCACTCGCCTCTGGCGACCCGCTTTGCCTCACCCTCGCGGCCGATTCTCGCCTCTCCATCCCCGACTACCTCAACGATCACATCTGGGAACTCGAATTCGGCGGCGCGGAGCCAGCCTCGCTTGCGCTTCACACCACCTACGGCTTACGCGCCAAAGCCATGCGCATCTTCCATCGTTTCAGCGAAGGCAAAAAAATTGTCAGCGACCCGAAAGCGTTCGCGCTGCCGCCAACCGTCCGCCGTTTTTACCCGAACTTCCTCATCGTTGATTATTCTCCATTACCCAACATTGACGTATCAACCGAATATTGGGTTCCACAATCCAACGCGGTGTGCGGGCGCGTCACGGTTGCCAACAAATCCAACGCGAACCGCAAGATCAAACTCGAACTCTGCGCGGTACTCGTCGCGATAGACGGGCAAAGTATGTCCGCCGCGCAGGCGCAGATGGTCAACATTCTTGGAGGACAAACAGGCGGACTCTTCCCCGTCCTCTTTATGACTGGCGGACCCGCGCACGGATCGGGACCTTACCCCTCGCTCTCTCTGGACCTCGAACTGGGTCCCGGAGCGACGCGTCAACTCACGTGGACTCAAGCCGCGACAGACCGATTGCAAACCTCCTTTGAACTCGCGCGTCAAACTGCCGCCCGACCATGGGAAGCCGAACGCGCGCGGCTCGAACTGCTCAACGCAAGTCAATCCATTGACATCCGCACAGCCGACAAAGAATGGGACGCGGCGTTTGCATTAAGTCAAACTACTGCGTTCGGATTATTTTTCCCACCGAATGAACATTTGCCAAATCCATCCCTCGTCTCCTCGCGCGGACCCGACAACGGCTACTCACCCAAAGGCGACGGCACCGACTATCCCGCCTCGTGGAACGGACAATCTCCCTTCGACGCATATTATCTGTCAGAGGTGTTGCCCGCATCACAAGCCGCAAAAGACTTGCTAAAAAACTTTCTCGCGATTCAAAATGAAAACGGTGAGATAGACGGAAAGCCAGGACTCGCAGGTCAACGTGGACGCTATCTTTCCGCGCCGATCCTTGCCAGCCTCGCATGGAAACTGTACGAAAAAAATGAAGACAAGGAATTTTTGAAACAAGTCTTCACTCAACTGCAAAAATTTTTCTGGTCGTGGTTTTCTCCCGAATATGACGATGACCACGACGGCATCCCGCAATGGAAACATGTCTTGCAAACGGGATTTGAAGATAACCCGCTATTCGATCAATGGCACGAGTGGTCGCTGGGAGTTAACATTTCACAAGTCCACAGCCCCGCCCTCGAAGCGATGTTGTACAACGAAGCCGCGTGCCTAATCAAAATGGCGGAAATGTTGGATGAACATAGCTCGCTCACGTTACTTCACGAGCAAGCCGCGAAACTGCGCGCTTCAATTGAATCCACGCGGCAGGCGCGGACGGGGTTGTATCACTATCGAGAACGCGGCACGGGGTTGAGTCTCGCGGGGAAAGTTCTCGTGCGGCAACAAGGCTCGGGAACGGCGACGCCGAAGATAAAGTTCGAGGGGCAGATCCGCTTGCTAGTGGAGATCCAGACTCAAAGCGCGGGGGCGAAGCGGCCTCTCATCCGCATTCATGAATTTTCATCCAAGCCCGCCGATGAGGTCATCGAAAGCGGCGATTATCAATGGCGAAGCGGCGGCGCGATGTACACCACGAAAAAAACATTTTCGAAACTTGCGAAGGTTTCGGTGCGCGGACTCAGCGATGAGGATACGGTCATCATCAGCACCCTCGATTACACCACCGAGGACCACACGTTGTTTGCGCCGCTGTGGGCGGGAGCGCCAGACGAGGCGCGCGCGCAACACATGATCGGGCGCGCGCTGTTGGACGCGTCGCGTTTTTATCGTCCGTATGGAATTCCCGCCTGCCCTTCATTAACTCAGCCCGAAGCGGAAACCGTTTCGCAATCTGTGCATCTGCCGTGGAATTTGTTCGTGTGCGAAGGCTTGCTGAGATACGGATTCCGCACCGACGCGGCGCGCCTGTTCGCGCACAACATGACCGCGATCATCCAGGACCTGAAACTGAACCGCGCCTTCCACGCGCGCTACCACGCCGAACGCGGCACAGGCATCGGCGAACGCAACGCCCTCAGCGGACTCGCGCCCGTCGGCTTATTTATGAAAATCTTGGGAGTTGAAATTCATTCCTCCACGCGCGTGAAACTCGAAGGCGAAAATCCTTTCCCGTGGGATGTGACGATTCAATTCAAAGGTCTGAAAGTGATGCGAGGGATGAAGAAAACGGAAGTTGTTTTCGCAAATGGCAAGTCTGTGACGGTGGAGGGGGGAGAGTCGGCGGTGGTGGAGGGGTAGGGTTATTGGCATTGTTGGGGTCAGCAAATTGTTCGTTGGAGAAATAAGGGTGAGAGGTTTATAATCGGTAAATGTCCAAGTTCGATAAAATTCTGGAAAAGGTATTGCGCGGAGCCTCCGATGCGAATATTGATTTTCAGGACCTATGCCAATTATTGAACGGGCTTGGATTTCAGGAAAGGATTCGCGGTAGTCATCACATCTACACCAAAGATGACGTGATGGAAATCATCAATATCCAACCCAATGGCTCGAAAGCCAAACCGTATCAGATAAAACAGGTTCGCAATTTGATTTTGAAATACAAACTGGCAGGTGAAAATGATTAAATACGAAGTAATTCTTTACTGGAGCGATGAAGACGAAGCGTTTGTCGCCGAGGTCCCAGAATTGCCTGGTTGCATGGCAGACGGCGCGACCTACTTTGAAGCGCTCAAAAATGTCGAGCAGATCGCTCAGGAATGGATCGAAACCGCCCGCGAATTGGGCAGAGAAATCCCTGTACCAAAAGGAAAACTGGTCTACGCATAAACAAAAATCCCGAAGTCGTTGTACTTCGGGATTTTTGCAAATGGCAAATCAGTGACGGTAGAGGAGGGAGAGTCGGCAGTGGTGGAGGTGTAGGAATAATTGGACAAATCCCCTCAAAATGCCAATAAGAATCTCGCTTATTGGCATTTTGGGCTTATAATGCCAATAAGAAAGCC
>CASGHD010000001.1 GCA_949319575.1 uncultured Anaerolineales bacterium | reverse complement strand
AACGAGATCGCCCGCCTCAAACTCGAAGCCATGGGCGTGAAGATTGACACGCTTACCGCGGAGCAGGAACACTATTTGAATTCGTGGGAAGAGGGAACGTAAGCCAGAGTGATCAGTTATCAGTGATCAGAGAGACCTCGGAGTTCTTGGAGAACTCCGAGGTCTTTTTTCGCCGCTAATTCTTATTGCACGAAAAATTGACCCCAATCGTGTTGCTCGTGTGCCCCGCTTGATCGGTAATTACAACTCCGACTGCCATATCATATTGTTTCGTGCCGCAAGCCCATTGCCCGGTAACGACAGCGCCTTTTCTTTGGTTGGCGGAGGGGGAAAATGAAACATCTTTGATCTTCCCCGTTACCGGTATTGAGGCGCTAACCAGTTGCAGATCGAGGAAATTTGCATCGCCTTCACCATCGTAAAAGTAGACATCCATATACACGACTAGACCACCCGAAGACGAATCATATCGCACTGCCACACGGTCAATAACGGGAGCGAGCGCGGCGAGCGGCGTGACCGTTGGCGGCGCGGCAATCTCTTGCAAGCCAGCCGCGTCTCCGGTGATGGTGGCGTGTTCGCCCCACAGCCAGCACGTGCCCGCGCCGAGGGGATTATCGATCACCCAATAGTTGGCGGCTGAACTTTTCCCTACTACTTCCGCCTGCTGACCGATGGTCAACGCGCCGACGATATCGTAATCCAAGCCGGGACCGGAGCGGCAGTTCGTATCTGCGCTAACGGTGATCGTCACTTTGGAAGGTGTCGCTGTGAAGGCGGGGGCGGGCGAGAAGGTGGGTTCCGGTGTGTTTGTAGGCGCCAGGGCAGTTTGGGTCAGCGCTTGAAGAAGGTTCGCCTGTGCTGTGACGGTGAGCGCCAGGTCGGGTCCTGCGGTGGGTTCAGCCTGCGGTGTGGCGGCTGGCGTGATGCATGAAGACAATGTCAATGCGATGAGTGTGAAAACGCCGATAACGTGCTTGCTGTTCATTTTACTCCTTGAACTTTTATGGGGATTTGTTCAGACGGCATAGACGCTTATAACATACAATCATAAACGCTTCTTAACCCTTGTGATGCTTCCCCCGATAAATTGAGACAATAGTACTACCCGCGTGAAAACTTACGTTATTCGTGACAGTGCTGGTCTCACGATGCCCCTTTGAGGTAGATTCCCGTTGGGTCGAGGTCGTCGCGTAAGATGCGGAGTTCGGTCGAGGAAACTGGATCAGTCGTCCCGACGCGCGAAGCGGTTTTCAAATCCCAGCCGGTGTTCGCCCTCGCTTCATCCGACGTTTTGCCGGGGTGCAACTGCGTGAGAATCATCTCGCCTGATTCATCCGGCTCCATGATGCCGATGTCGGTGACGACGGCGAGCATCCCGCCGCCGCGCAGTCCCGCTTTCTCGCGGTCGCCGCGCCCGCCGATGAATCCAGCCGAGGTCATGAATTCCACTTTTTCGGGAAAGCGGCGCTTTTGATGCGGGGTCATGATGTAACAACGGTTTGCCCACGCCGCGATCTCTTGCGAGCCGCCTGAGCCGGGCAAACGCACTTTGGGATTTTCATATCCGCCGATAACGGTGGCGTTGATGTTGCCGAATTTGTCAATTTGCGCGCCGCCCATGAAGCCCACGTCCACGTTGCCGCGTTGGAGATAGTTGGTGAAAATGTCGTACATGCTCACAACGGATAACGCGCCGCTCACAAGAGTTGGGTCGCCAATCGAAAGCGGCAAGCGCGCAGGCTCCGCGCCGATCACGCCCGCTTCATAGATCATCACAAGGTTTGGAGCGTGTGTTCTCTTTGCAAGATTGCACGCAAGATTCGGTTGACCAACACCGACAAACACCACATCGCCATCGCGCAATAACCGCGCGGCGTTGATGATCATTAATTCGGATGATGAATATTTTATTTCGCTCATGGTGATCCGCTACTCCTCTTGTCGAAAGCGCGTACACAAGTACACACGTAGACACGTAGACAAGTACACACGTATTTACGTGTCTACTTGTCTACTTGTGTACCTAAATCAATACTTCCCATAATTGATCGGCTCACTCATCAAGTCAGGGACTTTCAGTCGTTTATGGACATCCCCGCCGAGTTTTTGCCAGTATTCATTTCGATCTTTCACGCCGTACACCCAGTCATCCAAATATTGTTTGGTGTATTCAGCCGATTCGCTGACCTTATCCCACGCGAGATAAAACTCATTGTCGCGGTCGTAATATCCCTGCGCGTAACTGGGATGACAAGCAAACGGAACGTGACACACCGCGCTGACCACGATCTCCGAGATCATCGTGCGGTTCGGGTCGGAACGGATGACCGATTCGTCCACGATTTCCTCCGCGGTGACGATAACTTTTTTCGCGGCGAACGCGGCTTCTTTTTGCTCGCCGATAATCCCCCACAAATGCGCGTTGCCGTTCGCGTCCGCGCGCTGAACGTGGACGATGGCGACATCGGGATTCAACGCCGGGACGACGATCACATCCTTGCCGCCGTAGGGATCAGCGATTCGTTTGATATTGGGATTCGCTTTTTCAAGACTGATCGCACCCGTTTGATTCATTGGCAGGAAAGGCAAACCAGCCGCCCCCGCTTGCAGGCGCGTGATCATCCCGAAGTGTGAATATTCCTCCCATTCGAGTTTTCCCTGTTCGATTGCCGCGCGCACGATGCGAAGCGACCCGACGCCGGGGTTTCCCATGTACGAGAAAATGACTTTCTTCGCGCATCCCGCCGCGACCATTTGGTCGTAGATCAGGTCCGGCGTGGCGCGGGCGAGGGTAAGATTCTTTTTTCCCTGACGGATGATCTCGTGCCCGGCGGCGAAGGGGATCAGGTGAGTGAACCCGGCGGCGTAAACCGTATCTCCGTCGTTCACGAATTTTGCGATCGCGTCAGACAGCGAAAGTACTTTTGTCATTCCTCTTTACCTTTCAAGAATCGCTTCATCCAGCCGAATCGTCCGCTGGAGGGGGAGGGGCGTTTGAGTTGCGAGCGGAAGAAGAACCCGATGCCTGAAATAAGAACGCCCAGGCAAAACAGATCGAAGCGCGGCTCACCGACGCTATCGGAAAGAATGAAGTAGACCAGCAAGCCCACCGCGATCAGGAGGAAAAACGTGCCGATACGGTGAATGAGTTCCTTGCGGTTGTAATTCTCCGGTTCGCCCATGTCTATGCCGGCTTCCTCGCGGAAAATAAAATGCGGCGAAACGGATAAAACACCGGACTGCCCGGCATTGCCGCGCGCATCTTCTCTCGGATAGAGTCTACGAATTCATCTTTGTGTTCGCCGAGACGTTCGAAGTAGGGAACGAGCGCTGTGCCGGAGATCCATTCAACGACGGCGTCTGAGTCTTCCAACACGTGAGCGTAGATTTTTTCGAACACAACGATATTTTCCGCGCCGCAATCGAAGAGGAGTTGCGCGTACTGGTCAATGGTCAACACCGGCGCGATGCGTTGAAATCCCCGCAGGATGGATTTGAATTTTTCCTCAGCGGCAGTCTGGCGGTAGATTTGATGCGAGATGTGATTGTGATTCGACGGGACTTGAATGGCGATCTGCCCGCCGGGGTTGAGGCGCGCGAACAACTGTGAAATTAACTTTGCATGATCCCCGCTCCATTGCAGGGCGGCGTTGCTGAAGATCAAGTCCCAGTCGCCGGGGAGGGCGGATAAATCTCCCGCTTGGAAAACCAGCCCGCCCCGCGCAAAGGAAGCGGATTTTTTCAACATCTCAGGCGATGAGTCCAACCCGGTCACGTCGGAGTTGGGAAGCCGGTCAGCCAGTTGACGCGTCAACTCGCCGGTACCGCATCCCAAATCCACTGCTTTGAGATTAGGGCGCGCATCCACGAGCGCGAGCAGGTCATAAAACGGCGTCGCGCGTTCGGATTGAAACTTGTGATATTGATCGGGATTCCAAGGCATAAACAATTCCCCTCTCCCTGTAAGGGTTTGAGGGCGGATAGACTTCAAAATTTACCGCTAAGAGCGCCAAGAACGCAAAGAAAGAATTAAAACTTAGCGCCCTTAGCGGGCTTAGCGGTTCAATAAAGCAAGGTGAGGTCGGTTTTACTTACGCGACTTTTTCTTGACGATCTTCTTTTTCGCAACTTTCTTCCCTTCGACACGCTCAGGGCGGCGCTTTGCAGTTGCTTTTGCTTTTTTGACTGGGGCATTCTTGACCAATGTTTGAATCTGTTCGTGCATGTACAACTGTGTGTAATAGTATCCGCCGCCGTTCTTGCCGCTTGCGCCGGAGCCTTTCCAGCCGCCGAAGGGTTGGAAGCCGGGCCACGCGCCGGTCGTCGCGCCTTGCGGACGATTCGCGTACGTGACGCCGGCTTGAATGTTATCGAAGAACCACGCGCTTTCTTTTTGTGAGCCATAGAAACCAGCCGTGAGGCCGTAATTCACATCGTTGGCAATCGTCATCGCTTCGTCGAGATTCTTCACCTTGCCGATGGTGGCGATGGGCAGGAACATCTCGTGTTTCCACAAGCGATGCTCGAAGGGCAGGTTGGTGACGAGGGTCGGCTCGCAGTAGTAGCCGTAATCGTACATGCCGCCGGACTTCACGTTTCCGCCGGTGAGGAATCGTCCGCCCGCCTGATTGATCTCCTCGGTGAAATTCTTGAACTCGTTGTATGAATTTTGGTTGACCACCGGTCCGATGTATGTGGCGCGTTCGGTTGGGTCGCCGATCACCAGCGAGTCCACTTTCGATTTCAGTTTGGCGAGCAGTTCATCGTAGACCGGTTCTTCCACAAGGATGCGTGACGCGGCGGAGCATTTCTGTCCCTGCAAACCGAATGCCGAGCGATAGATGCCGGTCGCCGCGTCTTCGAGATTCGCATTGCGCGAAACAATGGCGGGATTTTTTCCGCCGAGTTCCAACACGATCGGGCGGACGTGATTGCGGTTCGCAAAATCGCGGTACATTTTCATGCCCACGTCGAACGAGCCGGTGAATGTTACGCCGTCAACTTCGGGGCTGTCTACCAAAGCCTGTCCAACTGTGGAGCCGGGACCGGTCACAAAGTTGAACACGCCGGGGGGGAAGCCCGCATCGCGCAGACATTCCGCGTACAAACGCACGATCCATGCGGTGTCAGATGCGGGTTTGATAACAACTGTATTTCCAGCCACGAGCGCCGCGCCGGTCGGTCCGCCGGTCAATGCGAAGGGGAAGTTGAACGGCGAAATAATGAGCCACACGCCATACGGACGAAGCACAGACACGTTCGTCGAATCATATCCAGTGAGCGGGTCTTTGCCCATCGGTTTGATGAAGCCGTTATTCTCCTCCATCATTTGCGCGGGCCAATACATCAGGTCGGCGGTCTCTTGCACATCGCCGAGCGACTCCATGCGGTTCTTGCCGACTTCGAGAGCCATCGCCGCGCCGAGTTCGAAGATGCGCTTCTCGATCAACGAAGCGGCTTTGCGCACCAACGCCACGCGCTTTTGCCACGGCGTATGACTCCATCCGGGGAATGCCTTGCGCGCCGCTTCGATCGCCATGCGCGCGTGGAGCGCGTTGCCCTTTTGCATTCGCGCCAGCATCCAGCCGGTGTTGACGGGCGAGTGGTCGTCGAACTTTTCGTCCGAGAAAACATCCTTGCCGTCTATGAACATTCCATATTCTTTGCCGAGATTTTGTTTGAGTTTTGCAACCGCCTTATCGAACCCCTCATGAAGCGCCTCAGGCGGATTGAACATTGTGCCGTAAGTGAGTTTGAAACCAGCCATGCTTCCTCCATAAATTATTTTGATGTTGGATGAACTATCTACTATCGAATTCTCCAACTGGGAACTAAGCGTAGTATAGCGTAGGACGTGACACTCGTCAAAGATGGCATTCGTAACCTTTGCGTAAGGATTTTTTGGTACAAAGTATCTTGATTTCAAGAAAGGATAGGATAATGAAAACCCGCTTCGCTCCGACCTTACTTCTGCTCGCCCTCCTTGTTGCTTCGTGCGCCCCCCAAGCGACTCAACCCGCGTCCGCCCCTGCGACAGAGTTGCCCAGCGCGCTCCCTTCACCGACGGTTGAATCCGCTCCACTTCCCGCAACCCAGCCTCCCGCCGCGACCGAACCGCCGACTCAAGCCGCGCTTCCCGTCGCCACCTCGCGCGGTCCGAACCTCGAAGCGACAGATCCGTCTACGGTCAGTTTGGCTTCAGGGCAATATCAGTTCGTCGAATTTTTTCGCTTCACCTGAAGCACCTGCCGCGCCATGGCGCCCATGGTTCATGGGCTTGAAGCGGAATATTTCGGCAGGATCAAATTCACCTACCTCGACGCCGACGACCCGAACACATTCGGCTTTCAACAAACATTGGGCTTTTATTACCAACCCGAAGTCTACTTCCTCGACCCCAACGGTGTCCTGTTGATGAAATGGGTGGGCTTCACCTCGGAAGCGGATTTTGAATCTGTATTCGGTCAGTATGTGCAGTGAATAAAAGTGACAGTCACCTTAAAGGTGACTGTCACTTTTTTGTTACCCTGCTTTCTCGATATGCACTAAATACGCTTCCACCATGAGCAGGTTCTTTTCGCCCGCCCGCTGGATCACGCTCAACAGTTGATCCATTTTATTGATCTCTTCCAGTTGTTCATCTATAAACCATTGCAGGAAGTTCTGCGCCAGATAATCGTTCTGCGAGACCGCCATGTCCATCAGGGCTTTGATCTGCTCCGTCACTTCCATTTCCCACGCGAGCGCGGCTTTCACCGCCTCTTCGGCAGATGCGAATTTCGGCTTCGGCGCGGCGATGGCGGGAATTTGCAGGTCTCCTTGTGTGTCGAGAACATAATGCGCGAACTTCATCGCGTGCGTTTTCTCTTCTTCTGCCTGCTCGAAAAACAATTTTGCCAACAGGGTTAATTTCTGTGTGTGGAAATGACCCGCGATGCTGAGGTATTGCATGCTCGCGCCGAATTCATTGCCGATCTGCGCGTTTATGGCTTTTGCCAATTCTGGGTTGATTAACATTGTTTCTCCTTTGTGTTTCGATGAAACAAGTATAACATGGCGTGAGATGGGCCAATTTTGCGGGGAATGGCTGTTCTCGTGCGTAAAAGCCGCACCGTTCGCGCTGCGAGACGGCAGAGCGCATAGAAATTTTGAGATTTTCTCTCTATGGTCTCAGTGTTCTCTGTGGCAAAGATGCTATTTACACGCTTGCCTTGCTTCTCCCAGTTCCGGGCAAAATCGAGGCGTTTCAATCTCTGCAATGTTTTATAATTGGCGAAACCCTGCGAGGAGAGAACGTTGACAGTTATCAGTCTGATGACCGACTTTGGGATCAAAGATGGCACGGTGGGAGTGATGAAAGGCGTGATCTGGGGTATATGCCCGACAGCGCAGATTTCCGACCTAAGCCATGTGGTGCAGGCGCAAAACATCCGGGAAGCCGCGTATATCTTTGCGCGGTCCATCCCATATTATCCCAAGGGATCGGTGCACGTGGTTATGGTGGATCCCGGTGTTGGCACAAAACGCCGTCCAATGGCGGCGCGGATCGGCGATTGGTTCTATGTGGGACCCGATAATGGCACGATCTCCGGCTTGTTGGATCGCGCCGAGCATTCCGGCTGGACGACCCAGTTCGTGGAATTGAATCGGATCAGATATTGGCTGCCGGTCATCAGTTTTGTGTTCCATGGGCGGGATATTTTCTCCCCGGTCGCCGCGCATCTGGCGAATGGGACGCCGATCAGCGACTTGGGAACGCCGTTCAACGACCCGGTGCGAATTGACCTGCCGAAGCCTGTCCGCATGGAGTATGGCTGGCGCGGCGAGGTGATTCACATCGATCATTTTGGGAATATTTCGACGAATATCAGCGCCGAACATTTGGATACCGCGCTGGAACGGAAAGAAAGCATACGAGTCAACTTGCTGGGTACCGAGATCAACGGTATGGTCAACACCTTCGGCGAGAGACCGGCGGGCGAGACGATCGCTTTGATGAATAGCACAGGCAACTTAACCGTTGCTGTGGTGAACGGGAGCGCGGAACGCGCCCTCGGCGTAAAACCAGGCAACGAAATTTTTGTGACATTTTAGGTGATGGTATGAGTCAATCTCCGCTGGTGATCGAGAACTTATCCTTTCAATATCGAACCCGCCCGGAAAAGGCGATCGACAATATTTCATTCGAACTCAAGCCCGGCGAACTGTTGTTAATCGCCGGCTCGAGCGGATGCGGCAAAACCACGCTGGCGCGTTGCATCAACGGCTTGATTCCGCGATCTTATAAGGGAGAGCGCGCCGGCAAACTCCTTTTGCATGGCAGGGATGTTTCCGAGATGAAGATTGCCGATGTGGCGCAGACGGTGGGCACGTTATTGCAAGACCCCGAGCGCCAGATCGTTGCCAGCAATGTATATAACGAGGTTGCCTTTGGTCCCGAGAATCTAGGGTTGCCGCGCGAGGAAATCCTCTCTCGCGTGGACGCGGCGATGAAGCGGCTGAGGATCGAACACCTGCTGGAGCGCGAAACATTTAACCTCTCCGGCGGAGAAAAACAGAAGGTTGCGCTGGCAGGATTGTTGTCCATGAACCCGTCCATTTTATTGCTGGATGAGCCGCTCGCCTCTCTCGACCCCGCGTCTGCTCACGAAGCCCTCGAAGTTTTCCGAAGCCTGGCAGACGAGGGAAAGACGGTCGTGTTGATCGAGCACCGCGTGGAGGATGCTATTTTTGCCAAGCCTGACCGGTTGTTGTATATGGAAGCGGGGCAGGTGAAGTATCTCGGGTCAATCGAAAGCCTGCCAACGGCGATCAATCACCGCGAGGTGAAACTCCCGGCGGAATGGGTGGTGAAGCGGGTCCGTCAGGCGGGGGAAATGCCGCCTAGGGTGGAACCAGCCGCACAGGAGGCGCGAGGCGAGGCGCTGGTCGCGTTCGAGAATGTGGACTTCCGTTATAGCGACGAGACTCCTCTCATCCTGCAAAATGTCAACCTCCAGATCAATCGCGGCGATTTGATCGCGGCGCTGGGTCCCAACGGCGCGGGAAAATCGACGCTGGTGAAACATGCCATCGGGTTGCTCAAGCCCACCAGCGGGCGCGTGCTTGTGGAAGGCAAAGATACGAAGAGCATGAGTGTCGCGCAGATCGCCCATTTGCTTGGGTTCGTTTTTCAAAGCCCCACGCATATGTTGTTCGCGCCGACGGTGCGGGAGGAGTTGGAGTTTGGACCGAAGAATCTCGAGATGGACAGCCTCTCGATTCCGCGATTGGTTTCTGAAAGCCTTGCCACGGTGAACTTGAAGGGGCTTGAGGAATATCCCCCGCTCGGGCTTTCGTTCGGTCAGCAAAAACGCACGACGATCGCGGCGGTGCTGGCGATGCAATCGAAGATCATGATCATGGATGAGCCCACCGCCGGGCAGGACTATTCGAATTACACGCATTTCATGGATGCGATGTGCAAGCCGGCGGGTGGCAGGAAATCGCTGGTTGCCGAAAATTTCGCGGCGACGCTGTTCATCACGCATGATGTCGATCTTGCCGTGACGTATGCCAACCGCGTGCTGTTGTTCGGCGATAAACATATCGTTGCCGATGGAAAACCCGAAGTGGTGTTGAAGGATTTTGATCTGTTGACGAAGTATCGCGTGAGACCCACCTCGCTTCTGCGCATGAACTTGAGCCTGCTTTCCAAAACCAAGCGATTTCTCACCGCCGAGGCGCTCGCCGCTTATGCTTGAGGCATTAACCCTGCAACGAATATCCGTTTACAGGGTTAATACGAGCGGGTCAGTCCGTTATCCAAATTAATCAAAAGGAGAGAAAGAAATGAACAACAATTCAACCTGGGAGTTCGGAACCCGACAAGTGGTGTACGGCGCCATTGGCGCGGCGCTCTATGGCGCGTTGTCGTGGTTTACGAATTTCCTCGCAATTCCCGCCGCTGGAAATATCTCATTTCGACCGGCGGTTGCCGTGCTGATCTTTTTCGGCGTGGCATACGGTCCTATTGTTGGTTTGCTGGCTGGCTTCATTGGCAATACGATCGGCGACCAGGCTTCGGGCTATGGCTTTTACTGGAATTGGAGCCTCGGAAATGGCTTGATGGGAATGGTGCCGGGCTTGATCATGGCTTCCATCACCGATTTCAAGGCGCAGAATCAGATCATCAAGGCGGTCGGTTGGGGCGTGTTGGGCATTATCGTCGGCATGTTATTTGCTTCGCTGACCGAAATGTTCACCAGCGGAATCGATATGGCCACTGCCATAACCGGTTACTTTGTTCCCACGCTCATCAGCAACACGGTAAACGTCGCCATCCTGTTGCCGATCCTGATGATCGCGTTTGCCGGTATGGCCGCTCGCAGAGGCAGATAGAAGTATGCTCGTTACGTGGAAGTACCGCCCGCGCGATACATTTATCCAACGCTTGGATCCGCGCACCAGGTTTATCGTCCTGCTGTGCACGATCTTTGCATTGACAATACCGGAAATATGGGATTACCGCTTCATGATTCCGCTCTTTCTGTTCTCGCTGACCCAGTTTGTATTGGCTCGGATCGAGTGGAAGGAAATGCGGCGGACCCTTTTCTTCGTCTTCATTCTGGTATTCTTTATTATTGGATTGAATGGTTTGCTTTCAGGGCGCGGCGGTCCTTCCGCGGCACTCGACCCGAACTCGCCGATCATCTATCAGGCGTTAATTCCGGGCACTGTCTGGGGGATCACGATCACCATTTCGAAATTGTGGTTTGCCATGACGCAGGTGCTTCGAATCCTTGCCATGGCTCTGCCTGCCATTGCAATCCCCTATACCCTCGACCCGAATATCTATGGAACTGCCTTCAAGCGCATGGGCGCATCGGATAAAGTATCCTTTACCATGGATTTGGCGCTCCGCTTCCTGCCCACCTTTTCACGCGACCTCACCATTACGGTGGATGCCCAGCGCGCGCGCGGTTATGAAGTGGAGAAACTCAAGGGCGGGTTCGTCGAAAAAATCCGCAAACTTGCCCCGTTGATCATCCCCGTCACCATGCAGTCGACGGTGACCGGCGAGGAGGTGATCGACGCCATGGACCTGCGCGCCTTCGACACAGCTCCCCGCACATGGCTCAAAGAATTACATTACGCCCCCCGCGACTATTTCATGATCGGGCTGGGAGTCGTCATCTTCCTCGCGTGTTGCATTCTGAAGTGGGGGTTTGGGATCGGCGGATTTTTCGTCCCGGACTTTTTTACGAAATTTATATTGGGGTAGGTCAAACATAACTCACACCGAATTTAATCCTACTGACCTTTCGCCACGGATACTTTGACAGGCTCAGTACAAGTTTCACGAATTGACACGAAAAAAGCCAACACACTTGGATGGGTTGGCTTTTTATTTTGATCAGCGAAAGTTTAAAATTCAAAATCCGCGAGAATCTGTGAAACCCGTGGCTGAATCCTTAAGTTTGGGGTTCATCATGTTTACCCTCTGTAAATCTCCCCCGCTTCCACGCGGAAGGGAAGCGTGTTTTGCGCGGAGGCGAACACGCAGGTTGCATACGGCGTGAACGCGCACGGCGGGCTGTACGAATAATTAAAATCCAGGATCACTTTGCCCTGATGCGGCGCGTCGGTGTACAGATAACGGCTGGGCGGATAGGTTTCTTTACTGCTTGTGCCATCTCGAAACTTGACGAATAACTTCTTTGTGCTGGTTTCGGTCACATCGAGTTTGTAGGTCTTCCCTTCGAAGTGGAACGACACGAACCCGTGCAATTGATCGTCGACCACGTCGCCCAATGAATTATCCTGTGGGGAGGCTTTCGGCTTGGGGTACTGAGTATACGCGGCGTTAAAGCGGAATTTTTTTTCGATGGGAAACCATTTCAGCGGCGGAAGTTTGAAGCGCTCCTCGCGTCCATTATCCCAGATGCGCATCGAGAATTTATCCCCATGTTGATGCACCACCATGCGGAGTTTGTTCCAGGTGATGAAACTCGGCTTCGGGTCTTGCGCGGGCTTGAGGATCGCCTTTTGCGCCGCGCGCCCGTTGACCCTCACATGGATTCCGTTGGCGGGTTGAAAGCGGATGGCTTTGCTTGAAACTTCCACCACGCCGAGATAGGTTGGGGCATGTTCGGGAAGGACTACTTCACTCATCGATGTCGAACCGACCAGGTTCCTGCCCGGCTTGAGTTCGTGCAAGCCAGCCAGCGCCACCCAGCCATTTTCGCCGGTCAGCGCGGCGTATTTTTCCGCGCGCCATTGTAGGACTTCGTTTTCATAGGTTTTGTCTGTCATGCGGGAAATTATACTGTGAGGCAGTTCGGTGTGGTTTGCCAGTTTTGTTATAAGTCCGGTGTAAATACGTTTATAATTGACGCAGGAGCATACCATGGCTATCCATTTGGAAATTCCCGATGCTGTCGCGCAAGCGATGCGCCTGCCGGCGGGCGAACAGGAACGCCGCGTGTTGGTTGAGCTGGCGGTTACGCTGTACGCTCAGAGCATTCTTTCCTTTGGCAAATCGCGTCAGTTAAGCGGCTTGAGCAAATTCGAGTTTGGTATGGCGCTCGGCAGGCGAGGCATTCCGCGTCATTACACTGAAGAGGAATTAAAGGACGACCTCGAATATGCTGGTCGTCAGTGATACGTCGCCGGCGCTAAATCTGGCGGCGATCGGTCGTTTGGATTTACTGCGACAACAGTTTGGGGAAGTTGTCATCCCGCCTGCGGTCCTGGCGGAGCTAAAAGTTGATTCGGATTTGCCCGGCGCGGATAAAATTCGTCGGGCTCTGGAGGACGGTTGGTTGCGCAGGGTGGAATTGCAAAACGACCAAATAACGCGCGCGTTGAAACGCGAACTCGATGACGGTGAAGCCGAAGCCATTGCTCTTGCGCTGGAGTTGGGGGTCAAAGTCGTCTTGATGGATGAACGCGAAGGCAGACTCATCGCCAAAACTATGGGGCTTGCGCCGATTGGCATACTTGGGGTTTTGGTCCGGGCAAAGCAAGCGGGTGAAATCAATTCACTCAGAGAAATTCTTGAGATATTGCAAACCAATGCGGGCTTTTATATTAATGAACAATTGGCAAAAGCCATTCTCTCCGAAATCGGAGAGTAGCAATTTTTCGGCGCCAATTCTCCGGTCTTGACTGCTTGTGTTTCGACTAGCGGTCGCTCGCATTGACGGGAAAAAAGCGCGAGGAGACCCATGCCAAAGCGAAAATACCAAACTCCCGAAGTTCTGCACGACGCCCCGCTGACCGGCGCGAAGCGGGCAGATTTTCACTTCGACGATTTCGCCGCCACCTTCGCGCGGCTGATCGCCAGCCCGAACACCGAAACGCCGCTCGCCATCGGAATTAACGGCGCGTGGGGGTCGGGGAAAACATCCCTGTTGTTGCGCGTGAAGGATATGTTGGATCACCCTAAAGGAATAGATGGCAAAGGCAAACATCGTTTTGCCGAAGATGAGGAAAACAAATTCCGCGCTTGCAAAACGGTCTGGTTCGACGCGTGGAAGTACAACGACGAAGATGAATTGCTGGTCGCGCTCGTGCGTGTGATCCTTCAAGCCATGCAGAGAGATGGGTTTATCAACAAGATTAAGGCGTGGTTTGGCGACCCGAACCAGCCGTCTTACGATGTGATTGCCATGATGTTCAACGCCTTTGAAGCCAGTTTTGGAGGGTTGGGCGCGACCTTCAAATTCAAACTCGACCCGAATAAATCTCAGGAACAATCGCCTATAAAACAGCACACCGCCTTTTTCGATTATTTCAATGAGGCATTTGAGGCTTTACTGAAAAGTTGGACTGGGAATGGAACACTGGTCATTTTCATTGACGATTTGGATCGTTGCCTGCCCGCCAAAACCGTTCAAACCCTCGAAGCGATCAAACTGTTCCTCGATAAAAGCGGATGTGTCTTTGTGCTAGGCGCAGACACGCGCATCGTGCGCGCCGCCGTGGAAACTCATTACAAAAACGAAGGTATCATCGGCGAAGGCGCGAAGGACTATCTCGAAAAGATCATTCAACTGCGCTTTGATCTGCCGCCCATCGTTGAAAAGGCGATGGAAGATTATCTGAAAACGCAGGACAAAACCAAAGTGGACGAAGCCATGCTCAAACGCTGGGGCGCGCTGGTCGCCGCCGCGGAAGTGAACCCGCGCCGCGTGAAGAACGTGATCAACGATTTGAACTTGCAATGGTTTATGGCAGTGAATTCAGAGCAAGCCAAAGGCGTGAACCGCGACGATTTTATATGCTGGCAGGCATTGATGCGCGCCGCGCCCGCTAAATTTGTGGGGCAGGTGACGAAACTCGATGACAAGTCCATTCGACATAATTTCGTTCTCGATGCTTTGAAATGGCAAAATGGAAATCAGGAGGAAAAGGATGCGGTACGCGGCTCGTTTGCCGATTACGAAGACGACGACTCGCGCCGCTTGCGAAAAGTGTTGAAGCAGATCTCGTTCAGCGGTGAATTCACGCCCGACGCGCTCGATTCGATGATCTACATGACCGCGCCTCCGCCGAAACCTGAGCCGGTCAAGCTGCCTGTGGAGGAACAAGTTCAGGTTCCAGGATCGCTGGAAGAAGCGATTTATGGCGTAGGCGCAGATATTGCAGAAGAAGAGGTTGTGCTTAAGCGGGCAATCAACACCGAACGGTTGAACGAGATGAACCAAACCGAAATTGGCGGCATTCGCTTCGTGCGCGTGCCAAAGGGCAGGTTTGTGATGGGGAGCAAGGATGATAATGAATTGGCTTCCGATGATGAAAAGCCCCAACATACAGTCGAGATCAACTACGATTATTGGATGGCGAAGTTTATTTTGACGAATGAACAATACGCCGAATTTTTAGGCAAGAAGAAACATCCAGTTTCTGATTGGCAGAAAAAGAAAGATCATCCCGTAGTGAATGTTTCGTGGGCCGACGCTATGGAATATTGCAAGTGGTACAACGAAACCTTCAAGAGTGATCTGGGCGATTTGTTACTGCACCTGCCCACCGAAGCCGAATGGGAGAAAGCCGCGCGCGGCGCGTATGGCAACGAGTGGCCCTGGGGAAACGAATTCGACTCGAACAAATGCAATTCAGGAGAAGGAAGGAAAGGAGGTACAACGCCAGTTGGCGCATACTCTTCCCTCGGCGGCGACTCGCCTTATGGTTGCGCCGATATGGTAGGAAACGTCTGGGAGTGGTGTAATGATTGGTTCAGTGATTCGGAATACAAGAGCCGCACCAGCACACCTGTGTTGAATCCGAAAGGTCCACAAACGGGAAACAGTCGCGTCCTGCGCGGCGGTTCGTTCAGCGGCAATCGATACATCGCGCGCTGTGCGTATCGCAGCTTCTACGATCCTGATTTCCGTCTTAACCACATCGGTTTTCGGTTGGTTGTTTCCCCATCACATCTCTGAAATCTGAATCTCTGAACTCTGAAACTCTGACTCTATGATAAATATACAAGAGCAACTTTGCGATTGGGATAACCTGACCCTTGCCTATAAAAATGCCTCGCGCGGGAAAAGAGGCAGGCAAGCCACGGCGCAGTTCGAATACCTCCTCGCGGACAACCTACTTGCTCTGCAATCGGAACTCGAAAATAAAAGTTACTCGCCCGGGAAATATCGGAGTTTCCATATCCACGAACCAAAAAAACGATTGATCTCCGCCGCCCCCTTTCGTGATCGTGTCGTGCATCATGCGCTGTGCAATATAACTACTCTGTACTTTGAAAAACGTTTTATCCCCACGAGTTACGCCAACCGCGTCGGCAAAGGCACGCACCGCGCGCTGGATGAGTGTCAACGGCTGGCGCGACGATACAAATATGTTCTGCAATGCGACGTGAAGCAGTTTTTTCCGAGCATTGACCATGCCTTGCTGAAAGATACCCTGAAAGGCATGCTGCCCGACGACAGCGCGCTGTGGCTGATCGAAAGGATTCTAGCGAGCGGCGAAGGCGTGCTTTCGGAAGAATACGCGATGGTCTATTTTGCAGGCGATGATTTATTTGCAATCCATCGTCCACGGGGCTTGCCGATCGGCAACCTCACCTCGCAATGGTGGGCGAATTGTTACCTCGACCGGTTCGATCAATTCGTTAAACGCGAACTTTCCTGCAGGGCTTATCTTCGCTATGTGGATGATTTCCTGCTGTTTGCCGACGATAAACAAACGCTGTGGGCTTCACGTTCCGCCCTCCTCGAACGAATGAAACGCTTGCGATTGACCCTGCATGAAGAACGCGCCATCCCGCGCCCCGTCACCGATGGGATCAAATTTCTCGGTTTTGTGATCCACCCCGAAAAGCGGCTGTTAAAACGCGAGAAGGGAATTGCGTACCAAAGAAAGCTGAAACAACTCCTGCGCACGGCTTCCACAGAAACGCTCAAAGCCTCCGTGCAGGGTTGGGTCAATCACCTGCGCTATGGCGATACATGGGGCTTGCGCAGAGCGATCTTGGGAAAATCAAATATATTGGGAGAAACCTATGTCTGATGAAATGGTTATCTTTACGCGCTCGTACGATTTTGTTTCGTGGTTGATTCCGCTGACAATGGATTTTCCGAAAAGCCAGCGGTTCATCATCACGAAGCGGTTGCAGGCTTGTGCGCTCAACTTCCAAGAATTGATCGTCGAAGCGAATGCTCAGCGCGGCGTACAGCGTTCGGAAAAACTGCGCGCCGCCGACGCGGAACTTCTCAAAACGCGGCTGTATCTTCGCTTATGCCAGAAATGGAAGTGGATGACGAACGGTCAGTATAAACATGCCTCTGATATGGTGGCTGAAATCGGTCGTTTACTTGGCGGCTGGATGAAATCCGTCGTTCCCGGGTCGTAAGACTCGCTACGAGGGGTCTGCCCGATGAAGACGCGTCCTGCGCGGCGGTTCGTTCAACAACAATCGAAACAACGCGCGCTGTGCGTATCGCAACAACAACGATCCTGATAACCGTAATAACAACATCGGTTTTCGGTTGGTTGTTTCCACACCTTTGTTTGTGGCGCAAGTTGTCCCACAGGGATGCTTCGCGATCAACTTGCGTTACGCCAGAAATGCAACACGGCTACGGCTGGGTTGCCGAGGCTTTCAAAGATGGCGCGGGCAAAACCCCGGCTTAATCCGTGAGGAGAGCCGAATATAAAAAAGCCCCGCGATCTATCCTCCATAAGGGACCATCGCGGGGCAATTATTATTTTCCTGTATGGTGGAATTGCTCAGCCTCGGAACATGTCGCTGCGAGGCGTTCTTGGTTTTGCCGAAGCAGTCTCCCAATGCCGGGAGATTGCTTCCCTTCGACAGGCTCAGGGCAGGCGTCGGGAAGAGCAAGAGCCCTCCTCGCAACGACATCGCCGAGTCGTTCGCATGTATTGCGACTTGCATTTCCAGTTTACATCACACCAAACAAAAACAGGCTGAGAAGAGTCGTCTCAGCCTGTTCAATCTCCAGTCTCCAATCTCCAATCTCTAATTCCCCAATTCCCCAATTCTCTACTCTTCTATTCCTCTAAAGTGGAAATATCTCCCTCCGGCAGCCCCTGCGCCCTCGCTTTCAACACGCGGCGCATGATCTTGCCGGAACGCGTCTTGGGGAGTTTATCCACAAACTTCACTTCCTCCGGGCGGGCGATGGGTCCCATGTGGGTGGCGACGTGCTGGCGCAATTCTTCAGCGACTTCGGGCGATGCAACTTTGCCGGCGCGGAGCATAACAAACGTATGGATGCCCTGACCTTTGATATCGTGCGGGAGTCCAATCGCCGCCGCCTCTGCCACCGCGGGATGGCTGACCAAAGCCGATTCAACCTCGGCTGTGCCGAGCCGGTGACCTGAAACTTTAAGCACATCGTCCACGCGGCCGATGATCCAGTAGTAGCCGTCTTTGTCGCGTTTGGCGGAATCGCCGGTGGTGTATTTGCCGGGGTATTTGCTCCAATATTGCTTGACGTAACGTTCGTCGTCTTTGTAAATTGTCCGCAACATGGCGGGCCACGGATTTTTCAACACGAGGTAGCCTTCTGTGTCGTCCGCGACGGGCTTGCCTTGTTCATCCACGATCTCCGCTTCCTGCCCAAAGAACGGACGCGTCCCTGAACCGGGCTTGAGCGGCACGACCGGCGTCGGCGTGATCATGAATGCGCCGGTCTCGGTCTGCCACCACGTGTCTATGATGGGCAGTTTGCTTTTTCCGATGACGCGGTAATACCACTTCCACGCTTCGGGGTTGATCGGTTCTCCCACCGTGCCGAGCAGACGTAAGGAGGAAAGATCGTGCTTGTCGGGCCACGATTCGCCGAATCGCATGAGTCCGCGGATGGCGGTGGGGGCGGTGTAAAAGAGCGTGATGCCATAGCGTTCGATGCACTGCCACCAGCGATTTGGTTCGGGATATGCGGGTCCGCCTTCAAAGAGGAAGGAGGTCGCGCCGTTGAGCATGGGCCCGTAGACGAGGTAGGAATGTCCCGTCACCCAGCCGGGATCTGCAGTGCACCACCAGCGGTCGTCGTCGCGCACATCGAAAACATATTTCAAAGTTGAATATGTGCCGACCATATATCCGCCGTGCGTGTGGACGATGGCTTTGGGTTTGCCAGTGGAGCCGCTGGTGTAAAGGATGTAGAGCGTGTCTTCCGCATCCATGACCTCGGTTTCGCATTTGCCCTCGGCGATGGGCTGTTCGAGCAATTCGTGATACCAGTGGTCGCGCCCGGTTTCGATATTGATTTCGTTGCCCACGCGCTTGATCACGATCACATTTTCAACGGATGGACAGCGTTTGAGCGAGTCGTCCACGATCTGTTTGAGTTGGACGATCTTCCCGTTTTGGAACGAGCCGTCGCAGGTGATGACCAGTTTCGACTGGCTGTCTTCGATGCGTCCCGCGAGCGAATCAACCGAGAAGCCGCCGAACACCACCGAATGGATCGCGCCGATCTTCGCGCACGCCAGCATCGCAAAAACGATCTCGGGCACGCGTCCCATGTAGATGGTGACGAGGTCGCCTCTTTTGACGCCCATGGCTTTGATGATGTTTGCCATGCGCGTCACTTCGCGGTTCATGGCGTAATACGAATACGTGCGATGCTCTTTGCCGTCTTCGCTTTCCCAGATGAGGGCAAGTTTATTTTTGCGATATGTTTTGAGGTGGCGGTCAATACAATTATGGACGATGTTGACCTTTGCCCCCGTGAACCATTTGAAGAACGGCTTTTTTGAATCGTCGAGCACTTTCTTCCATTTGCCGTACCATTCGAGTTCTTTCGCTTCGGCTTCCCAAAAGGCGCGGAAGTCTTTTTTGGCGGAGCGGTTGAGCTTGTCCCAATCTTTCAGCCGCGCTTCGGCGATCACTTGTTTGGAAGGATAGAAGACCTCGCCTGAAAGTTTTTTGGGTTTGTTTGCCGCGCGTTTAACCGGTGTTGCTTTCTTGCTTGTTGTTTTGGGTTTCTTTATTGCCATGTTTCTCTCCTCGAGTGAGAATGTTGTTATTGTACCACTCGCATTTTGAACTGCTAAGCGCGCGAAGAAAATAAATAGGTCTATCGCAAAGTCGAAAAATTCTTCAACGCGAATGCCGCGAGTGAGCGAATTGCGCGAATTTTTGTAACCACTCAGCCTGGGAACATGTCGCTGCGAGGCGCTCTTGGTTTTGCCGAAGCAGTCCCCCAACGCCGGGAGCTTGCTTCGTCGGGACCCCGAAAAACATCGGGGCAGGCGAGCAAGAGCCTCCTCGCAACGACACGCCTGAGTCGTTACGAATTTTTTAGGTTTTATTCGTGTCATTCGCCGAGTAGCGTAATTCGCGTTGAATTTTCTTAGCGCGCGTTGTGCTGCCTCGACTGGCTCAGTGCGAGCCTTCGCGGTGAAAATGTTTTACTCAACCCAATCCAAAATCTTTTGCCACGCGCCCGCAAGCGGAAGGAACCACGGGAAGCCGTTGTACAATCCCAGCGGCGCGGATGGGAAATCGAATTGCGCGAACGGATGCTCTTTGATATTTCCGTTAATCATTGCCTCCGCGACAGTTTTTCCCAAATGCGAAGCCATCGCCACGCCGTGACCCGCGTAGCCGAGCGAGTAATACATGCCGTCCACTTCGCCGACGTGCGTCATCATGTCGAAAGCGAAATCGAGCGTGCCGCCCCATACATAATCAATTTTCACATCTTTCAATTGCGGATATACGCGAATCATCTCGCGCCGCAAAATCTCCGCGCTGCGCCCAATCGTATTTTTATTTTCAGGGAAAAATGCCGCGCGCCCGCCGAAGATCATGCGGTTATCCCACAGCCGAAAATAATTCAGATAATGCATCGAATCAAAGATCATACGGTTCTTCGGGCTGAGTTCATGCGCGAGTTCATCCGATAATCTTTCCGTTGCAATAATGAACGACCCAATTGGAATTATTTTTCGTCGCAATTTTTTCGTGACACTTCCCGTGTAGCCCGATGTGCCGACCAAAACTTTTTCCGCTTCCAGATTCCCTCTTTCTGTTTGGATGAAGAACCGCGTCCCTCGCCGCTGGAAGCTGGTCACCCGCGCCCGCGCATGGAGCGACGCCCCAGCCTTTTCCGCCGCGCGCGCCAAGCCTGCGACATATTGCGCCGGGTTGAGTCCGCCACTGACCTCGTCCACGATTCCGCCAAAATATTTTGTTGACCCGATTTCATCCTTCAACTCATTCGGCGGGACAACGTGAACCTTGTGGTTGAATTCTTTTGACATGAAATCCACTTCGTCGTAAAAAGAATCGAAGTGATGCGGCTTGCTTGCAACGTAGAGATGTCCATATCGCTTGAAGCCGCAATCAATACTTTCCTCTTTTATAACCTGCTCAACCGTGTCCACCGAATCAAGCGACACTTGAAATAAGCGCTTTGCCAGATCCCGCCCGTATTTTTTGATCACACTCTGCATCGAAGGCTTGAGCCCGGTCAGAGTCATCCCGCCGTTGCGCGAACTCGCTCCCCAGCCGATGGTTTCCGCCTCCAGTACCGCGACATTTATGCCGCTTTTCGCCAACGCGCGCGCGGCGCTCAAACCTGTGAACCCTCCGCCGATGACCGCCACATCCACTTTGGAGGGGAGCGGAGTCGCGGCATGTTCCTCGCCGGGCATTTTGACTGTGGTGTGCCAGTAGATTTGTTGATGGGTCATTTACTTGCTCCAGCCGCCGTCCTCGGTGGCGAGGATTTGAAATAAGCGCCGAGGACGGCGCTTAGAGCAATATGGAGAACATCCTTGCGAAGGTTGTCAACCTTCGCAAGGATTATGCCAATATCTTTTTCCAATCCAACTCGTGGAGTGTTTTGTGCAGGCGATGGTCATCGTCCACGATGATGTACTCGAGATTCGTGAATAACGCCTGCGCCACCTCGCGCGCGGGTTCGAGCGGGACTACGTCGTCCCGCGTCCCGTGGATCACGATGACGGGAACTGAAGCAGGCTGAACGTCGAGGAAAGAACCGAAGGGTTCACGCAGGAGGGCAGGCGCGAGCAGGATCAACTTCCGCGCGCGCGTCGGATTGTTGCATGTGTACACTGTCCCCATCAATCCGCCGTATGAGGAGCCGATGATCGTCCATTGTGGAACGTCCCGCAGGTTTGATTCGGACAATTTTGCCTTTCCGGAAAACCTGCGGGACGGTTCGAGTATCTGTTCGAGTTGAATCATCCGCTCTTCAAACGAGCCTTTGAAATCAGGCGTGAGCATCCCGGGAAACCACTCGCGGAACTGACGCGCTTTGCCGCTGTTGCTGTCGCTTTCGAGTCCGTGCAGGTAAATGAGTTTTGAATTATCCATATTGATTTTGCAAACAACCTGCGAAGGTTTGAGAACCTTCGCAAGGCTGCCCGTTATTCTTTTTGCATCCGCATGAGGATGGCTTGCGTGAGCGCGCCGATAACGAACAGCCCGCCCGCCACGAGCGTTTCGGCAGTTGGGCTGAGGCGGAAGAGGGTGGTGGCGTAGATCGCGCCGATCAGGCTGGAGATGACGATCAGCGCCCATTCTGTGAATACGCCAATAATGACCGCGCCGATCACCGACCCCACGAAGAACGGCAGGATGGGAAACGTCAAAATGCCCGGCTCGAACCATTCCATGAGCACGTATCCGCCCGCAAAAAAACCTGAAATGTAAAACCCAACGGGTTGGTTGACGATTACCACCCAGGCGGCGAGGACGGCAACGCCGGCTATGAAGGCATAATCTGCCCAGTTGGGAAGTGTTGCGGGGAGTTTTGGCGTGTAGCGGAGCGCGACCAGCGCCGCCATGCCTGCGGCGAAAAGAAAGTTGAGTTCGCGGCCGAGAAATAGAATGATCGCGCCGATCACGCCTCGCAAAACCAGCATGGCATTGTGCCTTTCGTTGTGCCTTAGTTTTTTGTATTGCGAAGTATTTCGCGGATGTGTAATTGTAATTCGAGCGGAAGATCCGTCGACATTCTTCGCAAGGCAGTGGCTGGCAGGGGGCTATTGGTCTCTTTCAATATTTGCTGGATAAAGTGTAACGCTTCATCGGGTGACGCTTTGTGAAGAGCGACCAGAAGTTCCTGTAAGTCGAATTGTAACGCGGCTGGCGATGCTTTGAAGACTGGTTCCACGATTTCGAAAATGGGCGGCAGATTGTCGAAGTCCGGCGACGCGATGAGCGGCACGAGCGCCTGCAATCCGTTCGACCACATGCGTTGGCGCGTGGGATACAACCACTCTTTGACTAACACCAGAAACAGACTCGGCGTTTCTTTTCTTAGACGGGTGAGGCTGGTCGTCAGTAAGGCGGCTCTCACCGCCGGGTCGCGGATGGCTTGAGTCCACGCGGTGAGGCGCGCGAGCAGGCGTTCTTCTTGCGGAGGGATTCGTCCCAGCAAAAACGCGGCGAGCAGGCGCGTCTCGAGCCAACCTTCATCCCAGAGCGCGTCGGCAAGTTCCAGCGCTTCGATTGGATTCTTTTCCGCAACCGGGCTTAATTCAGTTTCAATTTGGCGAAGCACAACAGAGGGAGTTCGATATGTCGGAAGAACAGACGACGGCGCCACGCCCTGACTCCGCAATGTGCGGTTGACGTAGTAATCGAGAATCTCTTTCAGCTCGCGCAAAAAATCGGCGGGCTGGTCGAACAAGTCAGCCAGTTGCGCGGTCTGTTTTTTGAGGCGGGCGAGGTCTATGGCGGGCATAATATTATGTAGGGACGGGCAGCTGCCCGTCCCTACAAGATTTTAATACGCTCTCGCAAAATACACTTTTCTCTTCGAAGGTCTGCCGCACACGATACAGACTCCTTCTTGGTCGGGCTGGTTCATGGGGATGTTGCGCGTGGTGGCTTTGGCTTCCTCTTTCACCTTGGCTTCACACTCCAGCGACTCGCACCAGTAGGCGAACGCCCATCCGTCCGCGACGATGCGCTTGAGGTCCTCGTAATCCTTTGGCTCGTGGATGTTCGCGTCGCGATACTCGGTGGCGCGCTTGAGGAGCGAATCCTGTATCTCACTGAGAAGCAGGCTGACGGTCGAAGAAAGACCCGTTTGTGAGACGAAGGTCTTGCCTTCCCTGCCGGGCTTGTCACGTCGGGCGAGCGCCACGGATCCCTTTTCCACATCTTTGGGACCAATCTCCACGCGGACAGGGACGCCGCGCATCTCCCAATCGTTGAATTTGAATCCACTGCTGACGTTATCGCGGTCATCCATTTTGATTCGTATTCCGGCGGCTTTGAGTTCCGCGAAGACGCGGTCGGCGACTTCCATCACTTTTGTTTTCTCGTCATCGTTCTTGAAAATGGGAACGACCACCGCCTGAATAGGCGCGAGGCGGGGAGGCAGGACGAGACCGTGATCGTCGCCATGCACCATAATCATCGCGCCGATGATGCGGCTCGAGATCGCCCATGAAGTTGTTTCGGCAAATTGGAGTTCGTTTTTCTTGTTGAGGAATTTGATGTCGAACGCCTTCGCAAAGTTCGTGCCGAAATAATGCGACGTGCCAGACTGCAACGCGCGTTTATCCCACATCATCGCTTCGATGGAGGTGGTGATCTGTGCGCCGGGGAAGCGCTCCGATTCGCTCTTGGGTCCTTTGAACACGGGGATCGCGGCTTCCTCGAGACAGAATTTTTCGTAGATGTCGAGGATGCGATACATCTCTTCGAGGGCTTCGTCCGCGTCCGCATGCGCGGTGTGACCTTCGTGCCAGTAAAACTCAGCCGTGCGCAGGAAAAGTTTGGTGCGAATTTCCCAGCGCATCACCGAACCCCACTGCACGATCAAGATCGGCAGGTCGCGCCACGATTGGACCCATTTCGAATACATGTATCCGATGATGGTCTCGGAGGTGGGACGCACTACAAGTTTTTCCTCGAGCAATTCTCCGCCGCCGATGGTGACGACCGCCAGTTGCGGAGAGAATCCTTCCACGTGTTCTTTTTCTTTTTCAAAGAACGAAAGTGGGATCAACGTGGGGAACGCCGCATTGACGTGACCCGTCTTTTTGAATTCGCCATCCAGCCACGAGGTGATGTTCTCCCACAGCGCCCAGCCGTAGGGTTTGACGACCATACATCCGCGCACAGGGGCGTAATCCGCAAGGTCCGACTTTACAACGAGTTGGTTGTACCATTCCGAAAAATCTTCGGCACGGGTTGGTAATTTATCTTCAGCCATTTTGTCCTCTTTAGGTTTCAGGTTGCATGTTGCAAGGTTGCAGGTTGAAACCTTAAACCTTCCAACCTTCTAACTTTTCAACTGCGCCTTGCACATCCTCCGCGAACATCAAATCATCGCGTTGGCGCATGGGCATATAATTCTCGAACGAAGTAAAAAACTGGTCGAGTGTGGACTTCCACCCTTGCCCGACCAGTATCAACGGCCTCCGGGGCAAAGAATCCACGACCATCAAATTCCACATCACAGATATTTCCGCCAGCGTGCCAAGCCCGCCGGGCATAGCGATTGCCGCGTCGCATCCTTCGATAATGGCGAGCATACGTTCAAGCAGAGTTTTCTTACGCCACTCCTCTTTCACCCATGCATTTGCCTTCACCTTGCGCCACGCCTCAATGTCCTCGCACGTCACACCGATCACGTATCCGCCCGCTTCAGACGCGCCGCGCGACACGGCTTCCATCACGCCGATGTAGCCGCCCGTCAACACGGTATGTCCGCGTTGCACGAGAAGTCCGCCTAACAAACGGGCTTCTGCATATTCAGGAGAATCAGGTCGCGGCTGTGCGCCGCCAAAAACAGAAACGTTCATAAAATCCTTTTACCGCTAAGAACGCGAAGTCCGCGAAGGGTTAAAATATTTTTTCTTAGAGATCGTAGCGCGCTTAGCGGTGAAAAAAGAAAACGGCTCGCCAAGTCCGGGAGCCGTTCACGAGACACGTTGAACTGAACCTTAACCAGACAAGGCGATCTTACAAATCACGGGTCGCGGCAACGGGTTCAATAACATGGGGCGCATTATACCTGATTTTCTCTGCTACAATACAAATGTGAATCTCGCCGACCTCCTCAAAAAATCATTGGATTCCTCCCTCTTGGATTTGATTCACCGCGTTGCGGACGAATCCTCCGCGTTCGGATTCCCCATCTACCTCGTCGGCGGTTCCGTCCGCGACTTGATGCTGGCTCGCCCCATCGTGGACCTTGATCTCACCCTCGAAGGCGACGCGATCAAACTCGCCCGCGCCCTCGTCAAAAAATACGGCGGCGACCTCACCATCCACGAAAAATTCTTCACCGCAACGTGGACTCCCCAATCCTCCAATTCTCCAATTCTCGATCTTATCTCTGCCCGCCGCGAAACTTACGCCTCCCCCGGCGCTCTCCCCACCGTCACCAAATCCACCCTCGACGACGACCTCCGCCGCCGCGACTTCACCATCAACGCCATGGCAATCCGCGTGGACGGCGACTACTTCGGTGAGTTGTATGATCCTTTGCACGGGCAAAATGACATCGAGAAGAAATCCATTCGCGTCTTGCATCCAAAATCGTTTGTGGATGATCCAACGCGTATCTTTCGCGCAGTTCGATATGCGGAGAGATACGGATTCACGGTTGAGCCTGAAACGCTGAAACTCGTCAACGACGAGTCGCGCAAAGTTCTTTCTGATTTGAGCGGCGAACGTCTGCGCCATGAATTTGACTTGATCTTCGATGAACCAAATCCCTCCGCAATGCTCAAACAATTGTCCGAGTTGGATGTGTTCCAATCAATCCACGATCAATTACAAGTTATGAGATACGAGTTACCTCCGCTCGAAGAACCGCTTTCAGGCTTTGGTGAATTTGCTGTTCCAGATATGCTTTCATTCCGCCAATCCCTCGGCTGGACTTTGTATTTGATAAATTTATCCGAAGCAGACATCGAAACACTTGCCGAACGACTTGCTTTTCCCGCGTTACTCACCAAAGCAGTTATTTCCGCGTCTACGTTGAAAAAAGTTTTACCCTCCTTCAAAGAGTGGAAACCCAGCCAATGGACATTTCACCTCGACGATTTGCCCTCCCTCTCGGTCTACGCGGTGTATCTCGTGAGCAAGGAAACTGCGTTGAGCGATTATCTGTCAAAATGGCAACACGTCAAACCCCTCACCACCGGCGACGACCTCAAAGCGCGCGGACTCGAACCCGGTCCGCGCTTTGGCGAAATCCTCCGTCAACTCCGCGCCGCGCGGTTGGATGGGGAGGTGAGGAATGAGGAGGATGAAAGCCGTCTTCTTGCGTCACTTGCAAATAATTGATGAAACCTATTTTGCTAATTCATGTAAAATAAGTGGAGATGTACGATGTGTAAATCAATCAAGTCATCCATAGGAGGAACTCATGTTCGGTTTCCAATATATTAAAGCCACACCCTCCCAATTTATTATGCACTATCGTGGGGGTAAACTCCGCAGGTCTGGCGCGGGGTTGGCGTTCTTTTATTTCAGTCCTTCGTCTTCTATTGTAATTGTGCCGATTGGAAGCGCCGACGCCCCGTTCATTTTCAATGAAATCAGCGCAGATTTCCAAGCCATCACAATTCAAGGGCAATTGACATATCGAGTGCAAGAGCCTCAACGGCTTGCATCCCTGCTCAACTTCACTGTCATGGGATCTCGAATGCAGTATATCTCTGAGGATTCGCAAAAGTTACCCCAACGCTTGATTAACCTGCTCCAAGTGCTTATTCGTGCGGAAGTGCAAAAACTTCCATTGAAAGATGCGATACATTCGACCGATGAAGTGGCAACTGTGGTGATGTCGAAATTGGGTCAGGTCAATGAATTATCCGCTTTAGGTGTGGAGGTATTAGGCTTAGCAATCCAAGCAATTCGCCCTGTCCCTGAGATGTCGCGCGCGTTGGAAGCGGAGGCGCGAGAAGAACTCTTGCGTCGCGCAGATCAAGCTATTTACGATCGGCGCAATTCTGCTGTCGAGCAGGAGCGCAAGATCAAAGAGAATGAGTTAAACACTGAGATCGCGGTAGAAGATAAGAAACGTCAAATTCGCGAGACGAAAGTGGAGGCTGATCTGGCGGTGGAGGCGAAAGAGCAACAAGTCCGCAAGTCAAAGTTGGAAGGTCAAATTACGCTGGAAACCGAACGTAAGCGCCTGGTAGCGGCACGCACAGAAAATGCTAAAGCAGAAGCCGATGTTCAGGCGTATGCTGTTGATGCTTCCTTGAAACCTATGCGTGACCTTGATCCCGCCCTTTTGCAGGCGTTGGCAGTCCAGAACACAGATCCTCGATTGATGGCAAGCTTGGCTCTCAAACAACTTGCTGAAAACGCGGGAAAGATTGGCAACTTGAATATCTCGCCTGAGTTGTTCGAGATACTGATGCGGGAAAAGCGCGAACAAAAGTAGGTTATTGTGAGCTACGAAAAGATCGTCCTTGTTACCCGCAAGACGCGGCTGGAAGGATTGGTCGAACGTTTCAATACGCTGGGTCAGGCAAAGTTCTACATTGAACACAGCGGCAGCGACTTTTCTTTGTATGAACGAGAACATGCCGCGTATGTGAGCGCGCTGACTCAGTTACGATCCGCATTATCGCGGCTGGCGAAACTTCAAGAGATCGAACGCGGTTTCCTGCCCAATTTTCTTTTCACGCCTGAAGATGTGGTGGTGACGATTGGGATTGATGGCTTGGTGGTGAACACAGCCAAATATCTCGACGGTCAACCCATTGTTGCTGTGAATCCTGACCCTGAGCATATTGATGGAATCCTACTCCCTTTCAATGTGCGGTCGGCGATACCCGCGATGCAAAAAGTATTGGAAGGACGAGTGAAGGTTCGTCAGATCAGCATGGCGGAGGCAGCGCTAAATGATGGACAATTGCTTCTTGCCTTCAATGATCTATTCATCGGCGCGAAAACACACGTCTCGGCGCGTTACAAGATCAGATCTCAAGAGCGAGAAGAACATCATTCTTCCAGCGGAATCATTGTCTCAACAGGCGTTGGCTCAACGGGCTGGTTAAGTAGTTTGTTCAACATGGCGAACGGGATGTATGAAGTCTTTTCAAGAAACGAAAAGGATATTGAATTGCCTCGTATACAATTGAAATGGGAGGCGGACCAGTTAATCTTTGTGGTTCGTGAGCCGTTCGTTAGCAAGACTTCCAGCGCAGAAATCGTAAGTGGTTTGGTAACTCCGCAACTCCCCCTCATACTTGAATCCGAGATGGCGGACGGCGGCGTGATCTTCAGCGACGGCGTGGAAACCGATTTTTTACCTTTCAATTCTGGCGCGATTGCGACGATCTCGTTAGCAAAAAAGAAGACACAGCTCGTAGTAACGTGATATGAAATGAAATCATCTGTGTCGTGTGGTTATGTGGATGTGGTAAATAAGGAGCAGAAAAACCGCTTGCTTGACAAATTACTGGATAAGTTGAAATAGAAAGGGATAAACGAAAGAATGCGAAAAACACTCCCCATCCTGTTAGCGATTTACGCCTTGTTGACGGTGGGACTTCAATATCTGTCAAACACCGGTCAAAAATTTCCCTTTTACCTTTTCCCCTTGTCAACGCTGTTGGGCTTTTTGATCGCCCTGCTCCACGCGGCAACTCGCATGAAGTGGACTCGAGCGCTTTGGCTGTTGGCGTCCGCGTTTGTAATCAGTTTGACGTTCGAGAGCGTAGGCGTGCTGACGGGTTTGATCTACGGTCCCTATCACTACACTGACAGACTCGGATATCTTTTTCTGGGTTTGGTGCCGCTCATCATCCCGGTGGCGTGGTTCATGATGATGTATCCAGCCTTCGTCATTGCGGATTGGATTGTTCCCGTCAAGGCGAACGCCCGGTCGTTCTGGGTGGCGGCGATAGGAGCGATTGTAATGACGGCGTGGGATGTGGTTATGGACCCGGTGATGGTGAAGATCGGTCACTGGGTTTGGGATGCCAATGGTCCCTATTTCGGCATTCCCTTGCAGAATTTCTCTGGTTGGTGGCTCACGACGTTTGTAGCGTTTATCGTTTTCATCTGGCTTGGTAAACCGCTCCTTGCTGACCGCTCCGATCCGCAATTCGATAAGATGACGATTATCCTTTTCAGCATAACCGCGCTGGGAAGTATCTTGGGCGCATTGTCAGGCGGCTTGGGCGGCGCCGCGCTGGCTGGCATCTTCGCCGTCTCACCGTGGATGATTTTCGGCTGGTTGAAAATGACGGAATGACACTTGATCCCGTTTCAATTTTGTCCGCCAATGCTTATCGCATTCAACAGACCATACCTGTACAAATTGCGTTCTGATAAAATGGAAAGTGAAAAGCGAGAATGTCCTATGGAGCAAAATTCAACCCAAACTCAGATCAACGAGCGTATCTCCCAGTTGGAAGAAGAGATCAGGCGGTTACAAAGCGAACTGACGGTCCTGCGTTCGCAGAAACTGGTCAATGACCTTCTGGAGACGGACGGTCCCCTCCCGCGTGAAAACCAAACTGTCACTCAAACAGCATCAGGCTTGACCATCAAAGGCTCGCGCCTCACTTTGTATGCCATCATGGACGAGATCAGGGAAGGGAATTCTCTGAAAAACGTCCGCGATCTGTATGAGCTGACCGATGAGGAAATGCTCGATGTTCTCGACTATATCCACTTGCATAAACAGGAAGTTGAACAGCAATATCGGGATGTTCTGAAATCTGCTGAGGAAAATCGAAACTATTGGGAAGAGAAAAACCGCGAACAACTGGGAAAAGCGTATGTGCAACGGGATGTCGCGCGCTTAAAACTGCAAGAGTGGCGGGAACAATATCACGCGGATCGTAAGCCTTGAAAGCGCTTCTCGATCACCACCTGAAAAAGCAGGGCATTTTGCTTTGGGCAACCATGGGCGGCGAAGGTTGGCTCAAATTGTTGGAAATCCCGATGCTTACTTTTGGTGATGTAGGGCTTCCGATCAATAGCAGTGACCGCTCTGTCTGGCGGTTTGCTCAGGAGAAACAACTTATTCTCCTTACCGGGAATCGAAACAGCGAAGGGGAAGATTCGCTGGAGCAAACAATTCGAAATGAAAACACGCCGTCGTCGCTGCCTGTCGTTACCGTTAGCATGGTCAGTCGTATGGAAGAGCGAGCATATCGAGAGCAATGCGCCGAACGACTAGTCGAAATCGTCTTGAACATAGAAAATTATCTCGGCATCGGACGGGTTTACATACCATAAAATGAAACTTGATTCCTACCTCCACTTCGCCCGTCAACTTGCCTACCGCGCCGGGCGGATCACGCTCAGTTATTACAACAAAGGCATTCATCACGATTTGAAAAAAGACGAATCTCCCGTCACCGCGGCGGACCGCGCTACTGAGAAATTCATCCGCGGCGAGATCGAGAAGGCGTATCCTACTCATGCGATTGTGGGGGAGGAGTATGGGGAAAAAGCAGGGGCGAAGAATCCGTTCCGCTGGATTGTTGACCCAATTGACGGCACAAAATCTTTCATGAAAGGCGTGCCGTTTTATTCCGTGTTGATCGCGCTGGAAATTGAAGGCGTGTCGCGCGTGGGAGTGGTCTGTTTTCCCGCATTGGATGAAATCCTCTACGCGGCAGACGGTCTCGGCGCGTGGTGGAACGGCAAGCGCGCGCGCGTTTCGGAAGTGAAAAACTTAAAAGAAGCGGTGTTCACATACACAAGCTGGTCGGGCTTCCGCACGAAGAAGCGACTCGATATATTCGAGAACATGCACAAGGAATGTTTCTATGGGCGCGGTTGGTCCGACGCGTACGGCTATCACATGGTCGCCACAGGCCGCGCCGAGATCATGCTCGATCCGTCAATCAAAATTTGGGACGTGGCGCCCATGCCGCCCATCTTCCGCGAGGCGGGGGGCTGGTTCGGCTCATGGAGCGGCAAGGAGGGCCACACTCACGGGGAGGGAGTCGCTGTCAATGCCGCGCTCAAATCGAAAGTCTTGAAATTGATGCGTGTATAATGGGCGTCACCATGGCGATTCGGGAATCCACACAGGTCAAAGTTCAAGACGAGCGGCTTCCGTATCGTCTGCGCGAACGGTTCATGTCCGCGCCTGAGTTGGCGTTGTTTCGCGCGTTGCAAAACATGGCGGGCAAACATTATGTGGTCTGTCCTAAAGTTGCGCTCAACGATATTTTTTATATCGTGCGCCCCAACGAGAACGTGCATTTTTTCAACAAGATCTTTCGCAAACATGTTAATTTTTTACTGTGCGACCCCAAGACTCTCCAGCCTGTGTTCGCCATCGAACTCGTGAAGCCTGTCGGCAAATCTGAAACGCGCGAATCCGATCAATTTCTCGGCGACCTCTTCCTCAGCGCGGGGCTTCCGCTCGTGCATGTGATGTCCAGTGAAAATTATTTGGAGGGGGACTTGGCGGAATTATTCCAGCTTGCGATTCTCAAAGTGAAGCAGACGAAAACGCTTCGCGCCACGGGGAAAACTGATTCAGTTCCCCATTGCCCCATCTGCGGGCGGATGATGGTCTTGCGTATGCACCGCGCGGGACCCGACAAGGGCAAGCGTTACTACGGTTGCATGGATAATCCCAAATGCGGCGGCATGGTGAGGATAGATTGAAACTAAAAGTGACTGTCATCTCAAAGATGACAGTCACTTTTTTCATCGGTAATGCTTGGCGATCTCAGAAGCGTATTTTCTTCCAATCACATTTTTATTTTCTTCCAGCCAATCTGAAAACTTTCTCTTGCCGCGCGGCGCCTCATGAGAAACAAGCAGATTTGCCATCAAGCCATCCACTTCTTCAGGGGTGAGCAACACGTCATCGAGAAACAGACTCAGAAACTGCGAGGCGAATAATGCCAAGCGAGGCGGGGCAGGGATCACAAGTCGCTTCGCGCCGATCTTTTCACCGACCAATTGGATCAGTTCTTTGAAGGCGTACTTCTCGGGTCCAACCGCATCCATGATGGAACTGCCCTTGCTGTATACGCCTTCCACCGCAAGATCAGCCACATCTTCAACATGCACCGGTTGAATTCCATACGAGCCATCGCCGGGGATAAGCATGCACGGAAGCCGGCGCAGCAGGAAAGCAATGTTGTTGATGAGAATATCCTCCCCGCCGCCGACCAGCACAGTGGGGCGGAGGATCGCGTACGGAATTCCCGAATCAATCACGGATTTCTCATTTGCCGCCTTGCCCCAATAATATGGCAAGGGCGAATCTGCCGATGGGTTTGCGATGCTGATGTGGACGATGCGCTTCACGCCGGCGGCTTTTGCGGCATTCATCAATTTTCGCGTGTTTTCTACCGCGCGGGGTTGTGTATTTTCGCCTTTGTCGAATCGAACCCAATATGTGTTGACCAGCACATCCACGCCTCGCAGAGACTTGGTCATGCCTGCCTCATCGAAATCCAGCGGAAAAGTTTTCACTTGCCCATTGAATGGATTGGGGCGGCTGGGATGATTGGTCAACGTGATGACTTCTTCGCCGCGGGCGAGCAGCCTTGTTGTGACGTACTTGCCTGTATAACTGAACGCGCCTGTTACTGCGATTTTCATTTTTCCTCGCTTTCGTCGCCGTCACTTTGATGAACTCAGCGCAAGCCTCGGCGACGTGTTGTATTATTTCAAGACACCCAACACTTTTGAAACATTCGACAACCCCAAACCCTCCAGCTTGATCACAGCTTTCGCCAGACTATCAATCGCGTCGAAAAATTCCTGCAACGCTTGTACGCGCTTGTAGGTGAACTTCCATTCCTCGTTATCCACCCAGTTTTCATCCATCGTGGCTAAGGCGACTTTCACAGAACCGACGGCGCGGTCAAACTCGCTGTTCTGGCGTTCCCTCAAAATGGATTTGATCGCCGCGTAGAAATCGGCTTCCGCTTCGTAGTAATCCTTGCGGTCGCCGAGTTTGGTCGAGCGGTGAACGAGTCCCATACGCGCCAGAGCGCGGATCTCCGTGCTGATTGCGCCTTTGGTTAACCCGGTCTCTGCGACGATCTCATCCAGCGATAGTGGAGTGGGGGAGAGATAGAGCGCGGCGAAGATCGCGCCCATCCCTTTGGGGAATCCCCAAAAGCGGCTGATCTGGCTCAAGCCCTCCGTGAAATCTTTTTTGATCCTTGCGAGTGATTGTGGCATAAGATTGTCTCGTTATGTAATGTACGTTTAGTGAATACTAAACGTAGTATATAACTAAGGAGCTAGCCTGTCAAGTGTTTTGCCTGCGCGTAGGCAATTTAGTGTATTGGAAGCGCTGTTCGCCAATTGTTATCAAGGAACAAGCCGCCCGATAGTTGAAAATAAAAGTAACTACTCAGCCTCGGAACATGTCGCTGCGAGGCGCTCTTAGTTTTGCCGAAGCAGTCTCCCAGTACCGGGAGATTGTGTCGCCACGGCGCCACGCGACGCTTCGTCGGGACCCCGAAAAAACATCGGGGCAGGCGAGCAAGAGCCCTCCTCGCAACGACATGTCTGAGCAGTTACAAAAAGCAGACGATCGCAATCGTCCGCTTCATAGAACTACTTCAACATATCAACCTTTCATTCTGGGCTGTTTTGCTGTCCAACTTTTTCAACGATTTGCGCGCGCGACGACGCGATTCTTTCCCGTCGCTTTCGCGTGATATAGGAATTGGTCTGCTGTGGCGATTAGTTCCTCGCCGGTTCCGCCGTCGGTTGGAAATTCTGCAATACCGCATGAAATGGTAATCCCCGTAATTCCAATTTTGTAGGAGATGTTCGTTCGCTGAAAGGAACTTCTCCATTTCTCGACAATTTTCATGGCGTTTGCACCGGCGCAGTTTGGCAACAAAACAAGAAATTCCTCGCCGCCGTACCGATACACCGTATCCTCGACCCGCGTTTGATTGAGCAGTTGCTTTGCGAAACGTTGTAAAACAGAATCCCCGGCAGGGTGGCCGTAGGCGTCGTTCACATGTTTGAAATCGTCAATGTCAATGAGCGCCAGACTGATCGGATAATTTTCGCGGGTGGCGCGCGCGAGTTCGCGCGTGAGAATCTCGTTCAGATAGCGGCGATTGTATAGCCCGGTCAATGGGTCGCGGATGACTTGTTCTTGCAGTTCAGTTTGCGTATTTTTGAGCGGGGTGATATCCCTCCAAACGATGAGCCGTCCCAGAAAATTGGCGCGATCGTCGTACAGCGGAGAAATTTTCAAGTCGAGGAATGCGCGGATGGGTTTGTCGAATGACAGCTCAACGCGAATATCGTTGACGCCGGAGAAGTCTTCCACAAGATCGGTCCATTTTGCAAAGATCTCAGCCGGCGGGTTGACCTATTTGGGGTGGTCGCTCCAGTTCGAGGCTTTGAAGCGCGGCGGGGTTGAAGTCTACCAGCCGATTTTCCGAATCTAAAACGATTACGCCGTCGCTCATGTTCTCGATCAACACATCTCGCGCGATTGGGATGATATCCAACAAGCGATACTGCAACAGCGCGTATGCGAAGATAATTCCCGTGACGGTAAATGACAGCGGGGTATTATCCACGTTTGGAAGCGGGCTTAGCCCGGCGACGAACATAAGATTGCTGACCCATGGGATGATGACTCCAAACAAAACGATTCCCAGTTGCTTGCGGAAAATCCCAGTCGCCTTCCTGAAGCGGCGCGTCAGGACGAACAGGCTGATCAACATGAGCGCGTAGGAATAAGCGAGGTTCGCCCAGAAGATCGGGCCGCCGCTTAGAATCATTTCGGCGCTCTTGATCTCGATGCCCCCAAAAAACAAGCCGTGATACGAGTCGGTTGCCAGGAGCGCTAACACTAGAACAGAGACGGCGTATAAACTTATGACGAGCGATGGTTTCGACCATGTAGTCAGCCCCGAAATTTGCGCGGCAAACCACAGAACAGACGGCGGGGTCAGAACAACTCCCACATAAACGGTGTGCAGCCAAAAGTTAGGGTAAAGCGCGGGCGCGTTCGCCAAAAAGAGACCGTATGTAATATCCCACCAGCATAAACTGAACGCCAGGGTAATTAAAGACGATGCGCCCGGCGTGTTGATGCGAGTTTGCCAAGTGATGAAGCCCCCGGCGAAGCAGAGCGCCCCTGCGATAAATAAAGCGGCGCTAACGCCGGCGTTAGGGGGGAGCATTGATCGCGCCTTTCTGCAAGATGGGGCGTTCGTTCATTGGAAGTTTATTCGGTGGCGCTTCCCTGATTCCGTATTTTATTTCAACAGATCAGCCGCCGCGGTTGCCATCAGCGCCGCGCCGGTGACTAGCGCGCGTTCGTCGAAATCGAACTTGGGATGGTGATGGTTGTAGTTGAGATTCTTTTCATCGTTGGCGGAGCCGATAAAGAAATAGCAACCGTTAACCTGTTCCTGCATATAGCCCATGTCTTCCGCGCCCATGGTCAGGTAAGGCGTTGTTTCAATCTCGGTTTTAGGAAAAAGAGCCTGCGCGGATTTGAACACGCTGTCAGTAACAGTTTCGTTGTTGATTACCGTCGGCGTGACTTGCTTGAGTGTGATCTCCACTTCGCAGCCCATCGAGGAACCGATTCCGCGCGCGATCTCCTCGAAGCGCGCAAGTACCATCTTGCGGACATCGGGGTCGAAGTTTCGAATCGTGCCGTTAATCTCGGCAGTTTGCGGGATGATATTGAACGCGGAGCCTGCGTGAATGGAAGTAACACTGACCACCGCCGGTTTGAGCGGGGGAACATTGCGCGAGACGATGGTTTGCAACGCGGTGACGATCTGCGCCGCGGCAACCACCGGGTCAATCGTTGTATCCGGCGCGGCGCCGTGCCCGCCTTTGCCGGTCAATTTGACGGAGAATAATTCCGCGCCAGCCATGACGGGTCCTTTCGCCACGCTCAACCAGCCGACGGGCTTATCGTTCCACACGTGAAGCGACAACGTCTTTTCGACTTTTGGCGATTCTAAAACGCCGTCGCGCATCATCATCAACGCGCCGCCGACTTCTTGCCCATTGGTTCCCTCCTCGGAGGGTTGGAAACAAAACTTGATACTCCCTGCAAGTTCGTCGCGATGCGCGTGGAGCATTTTCGCAACCGTGAGTCCAATGGCAGTGTGACCGTCGTGTCCGCAGGCGTGCATCACGCCGGGATTCGTGGATGAATATTCCGCGCCGGTCTCTTCGTGGATGGGGAGCGCGTCCATGTCGAAGCGGAGGAGGATCGTCGGGCCCGGGCGCGAGCCTTCGAGATAGCCGACTACGCCGGTCTTTCCGACTCCTTTCGTCACTTCAAGCCCGAGGGCTTCGAGTTCTTTGGCAACGATCCCGCCCGTGCGAATTTCATTGAATCCGAGTTCGGGATGTTTATGAAAGTCGCGGCGCAGGGTTTGAGTGTAGGGGAATAGTTCTTCGGCGTGCTGGAGGAAGTTGGGCATGGGAGGTTCTCCTTTTTTTGAACCGCCAAGCGCGCGAAGATCGCAAAGAAAAGATTTAAAACTTTGCGTTCTTAGCGCTCTTTGCGGTTAATTTCTTAATTGTATTTCACAACTCTAAACTTTTCTTCATAGCGCGGATTTTCTTCCGTGCTGTCTTCGGCGCGGCGGGATTTCATCCGTTCGGCGAGTTTATCTGGTTCTTGAATTTGTGTTTTGTGCTCGAACAAGGCTTTGAGTTTGATGTCCCATGTGTCGGTAACATCGAGGATGGTGTTTGGTTGCGAGGTTAAGGAACACCAGATTTCTTTGGGCATGTGAGGTTCGAAGCCTTCGTCGAGCAATTCAGGGAAGAATACTTTGCTCCCCGCGGCGGGGAAGACCGCATCCAGGACGACTTGTCCGCAGGCGCGGTGGTCGGGATGATTGAGTCCATACATGGCAAAGAGGTTTTGCGGATCGCAGGTGACGAGGATATCTGGCTTGTGCCGGCGGATCTCGCGCACGATGTCGCGGCGGAGGTCAAGGCTGGGGATGAGGTAACCATCCTCCACGTCCAGAAAATGAACCGCTTTTACGCCGATTACATCCGCTGCGTTGTGTTGTTCCACATGGCGAAGCGCGCAAAGCTTTTCCGTCGTCATGTCTGGTTGTGTGGTGGGATTGAATCCCTTATCGCCGCACGTCAAAAGCAAATACGTGATCTCGTGTCTGTCGCGCGCCCACTTGGCGAGCGACGCGCCGCAAAAAAATTCTGGGTCATCGGGGTGCGCCAGAATCACCAGAATTTTTTGAGGGGTTTCCCACGCGTTAGTTGGGTCTGCCATTTTTCTTGAGCGGGCTGGATTTTCCGCAGGTGCATCCGCCGCCTTCGTGCCGGTCGCAGGGCGCGTTCGATTTGCGGCGCAGGGCTTCGAGTTCGTCCCAGGGTTGCAGGTCGGTGTGGTCGAAGGTTTCGGTGAATCGTTTGCCTTCTTCTGTTTCGAGCAACACGATCACTTTGTTGCTCATGGGTAACGCGTCGATCACTTTGCCTTCGCCTTTGGGGGTGACCACGCGTTTGTTTCGCTTGGGCAGTGATTTGCGCGCTTCGACGTATTGCTCGTATTCGTAGATGAGGCAACAGCGCAAGCGCCCGCACATGCCGGTGATCTCTTCGGGCGTGAGCGAGATGCCCTGGTCTTTTGCCATCTTGATCGAGATGGGGGAGAAGTCGGTGAGGAATTTCGAGCAACAGCGCGTTTCGATTCCACACGCGCCCATGCCGCCGATGATCTTCGCCACGTCGCGCGGACCGATCTGCCGCAGTTCGATAAACGTGTTGGGGTATAGCGCGTGCATGTCTTTTTTCAGCGATTTGAGATCCACTTTTTCTTCGGTCTCGGTGCTGAATAAAAAGGCGAGGCGCGCGCCGTCGTAGTTGTATTCAGCGGCGACGATCTTGACCCCTTCGAGTTTGAGTTCAGAGGCGCGGGCGCGGCAGTTGATCATCGCCTCGGTCTGTTTGGATTGCCACGACTGGCGGAGGAGCAGGTCGCGCGGGGTGGCGCGCCTCTCTACGGACCTCCAGCCGCCTTCCGGTTTGGGAGGCGTTTCCTTCTCCACGCGCATGACCTCGCCGAGGTGCCTGCCGCGCGAAGTATCCACGATCACGTGTTCGCCGATCTGCACGTCTGGCACGGTGGAAGTGTCGAAGTGATAGATTTTGCCCACTTTGGTAAAGCGGACGCCGATAATTTGTGTATTCATGGTCGGAATTATACCGTAAGGTTTGAACAGGATTATGATTTTACGGGTCTCCTGTAATGAACGGGACAGAGCTTCACCACGAAGGCTTGCATTGAGCCGGCCGAAATGACACAAAGTGCACAAAGAGGGGACAAGTCTGGATTCCTTGGTTTTTTCCTTTGTGGCCGTCGTGTCATTTCGATACGGTGAGCGAAAGACGAACCGTCAATGCAAGCCTTTGTGTTTGAAAAAAGCATTTCCCGTCAAAAACGCTAGAGCCGGTTTTACAAAAGTAGCTTGATAAAAAGCCCTTTCGGCACACGGAGCGCGCGGACAACATGGAACCCTCCGTAAAAAACAGAATAAAATCTAACCACCTGACACTTTCCTTTTTGGACGCTGAGGCATGCTGAAAACGCAGATAAAAAACTTTTTTCCGCCTGGTTGTTGAAAAATCAGCGTTCATCTGCGTTTTTCTGCGTCCCATTTTTAAAACTGTCAGGTAGGTAGAATAAAATCCGTTCGATCCGCGCAGTCCGCGTACAAATAGAACCAAAACCCGGGCTTTGGCACAGTCAACGAACAGGATATTTGTCAGTATTCAGCGAGCCATGGATGGATTAAAATCCTGGCGAAAATTTGTCATGCGGAGATGATATGCTGGAACAGAACAAAGCGTTGATCAGGCGGTTTTATGCGGAGGTGGTGAATGGGCGAAAGGATGAGTTGATTGACGAAATGATCGCGGAAGATTTCGACGATCACGCCGCGCGGGACAAAGGGAGGGAGCATTTCAAAACTTTGTATCACGTTATGATTCGGATTTTCCCGGATATTCAGGCATCCCTGCAAGATCTGATTGCGGAGGGCGACGAAGTGGTTGCCCGGGTGGAGTTCACCGCCACCCAGGCAGATTCCTTCCGGGGGTTTCCCGCCACAAACAGGCAGATCACTTACTCCGGGATGGATATTTTCCGTATCAAAGACGGCAAATTGACAGAGCGCTGGGCGCAACGCGACTTCCTCGGCATGTTGGAAAGACTCGGTCATATTTCTCGAACAGGATAATAGCCACGTGATGTACTGACCGCATTTTCGTGGATGGGCAGACGGTTCAACCTGACGGGGTGGGCTGATTCAACGCCCGGGCGTTGCTCGCGCCACGCGGGGGGATCGCGAGTCCGTTTGGGCAGGCGGGAGGGGCGGCAGAGGCAGAATCGGCTCGAAATGGGGAGTGAGCCGCTCTTTTCCATCGGCTCTCTCCAATTTCAAGGGACTTGGTCTATCGACGGGGAATCTTTTCCGCCTCATGGGTGTTGCAATCTCTGGGTACGACAAAAGTCATGGACAAATGTCAGGTCTGGCAAATCCTACTTGAAATTCGACCCTGAAAGTTGTACACTATGACTGGCAATCAACAAACCATCGAGGAGGAAGGCATGACCATCAAACGGATCGTTCAACTAAGTGTGATCGTGATTTTGTTGTTCACATCGTTCGCCAGCGTGAACAACGCGAAAGCTTGGGCGTCTTGTCCGAGCACGTACTATGTTCAGCCGGGAGACTGGCTTGCCAAGATCGCCCGCAACTGCGGGGTGTCGCTCTCGTCGCTGGTAGCGGCGAATCCCTGGGTAAGTTACTCCTACTATATTTACCCCGGGCAGGCGTTATCTATCCCCGGCGGGTACGATCCGGTTTCGTATTATTGCGGGCCGGGCTATAACGCCTACGGGAGTTATTACGTGGTGTGCCGAGGCGACACGCTAGGCGGGATCTCCATGTATTACGGAGTGACCGTCAGCCACTTGCAGTGGAGGAACGGCATCCCGAACGCAAACTACATTTACGCCGGACAGGTAATCTACATTTACTGACCTGTTTCCTGACCGGAAAACCTACAGCGCAGACCATACAGGTCTGCGCTTTTTGCGCTAAGGCGTGGCGCCTAGATTGTGTGAAACCATAGAGCGCGCAGAGAGTTTGAGATTTTCTCTCTATAGTCTTGGTGGTCTCTGTGGCGAAGAGAACTTTCACACATACGTTTCGTCACTCCCTTTGTACTATTTACCCATGCCGGTGCCGGTGTTTTGTGGGATAATTTCGTTGGCGATCTCGCCATGCTTGTTTTCGTCGCGTTTATGAGGAGAATTTCGTAGTTATGCAAACCCAAAGACAGCAGGGTTTTGCCATTCCCGTTGTTGTCATGTTTGTGTGCCTGTTGGCATTCGGCATACCATATCTTGTTTCAGGAGGAAGGGACCCTCATGCCGATGTGGTGCTAGCGCCGCGCCAATCTCCCACGCCTACGCCTCTCGACCGGATATTGACCCAACAAGCGTTTGCCAACTTGTTTTTTACCCCCACATCCGATTCGTTTTTCAAAATTTTAGTTACAGGACCCTCAGCCACGCCCGGAGCGGGTTCGCCAACTCCCGCCAGGGGGTCGAGTTCATCCACTCCCGCTGTTGTTCCGCCGATTTTTGCATTCCTTACGCGGGTAAGCGACGGAGGAGGCTTTTTCGAAAACCCGACAAGCGCGCCGCCCCCAACAAAGACGCCGATCCCCAATACATTGGTCCCTACAAATACGCGGATACCTACAGCGACGATCTCTTCCACGCCTGTTCCAACAAACACATCGGCGCCAACTGATACATACACGCCCGCCCCTACCGATACAGATGTTCCACCGACCTCGACAAGCACCCAGGCGTCGACAGTTACATCTGAGCCGCCAACAAATACCGCCGTGTCTCCAACGGATACCTCGGCGCCTCCGCCAACGGATACTCCCGAGCCTCCGCCAACAGATACGCCGGAACCTCTGCCCACCGACACGCCAGCCCCCGGTGGGAATGGGAGTAGCGGAATCCTCTTGTTTGGGTTGATACTTTTCCTACCGTTTGCGGCGGCCCTATTGCCGGGGATTTTTTCAAGTCAAAAGTAATCGGATAAAAACAGAAAAGACCTGACGCCAAGTCAGGTCTTTTCTGTTTGAGTTGCGCTTCACCCAATAACTCACTTTGTGCAATAGTGTTCGTAACGCAAGATTTATCGTAACTACACAGCCTGGGAACATGTCGCTGCGAGGCGCTCTTGGTTTTGCCGAAGCAGTCCCCCAACGCCGGGAGATTGCTTCCCTTCGACAGGCTCAGGACAGGCGTCGGGACCCCGAAAAACATCGGGGCAGGCGAGCAAGAGCCTCCTCGCAACGACATGCCTGAGTAGTTAC